>NZ_JBSFBQ010000007.1:0-304556 GCF_053593015.1 Streptomyces sp. NPDC002403 | reverse complement strand
ACGCCGCGCGGCTGGCGCAGCTCGGTGACCTTGGTGAGGGTCGGTACGACTCCGGTGTGCCGCTTCGGCTTCAGGTACGAGCCGGCCCTGCGCCCAGGGTGCCCGGGTAGAGGTACTTCTGCGGCGGGAGGACGGTGCCGTCCACCCAGGCCGCGAAGAAGCCCTTGAGGTCCTTGCCCGACACCTTCGCCGCCAGCGCCTCGAACTGCCGGAACGAGGCATTGCCGTATGCGTGGTCGCGGGTCCAGGTCCGGAGCGTCCGGAAGAACGCCTCGTCGCCCACCGTGCGGCGCAGGGCGTGCAGCATCAGCGAGCCCTTGAAGTACAGGGCCGCGTCCAGTTCCTTGCCCGGTCCCGGGTCGTAGAGCCTGACGGACCAGAACGAGGGATCGTTCCTGTACTGCTCCACCTCGGACCGGTAGTAGTCCCGGTCCAGGTCGGCGCCCTTGTGCTCCTCCCACAACTGCCCGGCGTACTGGGCGAAGCACTCGGCGGCGCAGCCGTCCCGCCAGTCCTTGAACGAGACGCTGTCACCGAACCACTGGTGGGTGTTCTCGTGGACCATCGAGGCGTCGAAGAGCATGGAGCCGTAGGTGGGGCGGCTCTGCGTCTCCAGGGCGAGGGGGCCGTCGGACGGCTCCTTCGGTTCCCCGACGACGATGGCACCCGCGGAGGAGAACGGGTACGGACCGAACTTCGAGGCCAGGAAGTCCAGGATCTCCGTCTGCTGGGCCTCCGCCTCGGGGTCGATGACGGCGTCCGGGCTGTACGCCGTGATGACCGGTGTTCCCGCGGCCGTCCGGCCGCGGTGGACGGTGAAGCGGTCGATGGCGACCGTGCTGAGGTACGTGGCCATCGGCCGGTCCTCGGACCAGCGGAAGGTCCTTCTGCCGTCCTTCAGGCTCTCCGGGCCGGGCAGCCCGTTGCCGACGGCCGTCCAGCCGTCGGGGACCGTCGCGGTGAGGGCGAAGGTGGCCTTGTCGGACGGGTGGTCGTTGGAGGGGTACCAGGAGGTCGCGGAGTGCGGCTCGCCCGCCACGTTCGCGCCGCCGCTCCGCAGGGTGTGCCAGCCCTCGGGGTCGGGCCTGCCCGCGTACTTCACCCGGACCCGGAACGTCGCGCCCTTCGCCACCGGGCGGGCCGGGGTGATGAGCAGTTCATGGGCGCCGGCCCGGGAGAACGTCCTGGCCGGCACGCCGTCCACCTCCACCGATGCCACGGTGAAGCCCTTGAGGTCGAGACCGAACCGGTCCAGGCCGGTCAGGGCGCGGGCGGTGACGGTGGTGTCGCCGTCCAGACGGTCGGTGTGCGCCGGGTCGTACGAGATGCGGACGTCGTAGTGGGAGACGTCGTAGCCGGAGTTGCCGTCGTCGGGGAAGTACGGGTCGCCGAGACCCGGTCCGCCGATGGCGGCCGAGGCGGGGACGGCGGCCAGCACGGAGCCGCTCACGACCGCGGCGACCAGGGCGGTGACGGTCCTGCGGCGTCGGTTCGGTCGGTCCGGTCGGTTCAGGATTCTGCGCATGTCTCGTTCCTGGGGGCGGAGGCCGGGGGTCAGTGCCGGGGCGTGGTGGCGGCGAGCTTCCGCAGCACGCCGACGATGGCGTCGGTGCTGGTGGTCTCCGTCTTCGGATCCACGTTGGCCAGGTCGTCGCAGGCCTCGTGGATGCAGTCGGAGATGCCGGTGCTGAAGCCGGACGACGGGATGCCGGCATTGCCGAACGACTCGTGGTCCGAACCGCCGACGCCGATGTCGAAGGTCGGGATGGCCCGCTCGGCGAACCACGCCTCGAAGGCATGCTGGGCCTCGGTCTCGCCGTGCTCGTCGTCGTGGACCACGAGCCACTGCCGGGTGTTCCTGCTGCCCGCCTGGTCGAAGTTGAGATAGACGTCGATCCTGCGGCGTTCGGCCCCGGAGAGCTTGCTGACGTAGCTCGCCGAGCCGATCAGGCCCTGTTCCTCCGCGCCCCACCACGCGAACCGCAGATGCCGTTCGGGTGCGAGACCGGACTCGGCCACCTGGAGGGCCGCGGCCAGGACCGCGGCCGAACCCGAGCCGTTGTCGTTGATCCCCGGGCCCTCCCCGACGCTGTCGAGGTGGGCCCCGGTCAGCACCACATGGTCCGGGTCGCCGCCCGGCCAGTCGGCGATCAGGTTGTCGCCCGTGGCCCCGGCGTGCGTGAACGGGACCAGCCGGGTGCGGAAGCCCGCCCGGTCCAGGGCGCGTTTCACGTACGCCACCGAATCCGCGTACCCCTTCGTGCCGTGCGCGCGGTTGCCGCCGTTGCGGTCCGCGATGCCCTGCAGGGCCCGCAGATGGGGCATCACCTGCTGTTCGGAGACGGTGGGGGCGGCGGTGGGCCGCGATTCCGCGGCGGCGGGGACCGCGGACAGGGTCAGGGAGATCCCGAGAACTCCGGCCGCCAGCCGGGGATGGTTTCTGCGTGACGTCATGCGCACCCTTTCGAGGACGAGCACTTCGAGGCCGGGGCGCTCGCCCCGGTGGACCTCGGTCAGGCTGGCCGGGCGGTGTCAGAGAATTGTCGGGAAGTCGTCGGGGAGCGGTAGTGCTTCGACCGGGGGAGCGTCAGCGCTTCCGCAAGGGGTGCGGCGGGCCGGGCCACCGCCGGAACGGCCGCGACGGCGTCCGGCCGGGACACCCGAGAGCCGCCGGGCATTGTCCAGCCCGGTGCGCATTGCACATACTGGCGGCCGACGCGACCGAGCACGTACGGGGAGAGACATGACCGAGAGCACCGGCCGGACGGGCACCGAGGGGCAGGGCGGTACCGCAGTCGCCCAGGAACCGGCAGGCGGGCCCATGGTCCGGGTCGAGGACCTGCACCGCTCGTACGGCTCCGGCGCCGGTGCGGTGCACGCGCTGCGCGGGGTGTCCTTCGAGGTGCCGCGCGGCGAGCTCATCGCGCTCAAGGGGCGCTCGGGTTCGGGCAAGACGACCCTCCTCAACCTGCTCGGCGGGCTCGACAGCCCCGACGGCGGACGGATCACCGTCGACGGCACGGACCTCGCCGAGCTCGGCGAGAACGGGCTCCTGGAGCTGCGCAGGGACCGGATCGGTTTTATCTTCCAGTCGTTCGGCCTGATCCCGATCCTGACCGCGGCGGAGAACGTCGGCGTGCCCATGCGGCTGCGCAAGGCGGACCCGAGCGAGCGCGAGGAGCGGGTGGCGCTGCTGCTCTCCCTGGTCGGCCTCGCCGACCACGCGGCCCAGCGCCCCGGCGAGCTCTCCGGGGGGCAGCAGCAGCGCGTCGCGATCGCCCGCGCGCTCGCCAACCGGCCCGCCCTGCTGATCGCGGACGAGCCGACGGGACAGCTCGACGCGGAGACCGGGCTCGCGGTGATGGAGCTGCTGCGGGCGGTCGTGCGCAGCGAGGGCGTCACCGCGCTGGTGGCGACGCACGACACCCAGCTGCTGGGGCTGGCGGACCGGGTGCTGGAACTGAGCGACGGACACATCGTCGAGCACGCGTAGGGCCCGTCCGGGGCGTCAGAATCCTGTCAATTCGGTCCCTCGCCCCACCCCGCGCCCCATTTGTCGACAATGCGCGAGGTAGCTTCGAACCGGCTGCCGCATCGGACGCAGCCGGTTCGAGAGAAGACAATGGGGCCATGGCACGCGGCAAGCTTCGGATCTACCTGGGTGCGGCACCCGGCGTCGGCAAGACGTACGCGATGCTCTCCGAGGCCCATCGACGCGTGGAGCGGGGCACCGACTGCGTCGTCGCCTTCGTGGAGCACCACGACCGGCCGCGCACCGAGGTCATGCTGCACGGCCTGGAGCAGGTCCGGCGCCGCGAGATCGAGTACCGCTCCGCCGTCTTCACCGAGATGGACGTCGACGCGGTCCTGGAGCGCGCCCCCGCCGTCGCCCTGGTGGACGAACTGGCCCACACCAATGTGCCGGGCTCCCGCAACGCCAAACGCTGGCAGGACGTCGAGGAACTCCTCCAGGCCGGCATCGACGTGGTGTCCACCGTCAACATCCAGCACCTGGAGTCGCTCGGTGACGTCGTCGAGGCGATAACCGGCGTGCGGCAGCGCGAGACCGTCCCCGACGAGGTCGTCCGCAGGGCCGACCAGCTCGAACTCGTCGACATGTCGCCGCAGGCGCTGCGCCGCCGGATGGCCCACGGCAACATCTACAAGCCGGACCGGATCGACGCCTCGCTGTCCAACTACTTCCGCCCCGGCAACCTGACCGCCCTGCGCGAGCTGGCCCTCCTCTGGGTCGCCGACCGGGTCGACGAGTACCTCCAGCAGTACCGCGGCGAGCACAACATCCGCACCACCTGGCAGGCCCGCGAACGCATCGTCGTCGGACTCACCGGCGGCCCCGAGGGCCGTACCCTCATCCGCCGCGCGTCCCGGATGGCGGCCAAGGGCTCGGGCAGCGAGATCCTCGCCGTCTACATCGCCCGCAGCGACGGGCTGACCTCCGCATCCCCCAAGGAACTCACCGTCCAGCGAACCCTCGTGGAGGACCTCGGCGGCACGTTCCACCACGTCATCGGCGACGACATACCGTCGGCGCTCCTCGAATTCGCGCGCGGGGTGAACGCCACGCAGATCGTCCTCGGCTCCAGCCGCCGCAAGGCCTGGCAGTACATCTACGGACCGGGCGTGGGCGCCACCGTCGCCCGGGAGTCCGGGCCCGACCTCGATGTCCACATCGTCACCCACGAAGAGGTCGCCAAGGGGCGCGGTCTGCCCATCGCCCGCGGTGCCCGGCTCGGCCGGGTGCGGATCATCTGGGGCTGGCTGGTCGGGGTCGGCGGCCCGGCCCTTCTCACCCTGCTCCTGGCCGGTCTGGACAGCGGTCCCGGACTCGCCAACGACGTCCTGCTCTTCCTCTTCCTGACCGTGGGCGCCGCGCTGCTCGGCGGACTGCTGCCGGCCCTCGCGTCGGCCGCCGTCGGCTCGATGCTGCTCAACTACTGGTTCACCCCGCCCACCCACACCCTGACCGTGCAGGACCCGGAGAACTTCGTCGCCATCGTGATCTTCTTCGCGGTGGCGGTCTCGGTCGCCTCGGTCGTCGACCTGGCGGCCCGCCGCACCCATCAGGCGGCACGGCTGCGAGCCGAGTCGGAGATCCTCTCCTTCCTGGCCGGCAGTGTGCTGCGCGGCGAGACGACGCTGGACGCACTCCTCGACCGGGTCCGCGAGACCTTCGGCATGGAGTCCGTCGCCCTGCTGGAGCGCAGCAGCGACGTCGACCCGTGGACCTGCGCCGGGAGCGTCGGACCGGGACCGGTGGCCCGGCCCGAGGACGCCGATGTGGACATGCCCGTCGGCGACCACATGGCCCTCGCCCTCTCCGGCCGGGTGCTGCCCGCCGAGGACCGCAGGGTGCTCGGCGCGTTCGCCGCCCAGGCCGCCGTCGTACTGGACCGGCAGCGCCTGGTCGACGAGGCCGAGGAGGCCCGGCGGCTCGCCGAGGGCAACCGGATCAGGACGGCGCTCCTCGCCGCCGTCAGCCACGATCTGCGTACCCCGCTCGCCGGTATCAAGGCCGCCGTCAGCTCCCTGCGCTCCGACGACGTCGCCTGGTCCGACGAGGACCAGGCGGAACTCCTGGAGGGCATCGAGAACGGCGCCGACCGCCTCGACCACCTCGTGGGCAACCTCCTGGACATGTCCCGGCTCCAGACCGGCACGGTCACCCCGCTGATCCGCGAGATCGACCTCGACGAGGTGGTCCCGATGGCGCTCGGAGGAGTCCCCGAGGACAGCGTCGACCTGGACATCCCCGAGACCCTGCCGATGGTCGAGGTCGACCCCGGGCTGCTGGAGCGGGCCGTCGCCAACATCGTCGAGAACGCCGTGAAGTACAGCCGCCACGCGGAACGCGTCACCGTGGCCGCCAGCGCGCTCGGCGAACGTGTCGAGCTACGGGTGGCCGACCGCGGCCCCGGAGTCCCGGACGACGCCAAGGAGCGGATCTTCGAGCCCTTCCAGCGCTACGGCGACGCCCCGCGCGGCGCGGGCGTCGGACTGGGGCTCGCCGTGGCCCGCGGCTTCGTGGAGTCCATGGGCGGCACGCTGGACGCCGAGGACACCCCCGGCGGGGGCCTCACCATGGTGCTGACCCTCAAGGCGGCATCGGGATACGTTCCGGTCAGCCCCGAACTGCCCGCGCGGGTCACCTCATGATCCCGCGGGACACCGCATGACCACGCAGTTCACCTCATGATCTCCGGCACGTTCCGGGAGATCGCCGTACAGCAGAAAGGCAGGGCCCCCATGACACGGGTGCTTGTGGTCGACGACGAGCCGCAGATCGTACGCGCCCTCGTGATCAACCTGAAGGCGCGCAAGTACGAGGTGGACGCGGCGCCCGACGGCGCGACCGCCCTCCAGCTCGCCGCCGCCCGCCACCCCGATGTCGTCGTCCTCGACCTCGGGCTGCCGGACATGGACGGCGTCGAGGTGATCAAGGGGCTGCGCGGCTGGACCCGGGTGCCGATCCTGGTGCTCTCCGCCCGCCACACCTCCGACGAGAAGGTGGAGGCGCTGGACGCCGGCGCCGACGACTACGTCACCAAGCCGTTCGGCATGGACGAGCTGCTGGCCCGGCTGCGCGCCTCGGTCCGCCGCGCCGAGCCGGTCGGACAGCACGGCTCCGACGACGTCGTGATCGTCGAGACCGAGGGGTTCACCGTCGACCTGGCGGCGAAGAAGGTCCACCGCGCGGGACGCGACGTACGGCTCACCCCCACCGAGTGGCACCTGCTGGAGGTCCTGGTCCGCAACAGCGGCCGGCTGGTCAGCCAGAAACAGCTGCTCCAGGAGGTCTGGGGACCCTCGTACGGCACCGAGACCAACTATCTGCGGGTCTACATGGCCCAGCTGAGGCGCAAGCTGGAGGCCGACCCCTCGCACCCCCGGCACTTCGTCACCGAGCCGGGCATGGGGTACCGCTTCGAGCGCGGCTGAACGGGGCGCGAGGAGCTCCTCCGTGACTCTCCCCGGTCACTCGTTCGAGTGAGACCGGGGACACCCGCCCGGAGCAGCCGGGACCGGTACCCTTCGGGTATGAGTGCTGTTCCTCGATCCGACAAGCCCGGCAAGGCGGAGAAGCCGTCGGGCCGCTTCCGGCGGATGCTCGACCGGCTGTCCAGCTCCCAGGAGGACCTCGAGTCCGAGGAGCTGCAGGAGGACGCGCAGGCCTCGGGCTGCACACGGATCTCCGAATGCACCGACCGCCAGATCGTGAAGGTGACTGGTACCTTGCGGACCGTCACCCTGCGGCCGCGCGCCGGAGTGCCCGCCCTGGAGGCCGAGCTCTTCGACGGCACCGCGCCACTGGACGTCGTCTGGCTGGGCCGCCGCTCCATCGTGGGCATAGAACCGGGCCGCAGGCTCATCGCCTCCGGCCGGATCGCCATGAGCCACGGGCGCCGGGTGCTGTTCAACCCCAAATACGAACTCCGACCGCTCGGCAAGGAGTAGCCGGTGACGTCTCTCGACAAGCCGACGTCCGACACGGACCCCACCACCCGCACCGACCAGCAGGCGACCGACACGAAGGCGGTCACCGAGGCCGCGCTCTTCGAGGCGTTCGGCGGTGTCCGGGGCATGGTGGAGACAGTCCTTCCCGGGCTGCTGTTCGTCACCATCTTCACGATCAACAAGGATCTCCACCTCTCGGCCATCGCGGCCCTGGTGGTGTCGCTGATCCTCGTCGCCGTGCGGCTGATCCGGAGGGACACCGTCAAGCACGCCTTCAGCGGTGTCTTCGGTGTGGCCTTCGGCGTGGTCTTCGCGATGATGACGGGCAATGCCAAGGACTTCTATCTGCCGGGCATGCTCTACACGCTCGGCCTGGCCCTCGCCTACCTGATCACCACCCTCGCCGGGGTGCCGCTGATCGGTCTCATCCTGGGGCCGGTGTTCAAGGAGAACCTCTCCTGGCGCACCAGGAACCCCGGCCGCAAGAAGGCGTACGCCAAGGCCAGTTACGCCTGGGGACTGATCCTGCTCGCCAAGTGCGCGATCCTCTTCCCGCTGTACTGGTGGGCCGACACCACCCAGTTGGGCTGGATCCTGGTCGCGCTGAAGATCCCCCCGTTCCTGCTCGCGGTCTACCTGACCTGGGTCTTCCTGGCCAAGGCGCCGCCGCCCATCGACGTCTTCGCCGAGATGGAGGCCGAGGAGCAGGCGGAGAAGGAGCGCAAGGCCGCCGCCGCCGTGCGCAACCAGGAGTTCTGAGCCGGGCGTTCCGGGAACCGCGATCGCCGGACATACGGAAGGGCCCGGAACCGTGTCATACGGTTCCGGGCCCTTCCCGCGTCCGTGCCGTCCGCGCCCGAGGGTCAGTCGTCCGAGTCGCCCCGGCGCACCGACAGCAGGTCCTCCAACTGTTCCTCGCGTGCCTGCGCGGCCACGAACAGCAGCTCGTCACCGGCCTCCAGGGTCTCCTCGGTGCTCGGCGTCAGCACGCGCTGACCACGGATGATGGTGACCAGCGAGGTGTCCTCGGGCCAGGCCACCTCCCCGACCCGGGTGCCGGCCAGCGCCGACTCCGGCGGCAGCGTCAGCTCGACCAGGTTGGCGTCACCGTGGCTGAAGCGCAGCAGCCGGACCAGATCCCCGACGCTCACCGCCTCCTCGACCAGCGCCGACATCAGACGCGGCGTCGAGACCGCCACATCGACACCCCAGGCCTCGTTGAACAGCCATTCGTTCTTCGGGTTGTTGACCCGGGCGACGACCCTCGGCACGCCGTACTCGGTCTTCGCGAGCAGCGAGACGACCAGGTTCACCTTGTCGTCGCCGGTCGCGGCGATCACGACGTTGCAGCGCTGCAGCGCCGCCTCGTCGAGCGAGGTGATCTCGCAGGCGTCCGCCAGCAGCCACTCGGCCATGGGCACCCGCTCCACCGAGATGGCCGTCGGCGCCTTGTCGACGAGCAGCACCTCGTGCCCGTTCTCCAGCAGCTCGCCCGCGATGGAACGCCCCACCGCACCGGCCCCGGCAATCGCGACACGCATCAGTGACCGCCCTCCTCAGGACCCTCGGCGAAGGCCGCCTCGACCTTCGCGATCTCGTCCGTACGCATCATCACGTGGACCAGGTCGCCCTCCTGCAGCACCGTCTGCGAGGTGGGCAGTATGGCTTCGCCCAGCCGGGTGAGGAACGCCACGCGGACGCCCGTCTCCTCCTGCAGGGTGCTGATCTTGTGGCCGATCCACGAGGGTGTGGTGTGCACCTCCGCGAGCTGCACACCACCGCTCGGATCCCGCCACAGCGGCTCGGCGCCCGAAGGCAGCAGCCGCCGCAGCATCTGGTCCGCGGTCCAGCGCACGGTGGCGACCGTGGGGATGCCGAGACGCTGGTACACCTCGGCGCGCCGGGGGTCGTAGATCCGCGCGGCGACATTCTCGATGCCGAACATCTCGCGGGCCACCCGGGCGGCGATGATGTTCGAGTTGTCGCCGCTGCTCACCGCTGCGAACGCGCCGGCCTCCTCGATACCCGCCTCACGGAGAGTGTCCTGGTCGAAGCCGACACCCGTGACGCGCCGTCCGCCGAATCCGGACCCGAGGCGACGGAACGCCGTCGGGTCCTGGTCGATGACGGCGACCGTGTGCCCCTGCTGCTCCAGGGTCTGCGCGAGAGCGGCTCCTACTCGCCCGCAGCCCATGATGACGATGTGCACCTTGCGCCTACCTCGCAGTCCTGGTCGTCCGGCTGACCTGCGAAAACACCCTGCTCACACTTCTTTCTCAGCTTGCCGGGCAAACAACGGGGCAACGGTTCTGTCCCGTTGCCCAGGATGAGCTTATGCGGCCCGGAGTGCGAAGCCTCATCCGAGTGCGCTTTCGCCGCGCCCCGCCCGGTGGGCGCCGCCGGGCCGCCGCTCGTGGCTGCCCACGGACGGGGTCTTGAGTACGGAGCGCACAGACATCTAACATGTCAGTTCATGGAGACCCTGCGCCCCGTCCGACGGACCCTGCTGCGGGACAGCGCCTACGAGGCGATCCGCGACGCCATCGTCCGCGGCGACCTCCCGCCCGGTGCCCCGGTCCGCGACGCCGACCTCGCCGAACGCCTCGGACTCTCCCGCGCCCCCGTCCGCGACGCGCTGTCCCGGCTCTCCGGCGAGGGCCTCGTCGAATCCAAGCCACAGAGCTACACCCGGGTGACCCGGCTGGTACCGCGCGACGTCCGGGACGCGGCGGCCGTCGTACGGGCCATGCAGGAACTGGCCGCCAGGACCGCAGTGCCCCGCCTCACGGACGCGGACGTCGCCGCGATGCGCGCCGCCAACGACCGGTTCCGGGACGCGACCGGCCGCGGCGACGTGGTGGAGGCGCTGCGCGCCGACGACCAGCTCCACGACGTCCTCGTCACCGCGTGCGGCAACCGTGCCGTGGCCGCCACCGTCGAGCGCTACACCCCCTTGATCCGGCGCCTGGAGTGGCGGAGGTTCGGCACGGCCGGCTCCGCGCACGGCTCGGCGGAGCTGCACCAGCGGCTGATCGAGGCGTGCGCGGAACGCGATGCCGAAGCCGCCGCGCGGATCACCGCAGAGATCTGGCGGGCGCTCGAAGAGCTGGCCGACGAACCGCCCGAGTAGCCCGGCGGCCCGACAGCGGGCCGCCGCAGCATCCATTCAGCCTTCCGCCGCAGCACCCCACCCAGCCTTCCGCCGCACCACCCCACCCAGCCTTCCGCCGCACCACCGAGCCAGGGAGCCCGTATGACCACCACCCCGTCCGCCTCCCCGTCCCTCTCCTCCTACGACCGCTACCCCCTCCTCTTCGGCCCTTCGCCGGTGCACCGGCTCGACCGGCTCACCGAGCACCTCGGCGGCGCCGCGATCTGGGCCAAGCGGGAGGACTGCAACTCCGGCATCGCCTACGGCGGCAACAAGACCCGCAAGCTCGAATACCTCGTCGCCGACGCCCTGGCGAAGGGCTGCGACACCCTCGTGTCCATCGGCGGTGTCCAGTCCAACCACACCCGCCAGGTCGCGGCGGTCGCCGCCCGCGCCGGTCTGAAGTGCGTACTCATCCAGGAGAGCTGGGTCGAGTGGCCCGACGCCGTCTACGACAAGGTCGGCAACATCCTGATCAGCCGCCTGGCCGGCGCCGACATCCGCCTGGTACGCGCCGGGTTCGGCATCGGCGTCAAGGAGAGCTGGGAGCAGGCGCTGCGCGAGGTGGAGGAGGGCGGCGGCAAGCCGTACGCCATCCCCGCGGGCGCGTCCGACCACCCGCTGGGCGGGCTCGGCTTCGCGAACTGGGCGTACGAGGTCGCCGAGCAGGAACGCGCGCTCGGCGTGTTCTTCGACACCGTGGTGGTCTGCTCGGTGACCGGCTCCACCCAGGCCGGCATGGTCGCGGGCTTCGCCGCGCTGGAGGAGGCGGGCGCCCGCCCGCGGCGCGTCCTGGGCATCGACGCGTCCGCCGAGCCCGCCCGTACCCGCGAGCAGATCGCCCGGATCGCGGCCGGCACCGCACGGCTCATCGGGGTGCGCCGGGAGCTCACCGCGGACGACATCGAACTCGACGAGCGCTACCACGCGGGCACCTACGGCATCCCCGACGGCACGACCCTCGACGCGATGCGGCTCGCCGCCCGAACCGAGGGCATGATCACCGACCCCGTGTACGAGGGGAAGTCGATGGCGGGAATGGCCGACCTTGTGGCCCGCGGCGAGATCGCCCGCGATTCCACCGTCCTTTACGCACATCTCGGCGGTCAGCCCGCATTGAATGGTTACAGCGCCCTTTTCGCGGACGCTTAGTGCAAGGATTTCGTTAAGGATTTCGTGGCTTTTTCGTCCGAGCGCAGGAGATTGCAGGGCCACGGGGGTGGTGCGTCTGCGGCTTCCATACGGAACGCTTACGATCCTCTGCGTGTCCAAACTGACCGACGTGCCCAAACGGATCCTGATCGGGCGCGCACTGCGCAGTGACCGGCTCGGAGAAACGCTCCTGCCGAAGCGCATCGCCCTCCCCGTTTTCGCCTCCGACGCCCTGTCCTCCGTTGCCTACGCGCCTGGCGAGGTTCTGCTCGTCCTGTCTGTCGCGGGCGTGTCGGCGTACCACTTCAGCCCGTGGATCGCCCTGGCGGTCGTGGTGGTGATGTTCACCGTGGTGGCGTCGTACCGGCAGAACGTGCACGCGTACCCCAGCGGTGGTGGCGACTACGAGGTCGCCACCACCAACCTCGGCCCCAAGGCCGGCCTGACGGTCGCCAGCGCGCTGCTGGTGGACTACGTCCTCACCGTCGCCGTCTCCATCACCTCCGGCATCGAGAACCTGGGCTCGGCGATCCCGTTCGTGGTCGAGCACAAGGTGCTGTGCGCCGTCGCGGTGATCCTGCTGCTGACGCTGATGAACCTGCGCGGCGTCAAGGAGTCCGGGTCGCTCTTCGCGATTCCGACGTACGTGTTCGTCGTGGGCGTCTTCATCATGATCGCGTGGGGTGCCTTCCGCACTCTCGTGCTGGGCGACACCATGCGCGCGCCCACCGCCGACTTCCACATCAAGGCGGAGCAGGAAGGCCTCGCGGGCTTCGCCCTTGTTTTCCTGCTGCTGCGCGCCTTCTCCTCCGGCTGCGCCGCGCTCACCGGCGTCGAGGCGGTCTCCAACGGCGTCCCGGCCTTCCGTAAGCCCAAGTCCAAGAACGCGGCCACGACGCTCTCGATGATGGGCGTGCTCGCCATCACCATGCTCGTCGGCATCATCTCCCTCGCCCTGGTCACCGACGTCCGGATGGCCGAGAACCCGGGGCAGGACCTGCTGAAGGGCGGTGTGCCGGTCGGCTCCGGCTATGTACAGGACCCGGTGATCACGCAGGTCGCCGAGGCCGTCTTCGGTCACGGCAGCTTCCTGTTCATCGTGCTCGCCGCGGCCACCGCCCTGGTGCTGTTCCTCGCGGCGAACACGGCGTACAACGGCTTCCCGGTGCTCGGCTCGATCCTCGCCCAGGACCGTTACCTGCCACGCCAGCTGCACACCCGCGGCGACCGCCTCGCCTTCTCCAACGGCATCGTGCTGCTCGCCGGCGCGGCCGCCCTGCTCGTCGTCATCTACGGCGCCGACTCGACCCGGCTGATCCAGCTCTACATCGTCGGCGTGTTCGTGTCCTTCACGCTCAGCCAGACCGGCATGGTCCGTCACTGGAACCGCCACCTGCGCACCGAGAAGGACGCCGACAAGCGCCGCCACATGATCCGCTCCCGCGCGATCAACGCCTTCGGCGCCTTCCTGACCGGCCTCGTCCTCGTGGTCGTCCTGGTCACCAAGTTCACCCACGGTGCCTGGGTCGCCCTGCTCGGCATGTGCATCTTCTTCGCGACGATGACCGCGATCCGGAAGCACTACGACCGGGTCGCCGAGGAGATCGCCGCCGACGAGACCCCGTCCGACGAGACGATCCGGCCCTCCAGGGTCCACTCGATCGTCCTGGTCTCCAAGCTCCACCGGCCCACCCTGCGCGCCCTCGCCTACGCCAAGCTGATCCGCTCCGACCGGCTGGAGGCGCTCTCCATCAGCGTCGACCCGGCGGAGACCAAGGCGCTCAAGGACGACTGGGAGCGGCGCGGCATCGACATCCCGCTGAAGATCCTCGACTCCCCGTACCGCGAGGTGACCCGGCCGGTCATCGACTACGTGAAGGGCCTGCGCCGGGAGAGCCCGCGCGACGTCGTGAGCGTGTACATCCCGGAGTACGTGGTCGGCCACTGGTACGAGCACCTCCTCCACAACCAGAGCGCCCTGCGCCTCAAGGGGCGGCTGCTGTTCACCCCGGGTGTCATGGTGACCTCCGTGCCGTATCAGCTGGAGTCCTCCGAGGCGGCCAAGAAGCGCGCCAGGAAGCGCGCCGAGTGGAACGCGCCGGGCTCGGTGCGCCGCGGCCCGGTGGAGCGCAGGCCCAAGGAACCCAGCGGCAAGAGCTGACCGCCCTCGTCCGCTCGTGGTAAGCGGCCGGACGACACCGACGTAGACTCGTAGGTTGTTGTCCGGCCGTTCCCCCCTTGATCTCTGGAGCCACCCCCTCATGCAGAACGAACCCACGTCGTCGCTGGTCGGGGAGGAGTACGAGGTCGAGGTCGGCCCCGTCGCACACGGCGGCCACTGCATCGCCCGCACCTCGGAGGGCCGGGTCCTCTTCGTACGGCACACGCTGCCCGGCGAGAAGGTGATCGCCAGGGTCACCGACGGCGAGAGCGACTCCCGCTTCCTGCGCGCCGACGCGGTACAGATCATCGAGGCGTCCAAGGACCGCGTCGAGGCGCCCTGCCCGTACGCCGGCCCCGGCAAGTGCGGCGGCTGCGACTGGCAGCACGCCAAGCCCGGCGCCCAGCGCCGGCTCAAGGGCGAAGTGATCGCCGAACAGCTCCAGCGCCTCGCGGGCCTCACTCCCGAGGAGGCGGGCTGGGACGGCACGGTCATGCCGGCCGAGGGCGACAAGCTCCCGCCGGGCGAGGTGCCCGCCTGGCGCACCCGTGTCCAGTACGCCATCGACGAGGACGGCAAGGTCGGCCTGCGCAAGCACCGCTCGCACGACGTGGAGCCCGTCGAGCGCTGCCTGATCGCGGCCCCCGGCGTCACGGAGCTCGGCATCGAGAAGCGGGACTGGCCCGGCATGGCCACGGTGGAGGCCATCGCGGCAACGGGTTCCCACGACCGTCAGGTCATCCTCACCCCGCGGCCCGGTGGCCGGCTGCCCCTGGTCGAGCTCGACAAGCCCGTCTCGGTGATGCGCGTCGACGAGCGCGACGGCGGAGTCCACCGCGTGCACGGCCGCGCCTTCGTCCGCGAGCGCGCCGACGACCGCACCTACCGCGTCGGCTCCGGCGGCTTCTGGCAGGTCCACCCGCAGGCCGCCAACACCCTGGTCCGCGCCGTCATGCAGGGCCTCCTGCCCCGCAAGAACGACATGGCCCTCGACCTCTACTGCGGCGTCGGCCTGTTCGCCGGCGCCATCGGCCAGCGCATCGGCGAAAAGGGCGCCGTCCTCGGCATCGAGTCCGGCAAGCGTGCCGTCGAGGACGCCCGCCACAACCTGAAGGACCTGGACCGGGTCCGCATCGAACACGGCAAGGTCGACCAGATCCTCCCGCGCACCGGCATCACCGAGTGCGACCTGATCGTCCTCGACCCGCCCCGCGCCGGCGCCGGCAAGCAGGTCGTCAAACACCTGACGGGCCTGGGCGCCCGCCGCATCGCCTACGTCGCCTGCGACCCGGCGGCGCTGGCGCGCGACCTGGCGTACTTCCGGGACGGCGGGTACCGGGTGCGGACGCTGCGGGCGTTCGACCTGTTTCCGATGACGCATCATGTGGAGTGCGTGGCGATTCTGGAGCCGGCTGAGAAGGGCCTCTGACCTGCGGTTTTGTGAGGGCGGGGCTGAGATTCGACGTCTTTCCCTGGAGGAAACAGTTCGAGGTGTGATGGCTTGGCTCTGTGGGCTCTGGCCTCGGCTTTTCCGGCGCAGTGGCTGATTGTCGCCTGGTCTGCGGACGGGGTGTCCTGGAAGTCTTGACGCTGAAACGACGCTCGTTCTGACGGGCTTGCAGGTGGGGTCGTACGTGGGCACGGGTGGCTTTCAGTGGGCGTCGGCCCCCGTACTGCAGATGTTGAACCAGGTCCTCGGCCGTGACGCGGCCGATGCGCCGCGCGCATACGAGGCAGGCTCGGCGCCAGAGGTCCGCAGACTCGGCGAGGAGGCGCTGCCCGCACTTCCGTCCACCTACGACGACTGCGACGACCTGCTGGCCGTCGCCGCCCGGGAAGAGCAGCTGGCCCCCATGCTCGAACTCGCCCATGCGGAACGGATCTCCCGGACCGCCGCACATCTGGTGGCTGTCGTTGAGGATGCAGCCAGGTCGGGCTTTGCGCAGGAGGAGTTCTCGCGGGCCTCACCGGCCGAGGCCCGGCGGGCGTGGCAGAGGCGGCAGCGATGCCTGGAGGAGAGGCGGAGAGACCTGGGGCGATAGCGGAACTCACGCTGCCAGGAGCGGAGTTCACATCCCCCATTCGAGCCGTACCGGCCCTCGCGCCGTGGTCAGTGCCCCGTCGAAGTCCGCGAGACGTTCGGCCAGTGTGGCGGTGGCCACGCGCGGCGGGAGGGCAGCCGAGAACTTCAGGCCGCGGACGGCGCGCGGGTCGACGGTGGGCAGGGTGAGGGAGACCGGGAGTTCGGCGCGGGCGGCCTTCCAGTCGGCGGGGGAGAGGTCCTGGCGCAGGCGGAGATGGGTGTCGGAGGGCCGCTGGACGGGATCGGCGAGGTTGCCGAGGGAGGCGGCGAGGGTCGCATTGGCGCGGTAGCCGGCCCAGGTCCACCAGCGCGTGGCATCGGCATCGCGGACCACGAGAGTGCCGGCCGGGTGGACCTCGTGAGGGGCGCGATCGGTGCGCAGCTCGGCGAGGGCAGCGGTGGCGCGGCGGGTGAGCCGGACGTCGGGGTCGGTGCCGAGGAGGACGTCGCGCATGGCGCGGGTGAGGGTGAACGACAGACCGCGCGCCTCGCTGCCCTGCCATTTGGCCACACCGCCGTCCTCGACGGGTTCGACGAACGCGCGGCGGCGGGCCCAGTCGATGAACGTGACCTGCCAGCTGCGCCCGGCAAGCAGGAGACGGCGCGGGCCGGGGCGTTCCTCGGTGAGCACGGTGGGGTCCGTGGTGCCGATCTCGGTGCGCCCGGCGAGGACGGTGAACTCGGGCGGCGCGGTGAAGGAAGCGGTGAGTTCCATGAAGTGGCGGCGGCCGAAGTGCTTCTCGGCCTCGGGGCCGATGAAGAGCATGCCGTCGTCGCTGTCCAGGAAGCCTTCGTCGACCAGATGCTTCAGGAGCGGGGCGGCCGACCGGTCGAAGGGCGCGAGGCCGTTCCACCGGTCCGGCCAGAGCCGGTCGCCGATGCGGTGCTCCTGCAGGGTGAGTGCGAGCAGCTGCTGGGCGACGAGGTGACGGGGCGACGGTGGCGGGGTGACGGGCTCGACCCAGCCCAGGGCCCAGAGGGTGAGCAGCCCGGCGGCCTGCAGCAACGACTCGGTCCTGGTGGCGAGGAAGAGACAGTTGCGGGAGGTGCCGGCGCGGCGGCCGGTGCGGCCGATCCGCTGCAGGAACGAGGCGACGGTGCCGGGGGAGTCGATCTGGATGACTCGGTCGAGGTCGCCGACGTCGATGCCGAGTTCCAGGGTGGAGGTGGACACGATGACGCAGTCGCGCGCCTCGGCGAACGCCTGCTCGGAGCGGGCCCGTTCATCGGCGGAGAGCGAGGCGTGCGAGAGGAACACGGTGACGTCGCGGGCCCGGAGCGCCGCACCGAGTTCCTCGACCTGCTTGCGGGAGTCGCAGAAGACGAGGCGCTTCTCGCCGCGGTGCAGGGCGGAGATCACCTTGGCGGCGTTGGCGAGTGAGCCGACGTAGTCGAGTTCGACGTCTCCCGCGGGCCTCGGTAGCGAGGTGCCCCCGGCCGTGTCCGGCAGGGTGATGCCGGGCGCGACGACCCGTCCCGGGCGTTCGGCGGGGCGCGCCCCCTGCAGCCAAGTGAGCAGTGCGTCCGGGTTGCCGACGGTGGCGGAGAGCCCGATCCGCTGGATCCGGTGACCGACCAGCCGCTCCAGCCGTTCGAGCACGGCAAGCAGGTGCCAGCCCCGGTCGTCACCCGCGAAAGCGTGCACCTCGTCGATGATCACGGCACGGACCCGGCCGAGCATGTGTGTGTGGTCGGTCTTGACACTGATCAGCATCGCTTCGAGCGACTCGGGTGTGGTGAGCAGGAAGTCGGGCGACTCGGTGCGGATACGGCGGCGTACGGACTCGGGGGTGTCGCCGTGCCAGAGCTCGGCGCGGCGGCCCAGCCACTGGGCGTAGGTGTCGACGCGGTGGACGAGGTTGTTGAGGAGGGCTTTGAGTGGGGCCAGGTAGAGGACGGAGGTGCCGGTCCAGTGCTGCTCCCGCATGGCGGACAGGACGGGGAAGGTGGCGGCTTCCGTCTTCCCGCCCGCGGTCGGCGCGAGCAGGATCGCGTCCTCGCCGTCCATCAGTGGTTCCACGGCGGCCTTCTGCAGGGGGCGCAGGTCAGGCCATCCGAGCGTGTTGACGATGTGGTGCAGGACGACCGGATCGAGGCGTTCGAGCGGGTCGGGGCCGGGCGGCTGGTCCTGCACGTGGGTAGCTCCCTGCGCTTGGTCTTCCGGGAACGGGAGGGGAAGGCGACGGATCAGAGGTCGAGATCGAGGTCGTCGGCCGACGCGGCCGCGGGGGGCGCGGCGAGGTTGCGTTCGGTGGCAGTGAGATCGCCGCTGCCGAGGGTCAGCTTGTAGTGCGCACGCGGATCGAAGTCGTCGAACTGATCGATCCGGTCGAGTACGTCCCCGACTAGCTTCTTCAGGTACAGGCGCGGTGCCACTCCGACTTTCCCGCCAAGGGCACCGCCCACGGCCCTCGCCAGGTCCGCAAGGTACGCGTCGTCGGCGAGCCGCTTGATCCGCTCGGCGGAGTCGGTGGAGGAGACGCCGTCCGCGTACAGGTCGCGGATGGTGACGCCCAGACCGGTCAGGGACTCCTCGGTGAATCCGGGAAGCCGGATCTGCACGGCACGCGGGTTGTCGAAGCGCGGGTCGGTGGTGAAGTCGGTGGCCAGGCGCTGGGCGAGCGGGGCGAGACGCTGGACGCCCTGCTGTCCGTCGTAGAAGGCTGGCGTGCCGGTGATGACGAGGTAGAGGCCGGGGAAGCGGCCGGAATGCACCTCGTCGATGAGCTGGCGCAGGGCGTTGAGGGCCTTGTCACGGGCGTCGGAGCGGACCCGCTGCAGCGTCTCCACCTCGTCCAGGACGAGGACGAGCCCGGCGTGCCCCGCGTCCTTGAGCATGGTCAGCAGGCCTTGCAGAAAGCCGAAGGCGCCGAAGTGATCGAGGTCGCCGCGGACTCCTGCGCTGCGACGTGCGGCAGCGGCGACGTGCGGCTGGCCGCCGAGCCAGGCCATCACCGCGGCGGCGGTCGCCTCGTCGCCGGCGTCCAGGGACTGCTTGTACCCGCGCAGGGCGGTGGCGAAGGCGGGGGCCTGGCGGGACACCTCGGCCAGGCGGGCGGTGAGCAGCCGGTCCACGGCCTGCGGCAGTTCGCTCTCAGCCGCGCCGTCGGCGAGCGCGTCCTCCTCAAGGGCGTAGAACCAGGCATCGGCGACGGGCCGCAGCGCGCTGGGCGGGAAGCTCGCGGTGGTCAGACGTTCGGTGAGCCGCCGGTAGACCGTCTCCAGCTTGTGCAGCGGGGTCTCGGTCTCCGACACCTGCACCTCGGCCACGGCGAAGGTGCGACGCTTGGCGCGTTCGCCGAGCCAGCGGGTGAAGAAGGTTTTGCCGGAGCCGTACTCACCGCGCACCGCCTTGAACACCGAGCCGCCGGCGGCGACGGTGTCCAGTTCCTCGTCGACCGCCTGCTCGAAGCGGCCCAGGCCGGTGGCGAGCAGGTCGAGGCCGCTCTCGGGGACGGCGCCGCGTCGCAGGGCGTCCACGACGGCGCGGCGGCGTACGGTGCCGACGGGGGCACCGGCACGAGGGGCTGAGGATCCGAACGCGTTCACCCGGACAGTCTCCCATCAGGGCGGTCGCCGGACCGCCGGAATGCCGGCGGACGGATCCGGTTCGTCGTGCTCACGGGGTGCGCAGTCCGAACTGTTCGATCAGCTGGGCCCGGTGCAGGCGCAGGGTGCGGTTGTCGGGGAGGATCTCCAGGATCTGGGCGCCGTCGTAGTTGAGGAGCTGGGCCAGGGTCGCGGCGAAGCCGGGGGCGCGGCCGACGGGCTGGCCCGCACGTTCGGCCAGGGCGGTCATGGGCAGGGTGCCCGCTTCGACGAGGGCGACCAGCGCCTTGGGCAGGACGGACGGGTCCCGCGGTTTTCGGGCGAGCAGGTCCAGCTGCGCCGCGTACAGCTCGGTGGCGACGAGCCGTTCCACGAGCGCGACGGCAGGCGGCTGGGCCGTGGTGGAGGGGGCTTCGGTCTCCGGGGCGGGGTCGGCGGGCTTCTGGGACGCGGGAGGTGCGAGAGGGGCGAGCTCCTCCTCACCGAAGAGACTGATGACGCCCTCTGCCACGGGCGGGGCGGCCTTCTTGGACTGCTTGGCGCGCGGACGCGACGGCGTGGCGACGGGGGCAGCGGTGCCGGACGAAGTGACAGCCTCTGCGCCGGATTCCGTCTCGATGCCTGTCTCGTCCGACCACCACAGCGGAGCCGGATCGCCCAACTCCCGCCATCCTTCCGGTGGTTCGGTTCCGAAGGGCAGCAGGGCGAGCAGCGGGATGGTGAATTCGGCGAGGGTCGCGCCGCCGTGGTAACCCGCCTTGAGGGCGGTGTACCGGGCGTCGTGGTCGCGCAGAGCGACGATGTGCGAGCCGGGCTCCGGCCAGACCACCCGCGGCCCGGCCAGTGCGATCTCGGAGGGTGCGACCGGGCCGCCGGGGTCGCGGTGGCGGGCCGAACCGATGGTACCGGCGGGCGCGTCGAGCTTGCTGCCCCGCCGTTCGATGACATGGCCGTGGTCGGAGGTCAGGAGCACGGTCATGCCGTTCGCACGCGCGGCCCGCAACAGCGGTTCGAGACCGCCGACCTCCTTGGCCTGCCAGGCGCCGTCCCCGAGTTTCTGTTCCTTGGCAAGCCGGTCGTCGACGGTGTTGAGGACGACGGCGACATGCATGCGCTCGTCGGCGAGGGCCTCACCGAGGGCGGTGGAGAAGGGCGAGCCGGTGTCGGGGCCGCGCAGGTCGTCCTTGTGGAAGACGGCCGCCGGGGCGCCCTGCCAGCAGGAGTGCTGGGGGAAGAGCCGCTTCTCGTCGTTCTGGCCGCCCTTCATCAGGGTTCCGGTGAAGAGCGAGGTGCGCGAGACAGCAGTGAGTGTGGGCAGAGCAGCGGCCACGGCACGCCGCACTGGTGCGCCGTGCGCCCCGGGAACCGGGTCGAACTCGGCCCACTGCTCGCGCAGTTCCTCGCCCAGTTCGGCCGCTATGGCCGCGCTCATCCCGTCCAGGAGCAGCAGCAGGACCCGGCGCCGCGGCTCGGCGACGACCGGCGCGACGATCCGCGTCAGGAGAGACTCGACGGTGAGCAGGGAACCGGGGGAGCTGCCGTCCGCCGTCCACACCGCGAGCCGTTCGCTGAAGGCGTGGTCGAGCGTGCGACGGGTCCGCCGCACCTGGTCGCCGATCCGGCTGTACGCGGCGGCGAGTACGGAGTCCGGGTCGCCGCCCGCCTCCAGGTGTTCCAGGGCGCGGTCGGCCCAGCCGAGTTCGCGGATTTGGCGGTCCGTCCCGTCGGTCACCGACCCGATCTCGTCCGACGGGTTCCCGGCCAGCCACCGTTGCAGCCGTACGGCCATCCGGACCCGCTCGATCCGGGCCCGGGTCTCGCCGTCGCCGGTGGCAAGGGCGTGTGCGCGGAGCGCGGTGACGGAGTCCGTGACCGCTTCGGTGGAGCCGCCGGTCAGCGTGTGACCGGCCGCGGTGAACCGGGCGTCGAGCCCGGCGGACAGGAGCGGACTGGCGGTGGCGGCGGCCTGCGCCCCGAACTGGGCGACGAGCTGTGCGGCCCGGGTCAGGACCGGGTCGGCGAGACGGTGCTCGCCCCGGTCGATGAGATCGCGTACGTACGCCTCACCGCTGCGGGCGAAGGAGGCCAGGAGCCGGTCGAGTTCATCGCCCTGGGCGGGCGGCTGCTCGCCGAGCCATCGTTCGGCCCGGCCGCGCGCACGGTACAGGTCGTGGTCGGCCTCCGCGTGTCCCCACAGGGCGGCGCAGACCACCGCGTACGCAGCTGCGTCGGGGCCGTGCTCGGCATCGACCAGGGCGGTGATCACCCTGCCCGTGGAGCCGCCCTGCTCAGGTGCGGCGAGGAAGTGGGCGAGGCCGGCCTTCTCCGGTCCGCGCAGCTCGCGCAGGAGGTCCGGGCCGCCGGGAGTGAGGGTCCACCGGAACAGGGCGACGGGGTCGACCCGGTCCGCCTCCCCTGGCAGGACGCGTCCTGCCAGCGTGTCGCCGCTGCTGTGGTCGAGGCGGAGGCGCCGCCGGGCCAGCCGGGTGAGGGCTTCGTCGCGGGAGAGCACCCCCCTGCCGATCGAGCGCCAGCCCCGGGTGCCCGCCGCATCCAGGAGCGCTTCGGCCGCCCAGGTCTCGCCGCGCAGGCGGGTGTCGAGGCCGCTCGCGCCGAACGCCTCCTGCACGACTTCCCAGTTGTCGACGGACCTGATGCGGCGACTGTAGACGCGGGCGAGCAGACCGGGGTCGAGCTCGGTGTTCTCCCGGTCGGTGAGGACGACGAGGACGCGCGGCTCCGGCGGGACCTGCGCCTCCAGGTGGTCCAGGATCTGCTCGTGCACCGCGAGGACGGACGGCGCGACGGCAACCCTCACCTGTGTCCCGCCCACCGTCGGCTGCATGGCAGCCCCGTCCCACTGTGGGGCGGCCCGCAGCAGCATGACGCGGACCGCGCCGTCGCAGAGCTTGCTGCGCGCGGCGACGAACTGACGGACCGTGCTCACCGAAAGGCGGGCGGGACCTGCAGCCGAGGGTCCCGGCCCGGCGGCGGGCGCGGTGGTGATCGTGCCGGACATCAGTGGGCGACCTTCCAGGCGGCGTCGACGGAGGGACCGGGGCGGGGCGAGGCGGACGTCGTCGCTTTTGGGCCGGACATCAGTCGACGACCTTCCACGTGACCTCGACGGTGGCGTCGGGGTGTGCCGCGGCGAGTGCCGCGATCTCGGCCTGCAGCTCCGCAGCAGCCCGGGCGGCTGTCGTCCGGCCGCCACCGGAGCGGGCCACCGGGCGTGCCGGATCACGCGGCGCGGGCGGCGTCGGCAGCACCTGCGGATGGGCGGAGCCGCTGTCCAGGGGCACCGTGTCGGAGCTGGGTGCCGGGGCGGCGGGCTGTTGTGGGGCCACCGGTGGACTCTGCCGGGACCGCAGCAGCGCCATCACCTCCCGGCTGCCCTTCTTCAGCATGGCCGGCAGGTCGGGGTAGTCGCCGGGGTCGCCGGCCGCGGCGTCGCGCACCCGCTCCAGGATCGCCGCACCGTCCCGGCCGAGCGTGTCCGCCAGCTCCAACTGTTCACCCCAGCTGGTGTTCTGCAGCGCATCGGCTACGGTCCGGGCACTGGTCAGCGACATGCTGTACCGGTGCGCGGTGAAGGCGCCGAGGTCGAATCCGGCCAGCCGGTCCACCACAGCCTTGGCGCCGAGGTTCTCCGCCCGCACCGCGTCCACCAGCTCCTGGGCCTGCCGGGCGAGCACGAGGCGGGGCGAGGCGTCGTCCAGGTGCAGGAAGCTGCGGTGCTTCTCCAGCTCCGTGACGAGCCGTGCCGCATCGGTGGCGAACGCGGTCGCGGCCCTGCGGATCTCGCCAGCGAACTGGTTCACGATCCGCCCGCGCCGCAACTGCGGTGCGGGCGTGCCGAACACCGTCTCGTACCGCTTGCGGGCTTCAGCCCAGTCCGCCTCGGTGGGCAGCGGCTGCTCCCGCAGCGCGTAGTCACGCTTCAGATCGCTCGGCAGCGGTGCGGGCTCGACCGCGACCCCGCCGCGCACCCACACACGGTCGGACATTTCCGCGTACGCGGCGGCGAGCAGCCGTCGCAGCGGGTCGGGCAGGCCGCGCGGGTCGGGCTGGTCGCTCCAGTCGGCGAGCTTGACCAGGGTCGGCTCAGCGACCCCGTCCCGCCGGGCCTGCGCGTTGAAGTGGTCGAGCCAGGCGTTGGACTGCCGGTAGTACGCCTCCTGCATCACACCGAGCTTGAGGCCGCCCGCGATCCGAGCCATGACCTTGCGGTCCTTGGACTCGACCTCCACCTGCCCGTCACGGTCCTCGGCGGCCTTGCGCACGTACTCGAAGACGGTCTTGATCTCGGCGGCCCGCGGCGGCTTCCCGGTGCCTTCCGGATCCAGATCCGGGTGGGCGGGGAACTGGTGGGCGAGCAGCTTCCCGGACAGCTGACGTGCGGCGTCGTCCATCTGCGCGCCGATCGGCAGTTGCAGATCCGCCACCTGCTGCTGGGCCTCCAGGTGGTTGCCGAAGCCGAGGTCGACGACGCCTTCCTGCTTCTGCGCGAGTCCGTACGCCTGCTTCAGCGCGCCCAGGACCCGCTCGGTGAGGACCTCCCGCTGCGACTGCAGCATGCCCTTGGCGCGGGCTTTGTCGTCGGCGTTGAGGCTGCGCGCGAACTCGGAGTCGAAGCGGGCCTCGTCGGACAGTGCCTTGTCGATGACGACGAGACGCTCGAAGTCGCCGCGGGTGGTGTCGGTGAGATGAGTGGGCAGCCAGGCCAGGGTCCGCGAGTCGCCGCCCGTCTTCTCCCGCAGCGTGCGCAGCCGCTGGAGGTCATCCATCGGCCCGAACTCGCCCTCGTCGTAAGGGAAGTCGACGACGAGCCGCCAGGCGTCCTCCTGGTTGGGCCGCAGTGCCGCGTCGGAGAGCGAGTCGACGTCGGCGACGTTCCCGAAGACCACCTCGACCTGCCGCTCGGTGCCCTTCCACACCAGGTCGAGTATGTCGTACGGGTCGAACCCGCCGGTCCCGTCGGTGACACCGAGCGACTCCTTGAGCAGGGTGCGCATCTTGGTCCGGCGGTTGCCCAGGTTGTTGTGGACCTGGGCGTTGGCGAGCACCGCGTCAAGGTCGACACCGGTCAGCTCCAGGCGCACGACCGCGCCGGGACCGGTGCCGGCGACCTTGATCTCGGGGAAGGTCGCCGCCCATTCCTTCGTCTTCTGCTCCAGGCGGCCGATCTCGGTTCCGGCGATCCGGGTGGTGATGGACCCGTGGTTGAGCGCGTTGAGCCGGGCCAGGGTCAGGTCGGACAGGGCGGGGACGCTCGGCGCGAGCGCGGAGAGTAGCAGCGTCTGGATCAGCCGGCTGTCACCGGTGAAGTCCCGGCAACGGGCCTTCAGCTGCGGGTCGTTGATCGTCTCCGGACGGCGCCTGTGCGTCTCCACGTCGTCCTCGGTGACCTGGTTGGTCTTCAGCAGGTACGGGCGCAGCTTCTCGCGGTACAGCTTGTCCGCCGCTTCGAAGTGGACGCTGGTCTCGCCGCTGAACGCCTTGTCGCCGCCGCCGACGATCGCCGGGTACAGATCGCCGAGCGGTACGAGCTGGCCGAGGCGCCAGTCGTCCCGGTGGTCGACCAGGAGCTGGCTCATCAGCTTCAGGCCGGTGCGGGAGCGCTGCAGCGCCCCGGAGATGTGCACCAGGGTGTCCATGAACGCCGGCGGGAAGGGGTACGTCCGCCGGAAGGCGTCCTCGTCCGCGCCGGTGGTGGAGTCCTTGTGGCCGAGCAGTGTCTGCCAGACGTCCGGGCCGAGCTTCTTGGCCTCGTCGAAGGCTGCCGCGACCTTTGCCTCGGCCTCGTCGTCGACGGGATTCAGCAGACGGGCCTGCGCGATCGTCGGCAGGTTGCGGTCCTCCAGGACGATCGAGTCGTACCGGCCGCCGTTGAGCTTCAGCGTGTCCTGCACGGCGGCCTCGGCAGCGCCGGACATCTCCTCGCCGACCAGCTCCCGCAGGTCACGCTGGCGGGCGATGAACGAGACGACGGGGATGGCACGGCGCTCGTCGGCGCCCTCCACGAAGTTGGTGACCTTGCCTGCCTCGCGGCCGAGCGCCTTCTGATCGTGGATGAGGGTGGCCAGCCACAGGATCAGCTCGTCCATGAAGAGGACGAGGCCGTCGTAGCCGAGGGACTTGGCGTGCGCGGCGATGATGCCGAGGCCCTTGTCCAGGGAGACGAACCCGTCGGCGTTCTCCGAGGCGTTGCGTGAGAACGACGGGAAGAGGGTCTTGGTCAGGTCCTGGACGAGCCGGGCCCGCAGCTCCTGCGGGGTGGTCGGGTTGTCCAGGTCGAAGCCCTTGGTGTTCTCGTGCTCCTCCTGCGCGGTGACGGCCCGGTCGAGCAGTTCGGTGGTCCAGGCGAACGCCTCGCCCCACTCGTCGCCCTCACCGCTGTCCGCCTCGGCGAGCTGCGCGATCACCCGGTCGTCCCCGCTGCCACGGCGATGCGCGGCGAAGTCCTCGAAGAGGCCGTCGGTCAGATAGACCTGCGGCAGATCGCAGCCGGGGTGCACCTTGCGTACGTGCTCCACGTACTTGCCGAGAATGCGCTGTTCAAGGGACTTGGCGCCGAGCATGTGGTACGGGACGAGGAGGAACTTGCGATCTCCCGCGTCCAGCCAGGAGTGGTGCGCGCGGACGGGGTCGAGGCCCGTCTTGGTACGGGCGGCCTGGTGGCCGGAGAGCAGGGCGTAGAGCACCGCCATGAAATGCGACTTACCGGAACCGAACGAGCCGTGCAGATAGGCAGCCTTGGAGGAGTGGCTGTCGAGCGCAGACTTGATCAGGTCGAGCGCCTCGTCGAAGTTGCCGCGCAGGCGGTCGGTGACGACGTAGTCCCGCAGGGCTGCCTCGGCGCCCTCGGGGGTGACGGCCTCACCGAGCTTCAGCACGAAGTCGGACGTCGACACCCGCTCCGGGATGTCGATCAGCTCCCGGAGGAGGGGCCGGTCCTCGGGACGGGGAGTGTTCCTGCTCAAAAACGCCATGGTCTGCCTGCGGCTCCTCACCCTGCGGGTCCTTCAGCTCACAGAACCGAGCTGCCCGATCAATCGTAAGGGGCGGCACTGACACCAGGAAGGAGAGATCGTGTCCCGCTCTCCCGTCCAGCTCTCCCTCGCGTGGTGATCGAGCGCACGCCGGGCAGGCCGTCGAAGGCGGCCTTGCCGTCCTTGGTGACCAGCGTGCGGGCGGTGCATGCCGCGGTCGCCGCGGTGATCAGGTCGTGCCCGCCGCGCGGCTTGCCCTCCTGCCGTACGTGCGCGAGCAGGCGGGCGTGGATCCGTGCGACATCGGGGGTGTAGTCCTCGACGGGGACCAGGGCGTGCACGCCGTCGACGAACGCCTGCCGGCCGGGGCGCCGTGCCTCGTCGGCCAGCTCCACCCCGAGCAGCAGCGCGGCGAAGGTGAGGGCGGCGATGGCCACGTCGTCACCGTCGTCGAGCAGCCGGGCGAGGCCGCCGCCCCGCGCTCGGCGGATGATCACGCCGGTGTCCAGGATCAGGCGTCGGGCCATGCCGCCCCAGATCGTCGGTCGTGAGATCGCGTACGGACTCCACGTCCGCGGCGAAGTCGTCGTCCACGGGGTGTCCGGCCAGGAACTCCATCAGCGCCGCGCCGTTCCCCGCGGGAGCCGGGGACAGTATGGCCAGGCGCCGGCCACCACGGGTGATCGCGATGGTCTCGCCGCGCTCGGCGCGGTCGAGTACGGACGCGAAGTTCCTGGAAGCCTCGGTTGCCGTCATCGTCTTCATGGAGCCAGAGTGTCCGATTTCTGTAGTTCGTGGCAGGTCATGCAGGGTGGTTGCCGAACGTCGTCCCGGGGTGGGCGGGCTAGGCGGGGCGGAGGTCGTGGAGCTGCGGCCTGGTCGGGTCTGGCGGGTCGGCCGGCTTGGTCTGTGCCCATACGGTCTTGCCGGGGCCGGTGCGGTCCGCGACGCCCCAGCGGTGGGCGACGGCCTCCACGAGGGCGAGGCCGCGTCCGCCGTCGGCATCCGGGTCGGCCATGGTGGCCGTCGTGGGGTCGGGGCGTCGTGGGTGGGTGTCGGAGACTTCGACGTGTACGGCGGTGGCCGCGTGCTCGTACTGGAGGCGCAGCTCGAAGTTCCGTCCCGGTACGCGGCCGTGGCGGGCGGCGTTGGCCGCGAGCTCGGCGACGAGGAGGGCGACGGTGTCGGAGAGCGGACTGCCGGGCGGGACGCCCCAGTCACCGAGCGTGCTCATGGCGGTCCGGCGGGCGAGGCTCGCGCCGAGGCGAGTGGCGGGGAAGGCGTGCGTGAACTCGCGGATGGTCTGGGGCGGTTGGACCTGCGATGTCGTCATGCGGTCAGCCTTTCGGCTGCCCTGTTGTGTCGACAGGAACGGCACCCATACAGATCCATCTGTACTGGTTCATGCCCTGGACTGGGCGGGTAACTCCCTGTAACCCTGGGCAGGTTGACCGACGCGGGGCGCGGGGCGCGTGGTGTGCGGCACGGAAAGCGGGGCGGCAATGACGGCGGACCAGGACGGCAGTGGTACGGCGGCGGGTGGTGAACCTGAACTATCGGACAGTCTCAAGACGTTCGGGGCTGTCTTGAAGGCGCTGCGGGAGGCTGATGGCCTGACCCAGGAGGAGTTCGCACCGCGTGTGCGCTACTCGGCGGCGTACGTCGCGAAGATCGAACAGGGCAAGCGGTTCCCTCCGGAGAACCTTCCGGACCGGACGGCCGAAGTGCTGGGGCCGGTCGCGGGCAAGGTCCTCGCGGCAGCGGCGAAGAGCCTGCGGAGGAAGGCCGGGCTGGCGTCCTGGTTCCTGCAATGGGCGGGGATCGAGGAAGAGGCGATCACGCTGTACGCGTATGAGTGCCGGGGGATTCCGGGGTTGTTGCAGACCGAGGGATACATCCGGGCAGTCTTCGACCGACGCCTGCCGCCCTTGTCGGAGCAGCAGTTCGAGCAGCAGGTTGCTGCACGCCTTGAGCGACAGGAGCTGTTGGGCGCGCGACCCAACACCTCGTTCTCGTTTCTTATCGAGCAAGCCGTCCTGGAACGCCAGTTGGGAGGACCTCAGGTGACTTCCGCCCTCATCGACAACCTGCTGACGCAAGGCCGTCGACGCAACGTAGAAATCCTCGTCATGGCACTCAAGCAGCCTGACCACTCGGGCATCGACGGCCAGATGTACCTCGCCGAGACCTCGTCCAACAGCTGGTTCGGATACGTCGAAGGTCACGACAGCAGCACTCTCATGGCCGACCCGAAAGTGGTCAGTGCCATGCTTCAGCGCTATGGCAAGATGCGCTCACAGGCGCTGAGCCACGAGGCCACAGTCGGCCTGCTGAAGCAGATTCAAGGAGCGCTATGAGCACCGAACTTGACTGGGTCAAGAGCAGCTACAGCGGCAGTGGTGGCGACAACTGCGTTGAGGTCGCGGTGGGCGCCGAAGCGGTCCACGTCCGGGATTCCAAGGACCTCGGCCGCGACTCGTTCGCCGTCGCCTCCGGCGCCTGGGCAGCCTTCACCGCGCACGTGTCGGGTTCCTGACTGTCGACGGCGGGGCGGCAGATCTGCCGCCCCGCCGACGCACTGCTCAGTCGGACTCTGCGGAGGCCGCCGTCTTCTTCTTCGGGGCGGCGGCCTTCTTCGCGCGGGTGGCGGGGGAGGGGCGCCAGGCGCGCAACGTGTCGTCGGTCAGGCCGAGTTCACCCTGCTTCTGCTGCCGGAAGGCGAGAATCTCGGCGGCAGGGGACGCGCCGAACTCGGCGTCGTACTCGCCGTACCACTGGTTCAGCCAGGACTGGAGCTCAAGGAGCCCAGCCAGGAACGGCACGATCTCCTCGCTGCCGAGACCCGCGGTCTGGATGTACGAGGCGAGCGCGAGCGCCTGCTCCAGGTGGTCCCAGCCGGCCCACCCATACAGCTCGGGCGACTGCGCGTTCACCGTGCCGTACGAGACGAACCGCTCCTTGGGCACGTCGAGCTTGCCGCGGGCACGCCAGTAGCTGGGCTTGAGGAAGTCGGGGGGAGAGGATGTGTACTTCGGAGGCACGGGCGTCCGCTCACGGATCTTCCGCTTCGCGGGCTCGTCCGGCGCAGCATCCTCCTCACGCTGGAGATCCCAGACGTGCTCCCAGTCCGCACGCTTTTTCAGCCCGGAAGGCTTGTAGCGGAGAGCCGAGACGAAGGGGACATGCTCCTCGGAGAGCAGGTCACGGACGGTCTTGGCGAAGTCCTGACGGGGGGCGTAGAGATCGGCGACGGAGGTGAAGTCCTCGTCGGCGGACAGGGCTTCCGCGAGACGGGCGAGGGTGGTGACGGTGGGGTTACCGTTCGCGTCGAACCAGTACGAGCGGTCTTCGATGCGGTCGAGCAGCCAGGACTTCAGCGCCTCCTGGCGCATCGAGTCCCAGCCTTCGGTGGCCCAGCGGCGCTTGTACTCGGGGCGCTCGATCATGTTGATGGCACGATTCGACTCGATGACGTCGATTCGCTTTTGGACGATTGCACGGTAGTCGTCAGGCCAGTGGGACGGGATTTCAGTGATGGGCGTGTACTTGTGGTTATGGTGACGGAACCAGGATGTGTTTACTTCGCCGCATTCCAGTTTACGGGCGAGTGCAATAGCGAACGCGCGTTCTGCTGGGGTGATTTCTGGAGTCGCCTCAGGATCGATGGTCAAATCCTGGTCCAGGATTTCGTACAGGGAGTAAACCTTCCAGTCGAGCTCCTCTTGAATGGCAATCATTTGGGTTCTAATTGTGCGGTATTGGGCTTCTGCGTCACGTAGTGCTGCAGCTGTGGGAGTGCCCGTCGAGGTGACGGCTGCAGGGGTGCTTCCAATCAGCTGCAGGGACAGTTTTTCAAGCTTGCAAGAGAGTTGATGAGGATACTCGGTGGGGAGTGGGAATTCGGCGAGTTTTGCTCCGTTGAACTGGAATCGATGCTCCCAGGGTTCGTCGGCTCCACCAGAATCAGCGCCAGGGCGCCCCATGTCGTGACTGACCTGGCGAAGCCAAAGTCCAGCCGTTGAGCTATTTAGCAACCCGAGCAAGTTCAAATGGTCTGCTTCGGTCGCGTTTGCTTTCAGCTTGATGTAGAGGGCTGAATTCTTGAATACGGTTTCCTCCCTGTGTAGAACGAAATGGTTGTGTGTTGCGATGAATGCGTAGGCGATGGTCCAAGGGTGCGCCGAGGGGCTCGATGTCACTTGATGCCATTCGTACCAGGGGCGCCCGTCGGAAAAGTATGTCCCCTTGGAGAAGGTTGCCCGATTTCCTAGGACGGTGCGTCCAGGCCACATGATTTTGTGTGCGGACGATTTCATGTCGAGCGGAATGAGTTCAAACTTCCCATTTTGGTGCTCGTATGGGAAGAAGGCGTAGGTCTCTTCGGAGTGTACCCAGTCCCGCAATTCGTCACCGAGTACTACGGTGCGGCCAGATTTGATTTCTCCACCCTGGCGCGTCCAGTTCTCTCGAGTGGTCAGCATCATGCTGTCTGCATTGGTTTGTCCTGTATACCCAATGCGCTCGGTGATTTCCTGAAGTTTATGACCTGCAGCGCCGAGGGTGCTCGAAATTTCTTGTCCGCCTGCGTTGAGGATCCACGGGTGCCACGCAAAGAAATCGCGACTTGCGAGATCATCGACTGCTACCCACTGGCTTGTCGAGCCGGGGGAGTCGATTTGAGCGCTGATTGAACTCCAAACCAGCCCTTCTTCCTCTTTCCCTTCCTCTGGCACTGAAGGTTCCCCCTGTACGCTGCGCACTGTGCGGATCGTAGTCCGCCGTTGCGATCCCTCTTTTGAGGATCCAACCAAGATCACAGTCGGAGTTCCGTGCCCAGGGATGAATGCCCCCGATGTGTCGATGACCTCAGTGAGCTCGACCTTGTGGGCGAAGTACTCTTCGATTAGCTTGGCTCCGAACTCCCGCTTCATAAACGAGTTCGCTGTGATCTGCCCGACCATGCCATAGCCGTGCCCATCACCCCCACCCCGCCTGGCCAGCTCGAAGAATCGCTGGGCGAACGGCACGGACAGCGCGTACGTTCCCGCGCACGCGTCATACAGCTCCCGATAAAGCTGGTTGAGTTTCTTGTCCTTGACCGTGATGTACGGCGGGTTGCCCACCACCACGTGGTACCGCCCCTGCTGCAGAATCCCCGGGTACTCGTGCACGTCCTCCGTCGCGTACGAGAATTCGGCCAGGGGGTCGCCAACCGCACCCTCCTCGCCGAGCCCCAGCTGAAGTTCCAACTGCCGGTCCTTGATGAGCGAGTCGCCCACCGCCAACTGGATCGGCCACTCGTACTCCCGAGCCGTCCCCAACGTCCGCAGCCCGCTCGCAGCCATCGCCGCAACGAACAACCGGAACCGCGCCACCGCCACCGCGAACGGGTTCAGGTCCACCCCGTGCACCGACTCCAGCGACGCCCGCACCCGCTCGTACGGTCCGACCTCCGGCCGCTCCTCGGCCCACAGCCGCACCAGCCGCCGGAACGCGCCGAGCACGAAGTGCCCCGACCCACACGTCGGGTCGATCATCTTCAGTTCTTCGAAGCCGAACTCGCGGACCGCTGGCGTCATCGTCCGGTCGAGGATGAACTCCTCGACGAATTCCGGGGTTTGGAGCAGCGCGTACGTCTTACGCGCCGCCTCGCTCAGGTCCTGGTACAGGTCGCCCAGGAACCGGGTGTCCCAGCCCTTCGTGCCGTCCTCGCTCAACGGGTCGGTGAAGTCGTGAACCAGCACCGACGTGCTGCCGGAGCCGTCCTCCGCCTCTACTGACTTCTGCTCCCGCCAGAACGCAAGGAGCGCGCCAGCCCCGTCGTGCGACAGCGGAATCTGGTACAGCGGGTTGTGATCCCGGTCGAACAGCAGCCGCCCCGCCTGCCCCGCGCCCAGTTCCGCGAACGCCGTCTCCAGCCACCCGCGATACGTCGGGTCGGCGTCCTTCGCCATGTACTCCTCGTACCGGGCCTGGGCGACCTCCCGCCCCGCCACGTCCGGCGCCGTGATGTACGGCTCTGCGATCAGCCGGTTGTCCTCGCTGAACCGGACGAAGACCGTGCCGAGCACCCATGCCACCGCGACCTGGGTGACCCGCTCACCGAGCCAGGAGTTCCAAGTCGCCGCCGTACGGCCCAGCTTCTTCGCCTGGTCGTACTCGCCGCGTAGCCGTGCCCCGACCTCGGGAACGGCCTTGACCTGCGCGTCCAGGTCGGTCTCTCCCGCCTTGACCTGCTTCTGCAGGTCACTGAGGAGGCTCTTGCGGTCGATCACGGACTGCTCCCGAAGTTGTGACTAAAAGGCGAGACGAGAAGGAGGAAGGAGGAGAGAAGAGGCGACGATCCGCCGCACGTCAGGCGCCAGCCATCAGACGTCCGGCCCCAGATGTTTCCGTGCCACCCACGCATCCGGCACGACGATCCACTCGTCGAACCCGGCCTGGTACGGAACGCTCTGCCCGGCCAGCCTCGGCGCGCGCGCCGGGTCGGACTGGGCGACGAGCAGCCACAGCGGGCTGCCGCCCTGCCGGGATTCCTCGGCGAGCCGACCCAGGAGGTCGAACGCGTCGTAGCGGGCGAGTGCCGCCGTGTCGGTGAGGAGGAGGGGACCGCCGCCCGTGTCCGCAAGGCGGTCGCGGAGCAGCGGCTCGACCCGGCCCCAAGCCTTGTCCGTACGGACCCGCAACTGCTGGTGAGGCCGCGTGCCCGCCTCGGCGGCGTCCGCCTTGAGGACGGTCTCCCAGGTCGGCCGAGCCGCCTCGGCGATCACGCCGCGCAGCTCCGCCAGGAACAGCCCGGTCAGCGACACCACCGCCGCGCCGTAGGGCTCGCCGGCCAGCCGTCGTGCCGCCGTCTCCGCGCCCCGGTCCGGCACGGTCAGGACCCGGAACCCGTCCTGACCCGCCGAGTGCACGAGCCGCTGCTCGGCCTTCACCGCCGCCGCGACCGCCGCGTCCGCGTCGTACTGCGTGGGCGCAGACCGCCGCACCGCCGAGGCCGCGACACCCCAACTCGCGGACGTCAGCCCGCTGGTGAACTCCCCGGCGGGCCGGTCCGGGACGAGCCGGAGGGTCTTGTCGTAGCGGGTCGCCAGCTTCAGCTCGAAACCGGCCTGCTTCAGCAACCGCACCAGCGCGCTGCCGACCGGCAGTTCGCGCGGGACGAGGGGATCGTCGCCCAGGTCGGGGAAGCGGGTCGCGACCCGTTTGTGCAGGGCTTCGACGGTGAGCCCCGGCTGGCGCTCCTCCTCGATACCCGGCTGCACGGCGACCACACCAGCCTGCGTGATCCGCAGGGCCCGGACCAGGTCCAGATCGCGCGGGTAGATCTCCAGGCGGGGCGTGAGCGCGGCCCCCGGAGATGCCGCGACCGCGATCTCGGCCGTCCGCCGCTCGTCCCAGCCGAGCGCCCCCGGCGGCTGCCGCACCGCGGCCAGCTTGGTGAGGACCGTGCTCGCCGTCGGCAGGGACTCCAGGCCCGCCAGCTCGTCCGCCTGCGTACCCAGCTTGAGCGCGTACTCCTGGAGGGCCGGCAGGGTCGGGGTGTCCGCCCCGTCGTCACTGTCCTCTCCGTCGCGGACGTCGATGACGATCAGTCCGAGCACCGGCTCTGCGCCCTTGGGCAGTCGGGCGTGGAAGTAGCGGAACCGCGGCGGCGTCTCCTCGTACTGCTCCCGGAACTGCTCCCGCTCCACCACCGCACGCAGCAGCGACAGCGCCAGCGCACGCCGGTCCCGACGCTTCGCCACCTTGCTGCCCCGTTGGGCGAGCAGCGCGTCGGCGAGTTCGAGCACCGGCACGACCCGGCCGCGCTCGGCGACCAGGTCGATCAGTTCGTCGCTCAGGAGCTTCAGCGCGGGATCGTTGTACCAGCGCTCGCGCGATTTCTTCACGATCTGCGGGATGCGGCCCACCGTGAGGTCAAGGGCCTTGGCGACGTCCGTCTGCCTGACCCAGGGCAGTCCCTCGGGCAGCTCGCCCTGCTCGTCGGGAAGCCGGAGCAGCAGCCGGACGGCCTCGCGCTCCTTCGCGTTGGAACGGGCGCTGCCACCCGACGGACGCGGCACGAGGCGGGACGCCAGCGCGTCCAGACTCAGCCCGCGCAGCACCTCCGGGCCGGTGTCGCCGCCGCCCGCCGCGACCGATTCGGCGACCGCCTGCTCCAGCTCGGTGACCTCCTCGCGGGCGGCCTTGAGCGCCTCCTTGCTCATCGGCGCCGGTGTCTTGACCAGCCGCAGGTTCCACTGCTTCTGCCGGTTCTGGATCTCCGTGCGGGTCCGTGCGCCCATGCCCGGCGCGGTCAGGAACTTCCGCACCGAGTAGTCGAGGACGTCCCCCACGGTGTTCAGGCCCAGGTCGAACAGCTGGGACTGCGCCGCGAGCGTCAGGCCCGCCACCGACAGCGGCGTGGAACGGTCGGCCCGCTCCGCCTGTTCGTTACGGATCTCCTCGGCCGAGGTGTCGTCGTCGCCCTGGCCGATCTGCGGCGCCTCCTCCCGCACCGCGTTCTCGACCGCCACCACCTTGTTGCCGTGCCCGGAGCTCGGCGCAGTCGTCCGCTGGGCGTCCAGGAAGATCGCGTTCCAGGCGCGCTCCATCGGCTTCAGGTCCGGGAAGCGGTTCTTCACGTCCCGGGCCAGGGCCTTGCGGAAGAAGGCCACCAGGCCGTCCCGCACCGGATCGTCGAAGGCGTCGGCGGCCAGCTGCGGGTACGGCCACTCCTTCGGATCGGTCTGCCGGGGCGTGACCGAGCCGTCGCCCCAGCGGGGCAGCTCGCGGGACGCCATCTCGTGCAGCGTGACCGCCAGCGCATACCGCTCGGCGTGGCCGTCGTACGAACCGCGCGTGATGATTCCGACGAAGGGGTCGAGATAGCCCTCGGTGCCCGCCTCGATCTCCTTCGCGGGATAACCGGCGAGCGAGAAGTCGATCATCACGAGCTGGCGGGTGCCATTGGGACGGATCCGGATCGCGATGTTGTCCGGCTTCAGGTCCCGGTGCCAGATGCCCTCCGCCTCCAGGTGCTCCACCGCGCCGAACAGGTACTTTCCGTACGTCTCCAGCTGGTCCATGCGGAGGCGGCCGTAGTCCCGCAGCTGACGGGCCACGGTGTCCTCGCGTCTGCGTGCGGGCTTGCCCGTGCCCTCCGTGTCCAGTGCGCGGCTGTCACCCACGTACTCCAGGGCGAGCACCCTGCGGCCAGCGAGGGTCAGCGGCTCCCGCTCATACAGCGCGATGATGCTGGAATCCCGGTGGATCCGGCCCAGGACATCGGCCTCCCGGTCGAGCACTATGTGCTTCGCCTCGCTGAGCGCGACCTTGAGCACCGCTACCGGCAGGCTCCCGCTGCGCCGCGGCTCACCGGCCAGGTCACGGACGAGAAACGCCCGTGACGTCGAGCCCGTACCGAGACGGCGCACGACCTCCCACCGCCCGGCCAGCACGTCGCCGGCCACGGACTCCAGGGGGTCCTTCTCCGGCTGGGCCTGCTCCGCGCCGGATTCCGGGGGCGAACCGTCACCGGCCGACCCCCCGCCCGCCGCGGCTTTCTCGGCGAACGCCTCCTCGACGAATTCCAGCATCTCCAGGAAGTCGTCGACCGTGGAAAGACGGCGGATCGGCTCGTACGCGGTGGACGCCTCCACCAGGTCGTCGATGTCGGGGTTGAGACCGTCCACCAGCGCGCTCGGGGCAAGCGTCTCACCCGCCTCCAGACGGGACAGGACCTCACTCTGGGTCGCACCCGGCGCCTGCCCGGTGATCAGGAGATACGTGAGAACGCCGAGCCCGTACACATCGAGCCGGACCGGGTCCGCCTTGGGGATCCGCAGCTCGGGGGCCAGATACGGGTCGGCCTGCTGGGAGACGTGCAGACCGGACACATGGGAGGTGGCCCGCGTCAGCGGCTTGCCCTGGCTGGCGCTGTGCCCGGAGGCGATCTGCCAGTCCGCGATCTGCAGCCGAGGGCTCAGCCAGCGCTGCTCCTCGCCCAGTTCGCGCCCGCGCGGACCGCGGTTGCGCGGGATCACGTGCACCGCGTGCGCCGACAGCGTGCGGTGATGGAGCCGGTTGGAGTGCGCGGAGCGGAGCGTCTCGGCGAGCTGGCGGACCAGCGCGAGACGGCCCGGCAGGCTGAGGCGCGCACCGTGCTCCACCAGGTAGTCGTCGAGTCTGAGGGTCTCCGGGTGGTAGTCGAAGAGAATCGTCGGGCCTGCGGGATGCCCCGACGGCAGGTAGCTCTTCAGCTGGACGACGCCCGGGTGCCGGAACCGGCTGAGTACCGTGGCCTCACGCGCGGCGGCCTTCTCCACCGAGGCGCGCTCGGTGTCCGAAGCGCCCCGCTCGCTGAGGAAGACCCGCACCCGCGCCAGGTCGTGCAACTGGGTGTGACGCCCCAGGTAGTCGGCCCAGGTCGGACCGGAGTCGAACGACTTCGTCTCCAGGAGATACGACCCCACCTCGTGCTGACGGCGGACGGACGCGATGCCGAGCTGATTGAGGGCCGCGTCGACCTGGCGCGAGACCCCGGCGGTCATCTGCCCCCGGGCATCCTCCGGCGGAACGGCGAGCATCTCGACCAGCTGCCTGATCTTGAAGACGCCATTCAGGTCGGCGCCCGCCAGGTTCACCCGGAACCTGTCGTCGGTGAAGCAGACCGCCTCACCCACCCAGATCCTCGGCCGCCCGGGGCCACGACCCACGACGTTCCCGATCAGGCCCGCCAGCTCCTTGGCCTTCTGATTGGTCAGGTGCAGCGGATTGCCGTGCCGACGCTGGGTGCCGCCGGGTGTCGTCTGCACCCAGCTGTTACCGCCGCCGCTCACCGCCCCGTGCCAGTCCTTCAGCTCGACCAGGAACACACCGGCCGGCGCGGTGACCATGAGATCGATCTCGCGGACGTGCCCGCTGTTCGCCGTGAAGGTGAAGTTCGACCAGGCACGCCAAGGCTCCTCGTTCGGCAGGAGCCTGCGGATCGCTTCAAGACCGCGGCGCTCATGCTCGAACTCGGACTCGGTGACTGTCGTCCACCGGCCATCCTCCATGCGGCTCCTGCCCCGTGTCAGCTCATGTGCGTGTGTGCCGGTCGTATTCCTGCTGGTGCGGCCCAGACAGCCCGGCTGAATTCCCTCGAAGAAATCCTAAACGGTGACACTGACAACAGGCGGTCCAGAAGTGACAGCGGCCATACAACGGCAGGCCAGAGGGCTGGAGGGGGTGCCGGCCGGACTGTCGGGTCAGCCGGTGGCCGAGGTGAGCGGCAGGACGGGCGTCCCGTCGAAGTCGGCGGGGTGTTCGGTGAGCGTTGCGGTGGCTGCGCGGGACGGCGTGGGTGAGGGGCGTGGGCGAGTGACCGGAACGCGGGCCCTGTGGTTCGTCCGAAGATGTACTGGTCGGAACGCACGACTCTCCGATACATATGAGGGATTGAGCGGGGGATCGGGGGGACAGTGCTGCTTGTCGTGGGATTACTAGGCATAGGCGGATGTGTGCTGGTGTCCCGTTGCGGTGGACCGACGCAGTACCACCGGCCGTGCCGCCGCAGGCGCAAAGGACTGTTCGCCCGTTGCCAGGATCACGGCTTCACCTTTGTCACGGTCACCGACCTGGCGGGACTCGCGCTGTTCGGCCTGGCCTTCGGAGTGTGGACGCTCTTCGGGGCGGCCGGCTGATGCGGCGCAGCCGCAGCCAAGGTGGGTGGGCCGCGATTCCCTGGTGGGCGTGGGGGCTCGGAGGCATGGCAGGGCTCATCGGGCTGTGGCAGGTGGCCCAGCAGTGGCCGGTGTGGACCGGGTTCGGGCTGGCTTCCGCAGCTGCCGGGCTGGTGCTGAAGCCGGGGCGATCGGCCCTGATGGCGCGGGCCGGCCGTTCGGCGCTTGCCGCAGGGCCCGTGCGCTATTCGCTGGCACATCTCGATTCCCTGGACCCCACGGCGTTTGAACTGGCGGTCTGCTCCCTGCTACGCAGGGACGGACTGGCTGCGCAGCATGTCGGCCGAGCCGGGGACAAGGGAGCCGACGTGCTGGTCATCGACGGGTCCCGACGACGAGTGGTCGTGCAGTGCAAGCGGCTGCGACCGGACCGAAGGGTCGGAGACCAGGACGTCCAGCGGGTCAACGGAACCTACCGCCACGACCACGGTGCCGAATTCGCTGTGATCGTCACCACCGGAGGGTTCACGGCAGCCGCGAGAGCCAGTGGCCCGCGCTACGGGATCCATCTTGTCGACCGAGACGCGCTGGAGCGGTGGGCCGACCTGGGTGAGCCCTTGTACCGGATTCTCCGGATTCCCAATGAGCGGGCACGGAGCGGGAAACGAGGCCCCGGATCTTGGCGTGCAAGAAAGTCGCTGGGGTGACATCGCGTCAGCGGACAACACAACTCACCTTGCATACAAGTGCATTGACGACCCGAGGGGGAGTATGACCGGCCAGATCGAGTCCGCACGGATTCAGGTGTCCGGGGCGGACCCGCGTCACGCGGAGCTGGAGGCGCGAGAACTCCGCGACGTTCTGCGCCGGTTGGACGACACCGAGGTGCGCTTCGCCCCACCGGAACCAGCACACGACGCGGAGGGCTCGAAGGGGCCCGCACTGCTGACCCCGGACGTCGTGCTCGTCCTCACGGGAGGATCCTTCACGCTGGCCGGGACCGCCATCAAGGCGTGGGTCGCCGTGCGCAAGAGCCGCAAGGTGCGCGTCCTGCACCCGGACGGCACGGTCACGGAGTTCCAGGGCGGCGTCTCCGGGCGTGAGATCAGGAAGCTGCGGGACGGTGGCAGCGACGACAGTTCGGGCCCCGGCCCCGGAGCCGGGCGGTGAGCCGAAAGCATGCCCTGCTCGTGGGCACCGCCACCCACCATGATGTGAGCTACCCCGCCCTGCCTTCGGTGCGCGCGGACATCCACTTCCTGGGCCAGGTGCTGGAGATGCCCGCCGTCGGGGGGTACGAGAAATGCGCCCGGGTCGAGGACTCGCCGAAAGTGGCGGTCAAGCAGGCCATTGAGGGATTCCTGAGCGCGCGGGAACCCGATGAACTGGTGGTGGTCTACCTCAGCGGCCACGGGGCGTACGACCGCGAGGACGGTCAGCTGTACTTCGTCACCACGGACACCGAGGCCGGGCGGGAGCGGCAGACAGCCCTCGAAGCAGCCTTTGTCATTGATCAGTTGGAGAAGTGCGCGGCCCGCCGCAAGGTGCTGCTGCTCGACTGCTGTTTCAGCGGCAGCGCAGTGCAGGGCTTCCGCAGCAAGGGGGCACCCGCGACGGCCGCCATGCCGGTGGTCGAAGCCGGAGGAGTACACGTCATCACCGCCTCCCAGCACTGGGAGAAGGCGTTCACCACGGATGCCGACCAGCCTTCGCAGTTCACCCGGGCGATCGTCGAAGGCCTGCATTCGGGACGAGCGGACCTGGACGGCGACGGGCAGATCTCCGCGAACGACCTGTTCCGTCACATCAGCCGGGACCTGCAGAACGCACCGGACGGCCGTCGGCAGACGCCAACCCAGTCCACCCTGTCCGTGACCGGCGACATCTATCTCGCCCGCGCCGCCGCCGGCCGCCAGATCCCCGCGCTCAAGCCACTGCCCGCCGGGCTCACCGCAGTGACCGACGCCGCGGGGGACAAGTCACCGGCACCGGTCGAGCCCACCGAGGCGGCACACGACGACTCCGCCTTCACCGAGGCCGAATGGGCCCAGCTGCTGGCCTACTACCAGCAATGCCTGGAGGCGGAGGGCCGCACCGGCGGACTGCTGCCGCTGGCGGGCAGCGACCCGCCGCGAACGGTCTGGCCGGCCGGGGAGGAAGTCCTTCTCTCCGGCACGGAATCCAGTGTGCAGGCACCACAGCGCGTCGTGGACCTCGCCGAGCAGGCGCAGAAAGACGGCGCCGACCTCTGGTACGGGTACCCCGTCGCCGTGCTGTACGACGGCACGCGACAGGTGTGCGCACCGCTTGCCATGCGCCGGATCGAAGTCGAACCCGGACCACAGGGGCGCAGCGTCGTCACGCCTTCCGGACCGATCGTCCTCCACCCCGAACTCGTCCTGAACCGGCTGGGCAAGGACGAAGGACGGGAACTGCTCGCCGCCTACCAGCCCAACTGGCGGCCAGGATTCCGCGAGGACATGATCCGCGACCTGCGCAGCCTGCTGCAGGAACTCGGGCTGCCCGACACCGAACACCTCGATCCTGGGGCCCTCGGTGATGGCAGCTCGCTGCGCGCGGCACACGAGGGTGCCCGCAACGTGGCGGTCGTCTATGCAACCCGGTCGGACAGTGCGGCAACGGCGCAGCTGATGAAGGACTACACGACGCTGCAGCGGAGCATCGGGCAGTTCCCGGACACGGCACTCGGAGCATTCACCGCGCAGGACGCAATGGATCCGAGCGCCGAGCAGGACGTACAGATCGTCGCGCCACTGGAACTCAACGAAGGACAGGAAGCCGTCATCCGGGCCGCCATGGTCCGCAGGCTCACGGTCGCCACCGGACCACCCGGCACAGGCAAGAGCCAGCTCATCGTCAACACGGTCGCCACCGCCAGGGCGGCCGGACAGACCGTGCTCGTCGCCTCCACCAACAACAAGGCGGTGGACGAGGTCTGGCAGCGGTGCGAGGAACTCGCCCCGGGGCTTCTCGTGCGGACAGGCGCGCAGTCGGTCGTCGACAAGGAGGTGAGCACACTGGAGGAACTCACCCACAGCGTCCGGCCCCGGCAGTCCTCCCAGACGTACCGGGGCGAACTGCGGAACCATCTCCGGACGCAGGAGTCGCTGCGGCACCGGCTCGCAGAGATCGCCCGCTGGGAGCGCGACCTCGCCGACCTCGGCCGGCTGCGTTCCGCCTACGCGGAGAAGCACCATCAGGACCCCCTGGCACTCGCCACCGCGCTGGGCGACGACGTCGCCCTGGGACGGTGGCTGCGCCGGGCCCGTGCAGCCGCCCGTCTCGGAATCTTCGGGGGATGGCTGCGCAGCCGGTGCGTGCGCAGGCTCGACCCTGTGCCGGTCCAGTTCGCGGACCGTCAGGACTTCGCCGAACTGCTGATGTTCGCCGAAGCGGAAGCCGACTGGCGGCGGATGCGCATCGTAGCCGAAGCGGCGCCCGACGACGCCCAGCTCCACGCCACGCTCCAGGATGCCGACCGGCGAGTTCGTGAGGCCGCGACAGCACTGCTGCAGTCGTCGGTGGCGGAGCAGGCGATGACCGCCCGCGCTGCCATCCACGAGCGCATCGAGGCGGTGCGGGCACGATCACCGAGGCAGTGGTCGACCCTGGACCGCATCCTGCCGCAGGTCTCGGGGTGGGCGGTCACCGCGCGGTCCGCACGGCGGTTCCGGGACCGGGCCGCCCTCTTCGACCTGGTCATCGTGGACGAAGCCAGTCAGTGCTCCGCACCGGATGTGCTGCCGCTGCTCTTCCGTGCCCGGCGTGCCCTGGTGATCGGCGACCCCATGCAGCTGCAGCACATCACCACACTGCAGCCACGCCAGGAGGCGGAGGCGCACCGGGGAGCAGGACTGCGGGCCAGCTGGCTCGACGAACACCGGCTCGAGCACCGCCGCTACTCCTCCTTCCATGCTGCTGCCCATGCGGCAGGGGAGACGCTGCTGCTCGACGAACACTTCCGTTGCCACCCGGACATCGTCGGCATCGCGAACCGGCACTGCTACGGCGGCCGGCTGACCGTCCTCACCGACCCCCGGTCGCTGCGGCGCATCGATGGAGTCGACGCCGTGCAGTGGCTCGACGTGACGGGAACGGTGCGCAGAGGCCACAACGGGTCGTGGCAGAACCAGGACGAGGCCGACCGCGTTCATCTCTCGGTGGAGCGCCTGCTCAAGCGGCTTCCGCACGGTTCGACCGTAGGCGTCGTCACTCCCTTCCGGGCCCAGAAGGACCTGATCGCCGGCCGCTGGCAGCACGAACCACGGGTCAGGGTCGGGACGGTGCACACCTTCCAGGGAGGACAGCAGGATGTGATCCTCCTGTCCCTCGTCGCGTCCGACCGGATGCGTCCGAGCGCCGTCAGTTGGCTCTCCCGCGAGGTCAACCTCTGGAACGTGGCCATCACACGGGCCCGTTCGCATCTCATCGTGTTCGGCGACCGCGACTTCTGGTCGGTCCGGCCCGGCATGCCGCACGCACTCCTCGACGCGGCAGAGGCCAAGGACGGCCTCCCTTCGCTCGGCGTTCACCCGGAACATTCCGACGAAGACGTCGGCGACCGGCTGCAGTACCTGCTGGGGGACGAGATTCCGGGAGTCCTGATCGACCGGAATGCCACGGTGGACGGCTATCCCTACGACTTCGACGTCCGCCGCAGCTCAAAGAGCGTTCGGATCCGACTCGACCACGGTGCGTCCACCGGCGCAGAGGCCGCACGTCACCTGAGACTCGCACTCGGCCGAACGGCCCTGCTGCCCAACGGTGTGCGGATCCCTGCCTGGCAGGTGTGGGACGGGCGGACGGAACGGGTGGTGGGCCGGCTCGACAACTGAAATGCGCAGGGAGGGGCGGGCAGCGCTGCAGAACGCACCGGGACGAGCGCGAAGCGCGATACGACTGCGACAGCCGAAGCCTGTCCCTATCATCGGACCGGGGGATCTCGGTGTCCCGGCCGGCACGCCGGAGACCGCTGCGTCGGCATGCCGTACGAGCTTCTCCGACGACCGGTTTCTTCTCATTCCGCCAGGAGTTCACCGTGCCGTACACGGCAGAGATCAGCCGCTCCAACCCGACGAGCATCATCTTCCTCGTCGACCAGTCCACCTCCATGAGCGATCCCATCGGTGGTGAAGTGCCACAGCAGAAGGCCGATGTCGTCGCCGACGCCATCAACCGCCTGCTCACCGAACTCTCCGTCAAGTGCGCGAAGGAAGAGGGCGTACGCGACTACTTCCACGTCGCGGTCATCGGCTACGGAGCCACCGTGGGCTCAGCGCTCGCGGGGCCGCTCGAAGGACGGGACCTCGTCCCCCTGAGCGAGGTGGCGGACAACCCGGCCCGCATCGACGAGCGGAGCAAGAAGGTCCCCGACGGTGCCGGCGGCCTGGTGGAGACCGCCGTCAACTTCCCCCTGTGGATGGATCCGGTCGCCCACGGCGGGACCCCGATGAACCGTGCGCTGCAGTACGCGGAGGGACTTGTCGCCGACTGGACCGAGCGGTATCCGGCCGGATTCCCGCCCATCGTCATCAACCTGACGGACGGCGAGTCGACCGACGGCGACCCCACCGCGGCCGCCGAGGCCATCACCTCCCACGCTACGGCGGACGGAGCGGCGCTGCTGTTCAACCTGCATGTGTCCGCGGCAGGCGGCACACCGACTGCGTTCCCCGACTCGGCGGACACCCTTCCGGACAGCTACGCCCGGACCCTGTTCGGCATGTCCAGCCCGCTGCCGAGCCACATGCGCTCGTACGCGGCCTCGCAGGGGCAGCGGGTCAGCGAGACCACTCGCGGTTTCGTTTACAACGCCGACATCACCACGGTCGTCCAGTTCCTCGACATCGGTACCCGGGCCACCGAACTGCGGTGACGACCTCCACTTCCTGCGTGTACGTCACGCACCTGGTGGCCCCCAAGGAAGGAAGCACGGCAGCGGAATGCGAGGACGCCGTCGCCGTGCTTCCCGGGCATCCGCACGATCACATGCTGCGGGAGCCATTCGCGGCAGGTGTCTGCGACGGAGCCACGGAAAGCGCACTGGCCAAGGACTGGGCCAGGCTGCTGTCCCGCGCCGCGGCCGAACACGCCATGACCCTGCCGGACGCGCTGGCGGGCGGGAGCGCCTTCGAGCAGTTCGCAGCGTCCGTGGTGGCCCGGTGGGATCCCTGGCTGGCCGACTACATGTTGGCTCGCCAGGCAGAAGGGCGTCCACTGAAGTGGTACGAGCACACCAAGCTCGCGGAGGGTGCCTACGCGACGCTGCTCACGGTGCGCGTCGACCCGGAGAGCGTCGCCCACGACGGCGCAGCGGCACCGTCCTGGCGGTGGCGTGCCGCTGCGCTGGGGGACAGCTGCCTGTTCCACCTGCGCGACAACCAGCTGATACAGACGTTCCCGGTGTTGGCCGTCGAGGAATTCGGCACCACTCCCGATCTCTTCGGCAGCCGCAACCGTGACGCCGCGCTCCTTGCCGACCGCACGAGATTCACCGGAGGGAACTGTCATCCGGGAGACCGCCTGCTCCTGATGACAGATGCCCTGGCCGCTTGGCTCATGTCGGCCCCGGACCAGGCCGACGCAGTCGGCCAGCTCCTCGAGTACGCCGGGCCCGACGACCTGGACGATTTCAACAACTGGCTGAACGGGCTACGGGACAGCCGGCAGTTGCGCAACGACGACGTGGCATTCGTACGGATCGATTTCGAAGGACGGTGAACATGGGCCCGGCCACCGGTTCGCAGCGCCGGTTCCCCAGCGGCGCCGAGTACGCGGAAGCCCTGCAGCACACCCAGCTGTGCTTCCATCATCCGGAACTCAAGGGCGCCCGGCCCGAGCTGACCGGACTCGGCCTGCCGCGCCCCATCTCCGGCGCCTTCGCCAGTGTCTTCTCCCTGACCTCGCCCTCATCGGGCCGCCGGTACGCGGTCAAGTGCTTCACCCGTCACGTCCCGGACCAGGAACGCCGGTACGAGGCCATCAGCTCCCGACTCGCCCTGCTCGATCCGGCGGAGCTCTCCCAGCCGTGGAACCTCGGCTTCGAGTACCTTCCCGACGCCATCAGCGTCGGGCGGGAACGCTACCCGGTCCTCAAGATGGAGTGGGCCGAGGCCGTCACCCTGTCCTCCTGGCTCGACGACAACCATGCGGACCGGATCGCCGTCGATCGCCTGGCTGACCGGTTCGAGGAACTGATTCGGGACCTGGCGGACCACCAGATCGCCCATGGCGATCTGCAGCACGGCAACCTGCTCGTGGCGAGCGACGACACCCTGCGGCTGGTCGACTACGACGGCATGTACGTCCCGGCGTTGGCCGGCCTGGGCGGGACCGAGCGAGGGCACCGGAACTATCAGTCGCCCCTGCGGGGGAACGACGACTTCGGAGTGGATCTTGACCGGTTCTCCGCCTGGGTCATCTTCCTCTCGTTGAAGGCGATCGCCTCCGAACCGGCTCTGTGGTCCCGGTTGCACGAACCCAGCGGCGAGTTCCTCCTGCTCACCGAGGACGATTTCACGAGCCCGGCCGGGTCCGCACGACTGCAGACAATGCTCACTCATCCCGACCGTATGGTGAGCGGACTCGCCGACCAGGTGCGGACCCTGGCCTGCCAGCCCCTGGATATGCTGCCGCCGCTCACCCTGGCCGTGCCCAGGCAGAGCCCAGCCGCAACGGTGATCACGGACACTACTGCTCACAGCGGAGCCGCCGCCCCGGGTACGGGCGGTCTGCCCGGCTGGATGGCAGGACACGTCGCCTCTGCGGCGTCGCCGACGCAGCCCGCGCCCTCGGTCGCCTCACCGGACAGATTCCAGGTCAGGACGCCACTGGATGTCGCCGTAGCCGTCGTCTGGCCCCTGATGCTGGCAGTGACCGTACTGGCTCTTGTCGTGGGCCTCTCGACAGCCCCATTCGGTCCGGCAGCCCCGGTGTTCGCCGCCGCCGCGTTCTCGGTGTTCGGGCGGGCCCGCCGCACGGAGCGGGCTCAGGCACGGACCGTTCTCTCCGGGCTCACAGCAGAACTGGACCAGCTCGACGACCCGGTCAAGGCCGAGGGGAAGCTACGCAAGGACCGGGCGAAGTTCGACGCCGCAGAGGCGAAGCGCACCGCGGACCACCCACGAGCACAGAGCAAGCTCACCGCGAGCTACCGCGGCGAGCTCCAACAGATCGAGAAGCGCAGGGTCCGTAAGCGGCAGGAGCTGGACAAGAAGATCGCGGGGCTTTCGGAGGAGCGAGGGAAGGCACTGAGAACGGCGCTTGCCACCCGGCAGTCCGCCTACGTGCGGGAGCGTCTCGGGCGACGGCTGATCGCCCAGAATCCGCCGCACGGCATCGGACCGAAACTGGCCGCGCGGCTTGCGGCAGCTGGAGTCCGTACCGCAGCCGACTTCACCGGATACCGAACCGTGCACAATGCGCGCTACGACAGCGTCGGTGCCGAACTGGTGCTCAGCAACGGCCGCCGTATCGACGTAGAGGGCATAGGTGAGGCCAGGGCCATGGCGCTCGATGCCTGGCGCAGGCAACTGGTCGCCGCTGCCGAAGCCGGTCAGCCCACTGCGCTCACCGCACAGGAACGACAGTCGATCGACCAGGGCATCGAGGTCCGGCGCGCCCGCCTCACCGCTGAGCTCCGCTCCGTGGACGCGGCAGCCGAAGTCTCACGGACGAAGGCACAGAAGGAGCTGGAGGACGGCCAGGCGCGGCTCTCCCGGGAGAACACTCTGGCCGGCGACCGGGCCCGCCGACAGCGGCAGGAGTTCAGCCGGCGCGCGGTCACGCTCCAGCAGAACAGTGTGCGCCATGCGGCGCTGAGCTCAGCTGCCGAGACTGCCGAGGCACACCAGCGCAGGCTGTCCCTCGTGCGATACCTGCGATTCCTCTACACCGGTCGCTGAACCGCGCCCCTGGAATGCGCGATGTCGCATCCACGGTCGACCTCGTGCTCCATACGGTCCGAAGGCGCGCATTGCTCCGGACGCGGGATCGCGGTGGCTCAGACCCGTGGAGGAGCGCACAGTGATGTCCGCCAGGTCGGCCGGGCGGGTGGTGGCGAAGTCGAGTTCCTGGCTCGGGCGGTGGACGATGCCGTGGGCCCGGACCGCGTAGCTGCCCCTGAGGGCCAGCCCGCAGGGGAGTCCCAGGTCGAGGGTTTCGGTGAAGAGCCGCCGGTGATGATCGGGCAGATCGGGCAGGCTCTGCCGAGTCACGCAGCGGCCTCGGTGGAGTTGGTGTACAGGCCGGGAACGGTTTCCTCCCATGCGGTGCGGATGCCGCGGCCGACCATCTTCTACAGCCGGGGCCAGGAGCAGGCCAGCAGGTCGCCGTCGAGGTAGCGGACGTAGTCTTCGTACAGGCCGGTGTTCAGGGCGATGCGGCACATGCCGAGGCGCAGATTCCCGTCCGAGAGGGCGAACGTACGCAGGCCGGAACAGGCGAGGTGCAGGGGGAGGCTCACGGTGCCGCTGGTGGGGCCGGTCAGCTCGGACAGGGCGGCCGGTAGCTGATTGGGGTCGGGACCCCCGCCGGGATGTCGGACCATCGGCCTGCCAGAGTCCGCTCTGCTCTCCCGCCTGGAGTGGTCCTGGACCGTGCGTGTTCATGGGACCGCGGTAGGACGGTGGAGGACTGGAGCGCAGGGTTGCGACGGACGGAGCCTGGACCCGCGACGCTCGTTTGACGCTCGCACCCCTTCGAGGCGTGTCAGGGGATGGTGTAAATGTTGCCTGACCTGCAGTTTCTCAAGGTGTCCTCTGATCGGACGTCATTTCGATGACGCATCATGTGGAGTGCGTGGCGATCCTGGAGCCGGTGAAGTAGGGCTCTGGCCTGCGGTTTCGCGGTATCCGTTGCCTGCTCGACCTGTTCTCACTCGTCCAACAAGCGAAGCACGGGGCTCATCCGCGTGCCCGCCTGATCTGAGGTTTCAGGCGGCACACCGTGTGCCCACGCGGGCGTCGGGTTGTTGACGCTCGTGCGACGCTCGTTGTGCAAGACCCATCACATCGGGAAGGTTCCCCGGTTCGTCAGAGGAGAGGTGTCGGGAGAGCCGGTGTGGAGTGTGTCCAGGCGGCGTCGAACTGGCGCAGGGCGGCGGTGTACAGAATGCCAGGAGCCCGGGCGTACAGACAGGGAGAGTTCCTTCCGTGTGCCGACGCACTGTAGAAAGTGAGGTAGGCGGCACGGTCCGTCACGATCACACGGCAGTTGTTCGGCAGGTTGAAGGTGCGCAGTTCGATGCCGTCCCTCGCTTGTGTCACCCGGGCCAAGTAGTCGATGTTCGTTCGGACCTGGCTTCTGAGCAGACCTCGGGTGAAGCCCGGGTCGAACCGAGATACCTCCTGAGAGCGCCGATCGAGCCACGAGTCCTCTCGGGGGCGGGGGTCGGGCAACAGGATCTGGACGGACTGTGGGCCCGGCTCTGACGACCACAAGGGTGAGAAGACTTCACGGGTGAGCACGTTTCCTCGGCCTGCCAGGACTTTGACCCAGCGGGCTCGTCGTAGGTCGCGAGCGAGGTCCTGTTCGGCGGAGGACTGGTGGAGGTAGACGCGCCCGAGCCCGGTCCTTGTGTACCGGGAGCAGACGGATACCAGCCACCACATGGGGCGGGCGCCGCGCAGCAAGCCGAGAACGAGGAGGATCGCGCTGGCTGCCAGAGAGCCGAGGATGCCTATCAGAAAGTCGTTCATGTGGAGCCCTCTTCCGGTGTCGGGTTGCATTCGGCGGGGCATCGATTGCGTCAGCAGAGGAAGGGCAGCAGAAGCCGTAGAACATGGGCGGCGTTTCGGGCTGCGAGCTCGTGGTGTGCGTGTCCCTTCTCTTCGTCGGCGCTGTCGGAGACGCCTCGGATGACGATCCAGCCGGGGTTCATCTCGTCGTGGATGGAATTCTCCTGCCAGTACTGGCTCAAGCCGCCCGCTTCCATGTCCACCGCCAGTACCTTCTCGTTGTAGTGCGCGAGGTATCGGCGGATGTCGCTGTCGCGATCGGCGACGACTGCTTCACCGGAGCCGATCAGCCCCGGATACACCTCATATTCCTGTGAGGATCGCGAGGCGAGCTGACCGTTCACACGGGCGGGGGTGCCGTGCTCGGTGAAGAATGCGTTCACGGCATGCACAACTTGGGCCGGGGCCTGCCGGTGTTCGCCACGCCTGCGGACGTCACCGAGCGGATTGACCTTGCGGTTCTCGTAGTAGACGACCTCGGTCGAGACGATGACGTTCCCGATGCGGGCGTGCTCGTCGTGGATACCTCCCCCCACGCCGATGAGGGGCCCACAGCCGAGGCGCGTAGTGGCGTCGCAGATTCTCCAAGGCGGCCATGGTCGACCGCTGCCCCTGACTCTGAGTCTGAGTGGCGACGATGCGGACGGTTGAGTCCGGAGTGGAGTGTTCTCCGCGATAGAAGTAGAGGCCGCCTGGTTCCTTGTGCCGTTCGAGTTTCAACTCGTCGCACAATGCGCGCAGTTCCTCGCTGAGGATGGTGACGATCCCGATGTCCCACGTGCCCCGATCCGTTGGTGCCACGGAGCCGGTCACCGGTGCACCGATTCGTTCTGAGGGTGGTGTCGCGATGACTCGGGCATGGTTGCCCACGGCGTTGTTGCTGATGGTGTTGCCATTTCCGTGGAAGTTGATGCCTTGGTTGGTGTTCACGGATTTCCTCCGTCGCTGGGGCTATCGGTCCCCGTGGCAGGGTGCGCCGGTGCGCCGACTTGGGCCGCATCGCCTACGGCGTTGTTGCTGATGGTGTTGTTGTCGCCGAAGTTGAAGATCCCGCTATTGATGATCTTGAGTGCTCGATCGTTGAACCCTGACGCGTCCACGTCCTTGGCCAGCAGGAAGTCGCCTGCCGCCCGGAGCAGACGTTGTTCGATCGTCTTCATCCGGCCAAGAATGTCGGTCTTCTCCAGTTGCACCTTGGACCACGCCTGGGCCGATTGCTCCCGGACGCTCACGCGACTGCCGATGAGGACGTTGCGTATCGGTGTGGAAGTGAGATCCGGGGGGAGGATGGCGGCTTTGATCAGGGCGCGGAGATAGCGGATGATCCGCCACGAGTGCTGCACCTGCTGGGGGAGGGTGGACAGTTCACGGAAAGCGGCCCATAAGACCGCGATGAGGCCGTGCTGGCCGAACTCGGCTGTCCGCTGGAAGGACCTCGGCGTGTGTGCGAGCACGCAAGCCGCCGTGGAGATGATCAGGGTCCGTCCCCGTACGCTGACGTGGAGCAGGACGGTCGCGATGTACTCCGCGCCCTCCAGCGGTGTCGTGACCTCTAGGAAATGATGCCCCCTCGATCCTGGCGTGTTGATGATCTCCCGTAGATCCGCGTCGGTGAGCTTCTGGGGGAGTAGGGAGTGATCGGTCGCCACGTCGGTCTCGGACACATAGACGCGGTCCCTGACCTGCGCGGGCAGACGGACATCGTGGCTGTCAGTGTTCAGTAGGTGAACCGCGTCGCGCAGGTGCTCGACGAGCTCGTGGGCCTGGAACGGGGGGACGGGGTGTTCCCGTTCGTGCAGGGGGTGTCGTCGTCCTCGACGGGGCGCAGGAGTTGGACGCTCATGGGCGGGTTCCATTGGTAGACGATCTCTCCGGCACCGATGAATGGCGACTCCTCCCCGAAGAGGGTGAACACAGTCAGGTCATCGTCAGCTGCTTCCTCGTCCTGGCTGTGGCGGGGGCGGCGATACACGGTGTGAACGTCCCTCTGCTGAGCGTCGGCCACCCGCTGCCGGCGGGACAGCCGACCGGGGCGCAGGGTCGGTGCCCGAAGGATCCGGTTGAGCTGCAGTTGACGTAACGCTCCGACGGCGAGGCACATGAGCACGATGCTCGCCCCCATGTGAAGGGCCGTCGTGACGTGATGGGGGTGGATGAGTCCGATCACGAGGCCGGTCGTCGCCAGACCGAGCGCGATACCTCCGACGCGTTGTAGCGCCTGTGACTTCTCCGATTTCCTCCGTGGGAGGATCCGTTGGAGACGGCGCCGATGACGGTACTGCAGCTCCTTGTTGCGGCGTCCGGGCTTTCGGTTGCTCCGGGGCTCGCGGTCGCCCCGATGTATGAGCAGGGCCAGGCGGAGCAGCCACAGGAGGGCGAGGCCACATGCCACGAGAGCGCTCGCGGGCAGGGCGCCGGCGCATGTAGGCGCGATCACGGCTCCCAGCAGCGTGACGCGCACGGCAGCCGCAAGGGGGGCGGCCCGCCACGCGTGGCGCATGACGGGGACTATGTCGAAGCCGTAGGACGGGGCGACCCTGCGGTGTGGCGACGTGCAGATCTTGTCGATCACGAGGTCGCGGAAACGCTCGTCCACGTATGGGCCCGCGCATAAGTGGCGTGTTGCAGACGTGAGTTCTTCGCCGGAAACCTTTGCTGGTGGTACAGGGGGAGTAGCCATGCCCTGCCCTCGCCTCCTGAGGTTAAGGTCTATGTGACCATAAGTGGCGAGAGTGTTTAAGTCAATGTGACCTTTAGGGGGTCTGGTGGATGACTGGCTGAAAGACTCCGATGAGGTGGAGGCCTCGTGGGTGACGGTGGACCTGGCGATTTTCACGCTGCGGGGCGATCGCCTGATGGTGCTCCTGGTCGATCGGGGGGTGGAGCCCTTCCTCGGTCGGCCTGCGCTCCCTGGCGGGTACGTCCAGAAGGGCGAGACCTTGCGAGAAGGGGCGCTGCGCGAGTTGGGGGAGGAAGCCGGCATCGACGGTGGGTTGTTGCACCTGGAACAGTTGGGTGCTTACGGTGATCCTGGCCGGGATCCGAGAGGGCGAGTGGTCACCGTCGCATACCTGGCCCTGGGACCTGATCTGCCCGTGCCTGTGGGCGGCACCGATGCGGAACACGCCTACTGGGCAACTGTGGAAGAGTTCGACCGGGACGGGACGAGGCTGGCATTCGATCACTCTGAGATCCTCGCCGAGGCTTTGGAGGAGGTCCGGCGCAAACTCGAATACACCCCTGTCGCCACGGCCTTCTGTGCCCCGGAGTTCACCCTCAGCGAGTTGCGTACGGTCTATGAAGTCGTCTGGGGACAGCCGTTGGATCCGAGCAACTTTCGGCGCAAGGTACTGAGGACCACAGGATTCGTGGAGGCCACGGGCGAACAGAGGATGCCCTCTACGGGTCGCCCGGCCGCGCTCTACCGCAGAGGAAACGCATGGGTGTTGAGCCCACCACTCCTGCGTACCGGCGGGCAGCCTGCGTAGTTGGCCGAGTTTCGAGGTCCTGTATCGACGCAGGGTGTGGGGTCGCTCCAAGGACGAGGAAGCCCAGTAGCCGGTGAGAGGGTGAATGAGCGAAGCTCCGCTCCGGTTCTGGGAACCCGATGGGGACTCACTAGATGTGCCGCGCACGTCAACCACAACCATGGACGGCCACACAACCCGCTTCTAAGCGCATGCCATCGCGCTCGCCGGGTGCCACCACGCCCATCCCGCCGACCGAGAGCGAGGCACCTTGAAGAAGTGCGTCGCCTGCTGGACCGCAGCCGCGGCATGAGCCCCACTCGCACTCACCGGAACCGCCGAGGCCTCCGATGCCACCATGGCCGAACCCAAGACGTAGTACTCCGCCGTCTTCTGTGGTGTCGAGAAGATCGGAAGGGGCGACCGCGGAGCGATGCAGCTCAAGGGCATTGGAGAGGGGGGAGAGTAAGTCGGGGGCTCAAAGGGCAGCCCAGCGAGATGTACAGGCCCAGATCAGTAAGAAGTGCGGATAGGGGGAACCGGGCGTATCACTGCACCTTCCGCAGCTCCAGACGCTAGGACCCACGCCCGTGGAAGTACGTGAGCAGCAGGAAGCGTAAGAAGCTGCCGAAGCGGCTGGCCGCGGCCGCCGAGACGGATGTATCGGACTTCTCCAGCGACTCCTCGCCCAGGGGGGCGATCCCGGCGCCTGCGCCCCTGACGGAGCCACACTGCTCTAGCTCGCCGCCGTCCAGGGCGATAGCCGCCGTGCCGAGATGCTCCTGGAGGCCGGGGCCTCGCCCGATGCCGAATCCCGGGTGCGGCGCAGCGGACTGCAACTTGCCGCGGCCGCCACCGAATCGAACCTGCCCCTCGTCGAGCCGCCGCTACCTCATGGAGCTGACCCGTACATCAGGGAGCCGGGGCTGCTCGGCGCTCGACTGGGCACGGGGCTGGAGCGACGACGCCGAGAAGCGGCAAGCCGTCCTGGACCGGCTGGGCGACCTCGCCGCTTGAGTCGTTCCCATCGCCTGGCCGGCGAGTGGCGGAGTGAGTAAGGGGTGGCCCAGCCGGCTGCCTCGGCACGGCGCCCGTGTCGCGGCGGTGCACACCCCCAGTGACCGGTGCGAGGGTTGGACGGGCCGGAATCAGGTTCAGGTCCCGCGGCCGGCGGGAAAGGTGGGCGGCTGCCGGGCGGAGGGTGGGCGAGCTCCGGGGCAGGGCTTCACCTGACGGGGAGCGGCTGCTTCGCTGGGGGTGTGACGGGACACGGATCGAGGCCGCGTGGATTCCGATAGCGCGATCGCGCCTTTGGTCGCGGTCGTCGGAGTCGTCGGGACGTTGCTGTCCGCGCTGTTGACGCAGCACGCCGCGGACCGCAGTCGGCAGCGGGAGCAGGAGCGTGCCGAGCAGTTGCGGGAGCGGCGCGGTGCGGCCGAGGAGCGGCGTTCCTGCTACGTAGCACTCAACACTGTTGCCCGGCAGTATCTGGCCGCGCTCACCGACCAATTGCACGCGCTGAGTCGCGACGGCGAACTGCGTTCCGCGCGGCAGCGGCTCGCCGACGCCCGCGATCTGCACCGGGACGTGTACGCGGAGGCCCAGATGCGGCTTCCGGAGAGCGTGCTCGGCATTGCGGGCGAGGTCAGCCACGCGCTCGGCGCGGTGTACGGCAGTCTCAGGCGTATGGACGACGGTGTCCCGCGACCCGGCGACTCGCCCGCCGCCGCGCAGAGGGACATCGACGCGCTCTGGGGCCGGCTGCGGGAGATGCGGCGCGCTATGCGGGCCGATCTGGGTGCGGACGGGGAGGATCGGCGTTCGGCTTGAACGAGGCCCCGTGGGGCGGCGATCCGGAAGCCTTCGACCGGGCCGCTCGGGAGGACGTGCGCCGCGTACGAACAGGTGCCGCTCGGCCGCATATGCGCGAAGGCGCCTGCCGACCGGCTCGGAGTGCCGGTACGTGTGTTCCCCCTGGTCCAGCGGGTTCGCGAGGCATCGGAAGGCATACCGAGCCCGCCGGCACCACAGCCATGACACGGCCCATGTGGCACCCGCGGGTTCATGCGCGTCGCCCTCGGATCCGGGTCCTGGCGAGGACGGCTGAACCGGTCGGCTGCCGGTCGCTTCCGGGTCGCCTTCCGTCCGCTCCCTGTGATCCGGCCTCCTGCAGCCGGGGGATCGGGCATCCTGTGAACACCGGGACGAGCGGAGCGGGGGCGCGATGGACCACGGCAGCGGCGGGACACGTGGACTCCGGGCCTGGGCGCGGGACGCCGCCGGGCGGGCCGATCTGCTGATCCCCTTCCACCGGGTGCCGCCTAGGGCGCCGCGCGGGGTTGTCGTCGACCAGGCCTTCTTCGACCGGACCCTGGATGAACTGACTGAGCTGGAAAGGCTGTTGGGGCCGAACGAGCGGGGGCGCAACGCCGTGGTGGCCCGGCTGGGGGTCCTGCTCGCCCTGCGGTACATGAAGGACGGCCCTGCTGAGGGTCGGGACCGGGCGCTCGTGCACCTGCGCGGAGTCCGCGAGGCGGAGCCGCAGGCACCCGAGTGGGAGCGGCGGTGCGCGGCGCTGGGCCTGCTGCTCCTGATGGCACCGCCACCACAACTCGGCGGCGGTATCGGCCTTGCCCCCGACTTCCCGGCCGCTCTGAACTGGTACCTGACGCAGATCGGCCGCGACGGAATGGCCGAACTGCCCGCGCTTCTCGGCGACGCCCAGAAGCTGCCGATGCCTCCCCAAATGCGTTCGGAAGTCGCCAGGTCGGCAGCGGTGATGCCTCTGCTCAAGGAGCTGCTGCGGCCGGGCGGCGCCGGCGACACGATGCAGCAGCGCCTGAACGACGCCATGCCCGAGGAGTTCCCCTACGTAGACCAACTCCGTGGACTGGCCGAGTCCATGGGGCTGCGGAACGTCCCTGGGATGCGATCGTCGCCGCCGCGCGGAGCAGCCGGCCGCGACGGCGTGCCCCGGGAGCCGGCGGAGGGCGGTTCCACCCGTCGGGTCTCCGGCGAGGCCGACGCCGAGATCTCCGCCGCGCTGCTCGCGGCAGCGGCAGCGATCGGGACGGGAGACCCGACGCTGCTGGACACGGCCGTGCGCCAGATGGCCGAGGCCACGGACCGGCTGGCGCCGGGGCACCCGATGACCCTCCCCATGAAGGCCATGCGCTCCGTCCTGCTGCACGGCGCGAGCATCATCGGCGGCAGCTACCAGGACGACGACTTCGCGCACCGCGTGACCGAGGAGATGAAGGCCGGTCTGGGCCTGGAGGACGCAGTTCCCGCTTCCGGCCCGGACGGCGACGCCCTCAACGCGATTCGTCTCCTCTCGGTGCTCTCCCGGATCTGGCGCGGCGAACGGGACGAGGATCTGGACGAGTTGGACGCCGTCCTGCTCGAACTGCGGCGTCTCCAGGCGACCGTGCCGAGAGACCATTCCTCCTGGATTCTCGTTCCGCTGGCGCTGAGCCAGGCGTATCAGGCCCGTGGCTCGCTGCTGGAGGACGAGTCGGAGATCCAGCGCGGGATCGCGCTCCTGGAGGAGTGCGCGCGGTCGGCACCACCCCCTTGGGACGAGAAGCTGGGCGAGCTGAACAGGCAGGCGAAGCTCCTTCGCGGGCACTACGAGAGCGATCCGGCGCTGGTCGAGGAGAGCCTGCGCCCTGCGGGCCGAGTGGCTCCGGCGATGCCCATGCAGCGCCAGGTCGAAGAGCTCCGTACGGCGCTCGCCCTGATGGAGCGGTACCAGCACACCGATGACCCGACCGACCTGAACCGGGCCATCGCGAGCCTGGAGCGGATACGTGAACGCGCCCGGCAGGGCCGGGAAACGGCTTTCGCGACGGACGCGCTGTGGCACCTCGTCACGGCGTACTGGCTGCGGTTCTTCCGGACGCAGAACCCGGAGGAAGTGCACGCCGCCACCAATGCGGGGCTGGACGCCCTGCACGCCGTCTCGGCCGACGTACTCCTCCAGGTCGGCTCCGAGCACGGTCTGCAGGCGGCCCGGTCCGCGGCCAACCGGGCACTCATGACCGCCCGCACGGCGATCGGCTGCGGCCGTCCGGAGGCGGCGGTGACGGCCCTGGAGCTGGGCCGGGCGCTGGTGCTGCACGCCGCCTCGGCCTCCGCGGGAATTCCCGAGCTGCTGGCGGCGCGCGGGCACCGGGAACTCGCCGACACCTGGCGGAAGGAGACGGGAGCGACGCACACGGAGGGCGGCAGGCTCCTTCCCGGCAGCCTGCGCCGGCAGACCCTGGAAGTGCTCGGCTACCGGCAGCACGACAGCCGGACGACACTGTTCGCCACACCGTCGACGGCCGCGCTGAGAGCGGGAGTCGCGGCGGGCGACGCAGACGTACTGGTCTACCTGTTGCCCGGGCAGGGCGAAGCCCACGGGCTGGCGATCGCCCTGTGGCCGGACAAGGAGCCGGAGGTGCTCGACCTGCCGTCGCTGCTCGCCACGTCGAACGGCCCTCTGGCGGAGTACCTGAGCGCTGCGGCTGCCCGTTCCCGCGTGGGCGGCGAGGTGTCCGAGCGCAGGTGGGAGATGGCTCTCGGCCGCCTGTGCGACTGGGCCTCGTACGCGGTCATGGGACCGTTGACCGAACAGCTCGAAGCCCGCCTCGCCGCCCGCGCGGGGTGCGACACGGCGCGGCCCGCTCCCGGGCGCGGCCCCCTCCGCCTCGTGCTGGTGCCGTGCGGGAACCTCGGCGTCGTGCCGTGGCACGCCGCGCGCCGTCGTGACCGGGGCGAATACCGCTACGCCTGCCAGGACCTGGTAGTCACCTATGCGGCGTCGGGCAGTCAGTTCCTCGCGGCGGTGGGCCGCGACCGGCTCCCGGTGGATGCGTCACCGGTCCTTGTGGCCGATCCACGGATGGACCTCACCCACGCGGAGCGAGAGATCAGCGCGCTGCACCGTGCGTTCTATCCGCGCGCACGGCTCTACGGGGAGTTCTACCAGGCACCCACAGCGCTTCAAGCACCCGGAACACCGGACGAGTTGCTCGCCGAACTGGGTCAGGCGTCGTTGCTGCACGTGGCGTCGCACGGGTCCGCCGGACCACGGCCGACGGCATCGGCGCTGAGCCTGGCGTTCCCCGGCGACAGCGAGGCGTGGCCCGCCGAGCGGGGCGGCCCAGGGGCTCTGCCGGACCTGGGGATGCTGACCGTGACCCGGCTGCTGGACGTCCCGGACGGCGGCGCAGAAGGCATGCCCGCCACTGCCGGAACCGCCGCCGCCCCACCCCGTCGTGCCGGACCGCTGGTCGTGCTCAGCGCCTGCGAGACGGACCTGAGCACCCGTGATCACGACGAGGCGTTGACGCTGGCCACGGCGTTCGTGGCGCGCGGCGCGCGGAACGTGGTGGGGTCGCGATGGAGGACGTCCGACGGCGCTTCGGCACTGATGATGGCGGTGTTCCACCACTTCGTGGCGGTCGAGGGACAGACCCCGGCGAGCGCCCTGCGGTCGGCGCAGCTGTGGATGCTCGACCCCCGGCGCAGGGTTCCCGGAAGTGTCGGGGGCGCGCTGGCGCGCGACGCCCGACAGCCGGGACTGGACCGGCTGTCGGTGTGGGCCGCCTTCACCCACCAGGGGCATCCGGGGCTGTCGGCCACCACTGTGGCCATGGAGGGGGGCACATGAATCCGGAGGAACTGCTCGATCTCGTCCGCCTGCACTGGGACGACCTCCGCAGTGCGCTCGACGACGCGGACCGCGACGAGCTCGTGTCCAGGCTCGGTGCGCTCGCAGCCACTCCGCAGCAGGCGGAACGGGAGGTGCGCAGGGCCGTGCAAGGGGTACGGCTGGCGCTGCTGGACATCCTTCCGCCCGGACATCCGATGCGTACCGCGCTGGACGGCCTCCGGCTGGCCGGTCCGGCGATCTCCTGCCCCCGCGTGGTGGAGCAGGCGCGGGAACTGCACACCTGGCTCACCACGTCCGGCGGCCCGGCACCCGCTCCCCCCGCGGACCCCGAGGGGATCATCGCGGCTGTACAGCGACGGCTGCTGGCACAGCCGTCGCTGTCGGCGCGGGAGGTGCGCGACTGCTGCGCCAGTACGGACGGGCTCATCGCACTGGACGATCCGGTGGACGGACCCCGCTACCCGGCATTCCAGTTCGCCGGTGGCGGCGCGCCGATCCCCGTCGTCCGGCGGGTCAACCGGCTGCTCCTCGCGGACCAGGACCCGTGGGGCGCGGCCGACTGGTGGCTGAGCAGCAACGAGTGGCTGGGCGGGCGGCCCGCGACACTGCTCGGCATCCTGCCCGAGGACCTGCTGGTCGGTGCGGCCTCGGCGATGCTGGAGGTCGACTGATGCCCGACCGCCATCCGCCGACGGCGTACCGGATGACGCCGCACCAGTGCGTCCTGCCTGCCGGAACCGGGTTGTGGCGCTGCCACAACAGCGGCCGCCCCGCCGAGGGGTTCAACCCGGTTGCCGCCGACTCCCACTTCGGCGGCAACCGCTTCGACGGCACCCCCGAGGACTCGTACCCCTTCCTGTACGCGGGAGCCGAACCGGCCACCGCGCTGGCCGAGGTGCTGCTGCGCTCGCTGGCCTTCGACACGGACACGGGCCTGCGCCTGGTGCCCCGCGCGTGGGTGGCCGGCCGCTCGTTGACCCTGCTGCGGACCCGGGTGGAGCTGCGGCTCATCCGGTTGCTGTCGGAGGAGGACCTGGCCGCGGCGTGCCAGGACTCCTGGCTCCTGGAGACGGAGGGTGCGGGGTATGCGCAGACCCGGCGCTGGGCGAGCGAGTTGCGCACTCAAGTCCCGCAGGCCCAGGGCCTGGTGTGGCAGTCCCGACGGCACCGGCCGCGGCACGCGGTGGTCCTGTTCGGCGACCGCTGCGGCGAGGACCCGCTCAAGCCCGATCCCGGCAGGGAGGCGATCGACCTGGGGTCGCCGACGGGGATCACGGAGGCGAACCGGCTGCTCGCGCCCCTGCGCGCGGCAGTGGTCCCGGGAGAGCCGGGCTGACCGCTTGTGGCGGTTTGTCGCAAGGAGCATCCTTGTCGTCATGCCATCCGGGACAGCCATGCCATCCGAGCCGGCCGGTCATGCGTCGGACGGCCACGGGCCGGCCGACCGTACGTCGGCCGACCACGCCTCGGTCGTCCGTGACCTCGGGGTGCTCCGTCGCGCGGGGATCGTCCGGCTGCGCTCGCTGGAGCTGCCGGCCCTCGCGCACGCCGCGGCGCTGACCGGCCAGCCGCCCTCCTCCGCGGTGGAACAGCTGTTGCGGCAGGCAGTGGCGCGGCTGGACGGCGGCAGCCTGCAGGAGGCGGCCGCGTACACGCTGGGTCTGACGCCCGGCACCCGCGACTGGCCGGGTGCCGACCGGCGCAGGCGCGCCGCCGGGGTCTACGGCGTCAGCGTGGAGCGGCTCCGCAAGTACCACGAGCCGATGGTGCTGAACCAGATCGCCGAACAGATCGTGCAGCTCGTGCAGTCGACGGGGCACGTCCCGCCCGACGAGTCGGCCCCGGACACCCACCGCGCACTCCTCGCGCGGGCGGGCGGCCGGACGGTACCGGTGACCCTGCACATCCATCCCGTCGATCTCCTGCGGGACGTGGACGTGATCGTCTCGCCCGCCAACACCTACTTCGCGCTGCCCGAGGCGTACAAGTCGTCGGTATCGGCCTCGCTGCGCCGGGCCGGGGCGCGACGTGGCCTGACCGGGGACCTGGTGGAGGACGGCATCCGCGACGAACTGCGGGAGTGGGCCGCGCGGCAGCACACATCGGGACGCCCGGTGCTGCCCGGCACTGTGGCGGCCACGGGTTCCGGCGCCCTGGCGGAGCAGGGCGTACGCCGCATCTACCACGCGGCCGTCGCCGTGCCCCGGGCCGGGACCAACGACTACGACGTACTGCCCGCCGACGTGACCCGGGCGGTGGCCCGGGCCCTGACGACGCTGGCCGAGGAGCGCGACCGTTTCGACCCGCCGCTGCGTTCGGTGTGTCTGCCCCTGGTCGGCTCCGGACGCGGCGGGCTGTCGTACCAGCAGAGCCTCCACGCCCTGTGGGCGGCCGTCGAGGCGGAACTGGCCCGCGGGGCCGACTGGGACCTTCATCTGATCGTGCGCCGGGCCGCTTCGGCCGACCTGCTGACGCACACGCTCACGGGTGACGGGGCCGCCGGTGTCCGCCCCGGTTCCGCCCGGTCCGCGACCAGCCCGCCTGGTGTGCTGGAACAGGGGAACGAGGCGGACTCACCGGATCGGTGAATCCCAAGTCCTTTGCGCACTGACGGGGTGAGGCACTCCGATGCGCGACGGTGCCCGCCGGCCCACCGGATCCGGACCCGGCCGGAAGGGAACCGGGGCCCGCGGAGAAGCGTCCCGCACAGCACGTGGTTCCCAATCCGAAAGCGCGGCACACAACAGGCAGTCACAGCCGAGACGAGACGGACACACTGACGATGAAGGAAAGCAACCGGGGGCATCTGCTCCCCATCTACGTCCTGGCCGACGAATCGGGCTCGATGTACGAGCACATCGACGACCTCAACGACGGGCTGCGGTCACTGCATCAGGCACTGCTGGGAGAGCCGATGGCGGCGGCCAAGGTGCGCTTCTCGGTACTCGGATTCTCCGACGACGTCATCGAGCGGCTGCACCAGGTGGACCTGCGCAGTGCGAACGAGTTCCCGAAGCTGCACACCCGCGGATCGACGAGCTACGCCGCGGCGTTCGAGGACCTCGCGAACCGTATCCCGGTCGATGTCAAGGAGCTCAAGAGCCAGGGCTACCAGGTGCACAGGCCCGCAGTCTTCTTCCTCAGCGACGGAGTTCCGAACGGCGGGGAGAACTGGCAGGAAACGCTCCGCCGCCTCACCGACCGCTCGGTGACACCCGCCGCGCCGAACATCATCGCCTGCGGCATCGGTGACGCGGACGCGGAGACCATCAACAAGGTCGCCACGCGGGCGGAGTTCGGCTTCGTCGCCGACAGGGGCATCGATGTCGGTGCGGCCATCTCGAAGTTCTGCGCCGCCCTCACCAAGAGTGTGATCGCCTCCGGCCGCTCACTCGATTCGTCGAACCCGCACCTGCAGGTCGACAAGCCGGAGGGTTTCACCGTAGCGATCGATGTGATCTGACATGGTGCCGCGCTTCAACCGCCGCCGGGGGGAGACGCAGAGCGAACCCGCCGGGTACGTGCCACCGCCACCGGGGCCACCGCCGATGCCGCCGCGGGCGACACCGACACCGCCGCCGCAGAACCCGGAGGGCCATCGGTTCGGCGAGGCGTCACGGGGCGCGCCCCGTGGCCTGCCCGACGGCATGGCCGATGAAGCGCCGTGGGGCCCGGGGACAGGCGTGGCCGGACACGGTCTCGCTCCGGCGCCGCTCCGGCACCCGGGCAGTGTCCCGCACCCACCGAACGCCCCCGTGGACCAGTGGGGTCCTGTCGTCGTGGACAGAGCCGTGGTGGCCTTCGACCCGGTGCCGCCCACGGGGATGTCCTACCGTCCCGACACCGTCTGCGACGGCTGGTCGACGGCGGCCCTGGACGTACGGCTGGCGTCCGTACGAGGCTACGAGCACCGGCACGACGGCACGCAGCGCGAGGACGACGCGGCGATCGCGTGGGACCAGGGCACCGGCACCGTGGTGTTCGCCGTCGCCGACGGTGTGTCCGAGGCCCACCAGCCGCACATCGGCTCACAGCTGGCGTGCCGCAGCGCGGTCGACGAGATGCTGTCGCAGGTGCGGAACGAGGGTGGCTTCGTCGCCGACTGGCACAAGCTGCTGTCCACCGTGCACTGGCAACTGCGCGAGCAGGCCCGCCGGCTTCTGCACCTGCGGGAGGAGGCAGGGGTGCAGGAGACGGCCGAGCTGCTGGGTACGACCCTGGTCGCGGGCACGGCCACACCCACCGAACGGGGGGTGGAGGTGACCGTGGTCTGGGTGGGCGACTCCGGTGTGTGGCAGCTCAGGCACGACCGCTTCCACGCGTTGGGCGGCGGCAAGCGGACCGGGCCGGACGGGCTCCTGTCGTCCGCGGTGGACCCGCTGCCCCTCGTCCCGGCGGTCGTCCGCCCCGTGTCCTGCGTCCTCGAACCCGGCACCGTCCTGCTCATCGGCACCGACGGTTTCGGCGACCCGCTCGGTGACGGTGAGGGAGCCGTGGGACACCTGTTCCGCTCCGAACTCCGGCGCCCCGTGACGCCGTTGAGGTTCGCGCACCTGCTGGACTTCTCCCGGGAGACGTTCGGGGACGACCGCACCCTGATCGCGCTGTGGCCCCGCGAGACGGCACCGGGAGCCCCCCGGTGAAGGTCCCGTGGGTACGGCCCGACCAGCTCGGGCCGTACACGACGCACCGCCTCGGCGACGGCGGGCAGGGCATCGTCTACGGGGTGCCCCGGGCACCGGGCAGGCTGAGCGGACAGCTCGCCTACAAGGAGTACCGGCCACAGGTGCGCCCGGACCCCGCCGCGCTGCAGGCGCTCGCCGCCTCCCTCTCCACCCTCGACCCCGCCGACCAGTCCTTTCTGTCCGAGCGGCTGGCCTGGCCGATCGCGATCGTCTACACGGGCAGTGCGCCCTCGCAACTGCCGCTCCCGGCGAACTCCGGCACCACCGTGGTCGGATTCCTCATGCAGCGCGTGGGGAACGAGTTCGAGTTGAACAGCGCTGCGATCGGCGGTGTCAAACAGCAGGGCCTGGAGTTCCTGCTCAACCCGGAAACATTCCTGCAGACCATCGGGCTGACGCTCGACGACCGCACCAGGCTGGACCTGCTCACCGACCTCGCCTCGACGCTCAGCCGGCTGCACAAGGGGGGCGTCGTGGTGGGCGACCTCTCGCCGAAGAACGTCCTGTTCACCCTGGACGGCGCGCCCCGCGTCCTGCTGATCGACTGCGATTCGATGCGGTACCGCACCCAGGACGTACTGCCCCAGGTCGAGACCACCGGCTGGAGCGTCCCGGAGTCGGCGAAGGCCACACCGGCCTCCGACACGTACAAGTTCGGGCTGATCGCCGCAAGGATCTTCAACCAGGACCAGGTCAGTACGGATCTGGGGCCGCTGCGTGGCGTCGCGGCCGAACTCGCGGACCTCGCGCAGCGCAGCACGCGGAGCGACCCGGCCCGGCGACCGGCGCTGGCGGAGTGGCTCCATCCACTGGAACAGGCGCGCAAACGGACCCATCCGGGCAAGCGCACCAAGGTCAAGGCCCCGAGGCCGCCGACGCCGCGCCCCGCACGGCCCACTGCGCCGCACCATGTGCAGCCCACGGCGCCGCACCACGTACGGCCCGCGGTACCCACGTCCCCCGGGGTCAGAACGGGCCCGGCAGGAAACCCGGGTGGAAAGTCGTCGGGCAGGACCGCCGCGGGTGTCGCCGCAGCCATCGTGGGAGTGATCCTGGTGTCCGCGCTCGCGCACGGCCACAGCACGGCGGGCGACGACTCCGGCTCCTCCGCGGTCCCCACTGTTTCCGCCTATCCGTACGTGCCCGACGAGCCGGCGGACGACGCCCCCACCGTGGATCCCGTCGTCCCGGTCGACACGGCGACGGAGGACCCGTCGACGGAGGCACCGGACCCCGATCCGTCCACGGAGGCACCGGAACCCGATCCGCCGACCGACGATCCCGCCCCCGAAACGACGCAGGCCCCGGCCCCGCCGCCTGCGCCGGCTCCCCGGCCGAACTACTACGGCGCCATAGCCGTGGCGACGAACGGCGCCTACGGCAGAGCCTGGGACCACAGATCCGCCGGCGCTGCCCAACAGGGCGCGCTGAACAGCTGTCCCGGCAGCTGCAAGGTCCTCGTGACGTTCGCCAACGGCTGCGGTGCTGTGGCCTACAACCCCGACACCCATCGCTACTGGGGTGGCCACGGTGCGAGTCAGGCCGAAGCCGAGAACAGCGCGATCAGCCATGCGGGCGGCGGGCAGTGGATCACCGCGGTGTGCACCACGCGGTACACCTCCTGAGCAGTGGGGCCGATCCCGTCCCGGAGGTCGCCGGCCACCGGTGCCTCCGGCGGTCGGGCCGCGTGATCACCCCCTCCCGGGTGCCGTCACAGAGTGCGCGAGGGATCGGTCAGGGACAGATCCAGGGAAAGGGCCGCGCAGGCTTCGGCCGCTGTTTCGCGGGCGAGCGCCAGGGCCTCCTCCGCGGTGGTGCCGGTCGCGCGCACCTTGACGACGCGGTCGTTCGTCGAGGCCAGCGGTCGCACCGGGTCGCCCTTCGTGCGCAGGGCGGTGACCTGGACGTGGTCGCCGGTGGGCAGGTCCGCGCCGGTGAATGTGGCCGCTTCGCGGGACGCTCCGAACCACACGGCCTGGTACGGGCGTCGGGGCGCGTGCGTCCGCAGGGTGGAGCGCACCTCGTCGAGGACGCACCGGCCGAGGGCCTGGTCGGGCTGGACCGTGTCCAGGTCGATCCCGGTCGCGGCGTGCACCATGAGCCAGATGTCGTCGCCGCCGACCCGGGCGTGCGTCTCGATCGGGACCGGACCTCCCGGGCCCAGGATCACCTCGGTGTGGCTCGGGCCGTAGGTCAGGCCCACGGCGTCCAGGACGTCCTCGGCGCACCGGGCCACGGCGGCCGCCTCGCCCTCGGAGAGGGGGGCCGGCATCACATGGCCGAGTTCCACCAGGGTGGCGGGATCCGAGTACTTGCGGGTGATGGCCAGTACGAGATGCCGGCCGTTCTCCGAGAGAGCCTCGACACTGAACTGCGGTCCGGTCATGAACCGTTCGACCAGTACGTCCTTGCCGTGTCCGGACGCCTCGCGGTAGGCGGCGTCGATGTCCTCCTCATTGCGGACCATGACCGCGCCGGCGCTGCCGGTGCCGGACACCGGCTTGAAGACACAAGGGAGCCCGATCCCGGCGACGGCGGCACGCGCCTCGTCGAGGCCGGTGGCGAGACGGAACGGCACCGGGTACAGGCCCCGTTCGTCGAGCGCCCGGCGCATCAGCGCCTTGTCGGCCACCCGTTCCATGGCCGCCGGCGCGTGGAAGGGCACACCGATGGCCGACATCGCCACGGCCGCCTCGTACGCCAAGTGGTCGACGAGGGCCAGGGCATGGGTCAGCGGCACCGCGGCGTGCACGGCCCGCACGGCGTCGGTCCACGCCGTCGCGTCGGCGTCGTCGGCCAGGGCGATCACGGCGTGGGCGTGCTCGACGCCGTCGCAGGCCGCCAGCCGCGACCGCGGGACGAACAGGGTGATCCGGACGCCGCCGCCGAGGATCTTGAGGGCCCGGTCGGGGATGTCGAAGAGGTCACCGAAGACGGCGAGGTGGTGCTCGGTCTTCGCGGGGGGCGGAGTGGCTGCGGACATCATCGGTCTCCCGGCTGGTCTTCGGTGGTTTCGGGCTCGGGGGCGGGGCGGGCGCCGGTCGCCGCGGGTACGGCGTCCGGCGCCGCGTCGGCTCCCGTCTGCCGCGCCGTCCTGCGCCGCTGGATCAGCTCGAACAGTTCCTGGCACTCCTGGGCGCCCTCGGCGGCGTAGGGGCCCAGTTCCTCTGCCGCCGAGGCGAGAGAGGTGTGGAAGCCGGCGGCCCGGTCGGCGTCGACGAGAGTGTCGAGCCGCTGGAGCGAGGACATCAGATCCTTGCGACGCGCGCTGCCCTGCGCGTTGGCGCGCTGGATGTCCCAGTAGATCTCCGGCGGGGCCGCCAGGATGCGACAGGCCAGCGCCACCAGGGTGCGGGCCGGGGGCGGAGCGATCCGCATCAGGGTGGCCACGTCCACCGGTGCGGCCAGGAGCGCGTCCACGAACGAGAGGATCGCGGCGTGCGGCAGCGCCTGGAGCACGGACATCGACGCGTCGTGGTCGGACGGGCTCATGACGGAGACCGTCATGGCACCGGCTCGAAGACGAGCCGACATCCGGGTGACGTGCGGGTCCGCGTCCGTCGCGGACTCAGGGGCGATCACCACGACCGACTGGCCCATGGAGGGCAGGGTGGGCGAGAACATCGGGTTGACGCCGCGCAGTCGCGGGCGGAGACCGAGCTCCGACGCGGCCTCGAACAGGGGGAGTTGGACCGAGCAGGTCGACACGACCACCGCCTCGGGGCGGGCGGACCCGGCCAGCCACGGCAGGCACGCCGCGGCGACGTCCTCGGGCAGGGCGAGCACCAGCTCGTCGGCGGCGGCGACGGCCGAGCGCAGGCCCGCCGAGGGCGTGCGCACGTCCACGTCATGGTCCGCGCCGGCGGAGAGGTCGGCGGTGGTCACGGTGTCGGCGGCGCCGGTCAGATGGGTGCGGTACCAGCGTCCGACGGTGCCGGCCGCGCCCAGCAGCACCGTGCGCCGGGGAGCCGTCGCAGCCGCCGCGGTCGTGTTGTTCATGCCTTGTCCTCCCGCTGCCAGCCGCGCAGCCCGAAATAGGGCACGCTCGCCTTGACCAGGGTCTCCTCGTACTCCTCGTCGGGGTCGGACTTCGCGGTGATCGCGCCGCCGACGCCGAACCGGGCCGTGCCGTCGCGTACCACCGCCGTACGGATCACGATGTTCAGATCGAGCGCACCCGAGAACGACAGCCATCCCAGGGCGCCCGAGTAGATGCCTCGCGCCGTGCCCTCGAGTTCGTCGATGATCGCCATCGTCCGCTTCTTGGGGGCGCCCGTCATCGAGCCGCCCGGGAAGCAGGCACGTACCGCCGAGAGCGCGGACTCGGTCCGCCGCAGCCGTCCCCGGACGGTGGACACCAACTGATGGACCGAGGAGTAGCTCTCGATGGAGAAGGCGTGCGGGACGTGGACACTGCCCGGCACGCACACCGAGTTGAGGTCGTGGCGGACCAGGTCGACGATCATCAGGTTCTCGGCCCGGTCCTTCTCCGAGGACAGCAGTTCCCGCCGCAGCGCCTCGTCCTCCTCGGGCGTCGCGCCCCGCGGGCGGGTGCCCTTGATGGGCCGTGACTCCACGATGCGGCTCTCGTCCACGCGCAGGAAGGTCTCGGGCGAGGAGCACAGCACCTCGATGCCACCGGCGCGCAGATAGGCGCCGGCGGGAACCGCGCTGACCGCACGCATGCGTGTGTACGCGGGCAGACCCTCGTCCACTCCGGGCAGCTCGGCGTGGTTGGTGAGGCAGATCTCGTAGCTCTCGCCGTCGGTGATGAGGCGCTGGCTCTCCTTGATCTTCGCGATGTACGCGCCGCGGTCGTCGCGCAGGTTCAGCAGCTGCTCGCGGACCGGTCCCGGTGCGTACGGGGCGGCACCCGCGCCCGGTTCGGGCGCGCTCCTCGCCGTCCGGGGCGGGGCGACGTCCGGTGCCGGCGGGGCGCCCTCGTCCACCGGGACCAGGCGGCATGCGAGGGCGAGACCGCGATGGTGGTCGAAGACGGTGAAGGAACGGGTGTGGAGGAACCACGACTCCGGCTCCGGCGAGGGGTGGCGCTCGTCGCCGACGGTGAGCGCCTTCAGTTCGTACCCGAACCATCCCACCAGACCGCCGCGGAACGGCAGCTGCCAGTCCGCGGGCACGGTGACCTCGACGGCGTCGACGATTTCCCCGAGGAGGGTGAAGACATCGCCGGTGACCTCCTCGGTGCGGTCGGGTCCGTGCAGGGTGAGGCGGCGCCCCGCCAGGTCGTAGCCGAGGGCGACATCGCCCCGCTCGCCCCAGGCGCCCATCAGGGAGTACCGGGAGCCCGGGTGCTCGCTGCCCTCGGAGTCGAGCCAGAACGCGTACGGACGCTCGGCGTAATGGTTCCGGAAGAAGAGCTCCGGGGGCTCCGGGTCCGTGACGGTCCCGGTCTCCAGACGCATCCGCAGCGCGCCGCCCGCCCTCTGGAACGCCGCCACGGACGGCGCCAGGTCCACCGCGGTGCCGGCTGCCCCGTCGACGGGCGCCGTGCCGTCACCGCGGTGGTGGCGGGCGGCGAGCGCGACGAAGTTGGCGAGGACCTCGTGGCCGCCGGCCGACTCGATGGACTCGGGGTGGAACTGCACCCCCCACACCGGCCTGGAGCGGTGCGCGAGGGCCATGACGAGACCGTCCCGCGTCCAGGCGGTGCACTCCAGGGTGTCCGGCAGATCGGTGCTGACCAGCGAGTGGTAGCGCACCACCGGCAGGTCCTGCGGAAGCCCGGCGAACAGGCCGGTGCCCAGGTGCGCGACCGTGTCGACGACGCCGTGCGCGGGCGTCGGCGCGTGGCATGTGCGCGCGCCGAAGAACTCGGCTATGCCCTGATGCCCCAGACAGACGCCGAGCAGCGGCAGTCCGCAGCGCTCGACGATCTCGCGGCAGACCCCGAAATCGGCCTTGCGAGACGGTCGTCCGGGGCCCGGGGAGAGAACGACGGCGCCGCATTCGTCGAGCGGCAGGGCGTCGTAGGCGACGGTGTTGGGCAGCACGACCGGCTGCACCCCGGTCACCTCGTACAGGTACTGCGCGATGTTGAGCGTGAAGGAGTCGAAGTTGTCGATGATGAGGGTCTTCACCGGTCGTCGGCTCCGTTCGGCTCCGCCATCAGCACGTCTTCCCGGGCGTATGTCCCGGCCTCGTCCGAGACCCTAGTCGCGGTCATCGCCGTCCTCCTCGCTCCAGAAGAACGGTGCCTTGGCACGGGCGGTGATCCGCGGCGTCGCCCCGGCGTCGACCGTGAGGCCGGCGAAGATCGCTGATCCGACGACCTTGCGGAGGGTCTGGTGCCCGCCGAGGGCGGCCCGTACCGCCTCTTCCGTCAGGCCGCCCAGCGCGGCGCCGCGCAGGGTCAGCCGCAGCATTCCCCGCTGTGAGCCGTACCCGACCTGGTAGCGGGCGTCCGAGGGCAGGCCGAGCGCCGTGTCGAACATGGAACGGGTGACCAGGGTGCCGATCAGATTGGCCGACACGTCGTCGCGGGCCCCGATGCGCAGCACCTGGGCCGTCGAGCCGCAGGGGCATGCCGAGGGCCGGAGACTGGCGCGGTCGCCGACGAGATAGCGCACCAGCGCGGTGCCGCTGTCGGCCAGCACGGTGACCGCGAGCATGCCGGGTACCCCGTCCGGCAACCGCCGGCCGTCGTCGTCCACGACCTCGGCGATCACCAGGTCCTCGTGCACATGGTGGTCGGTACCGGTGAGATGACCGCACTGGTATCCGATGGGCCCGGTCTCGGTGGTGCTGTACGCGAACGAGCGCACGGCGCAGCCGGCCGCCACGAGCGCTTCGGCGGCCGGTGAGGCCATCCGCTCTCCCAGGTAGTACAGCGTGCGCAGCTTGTGCATCTCCGCCGGGATCTCGGCCAGCAGGCGCTCGACGTAACCCGGCAGACCCACCATCGCGCCGACGTCGAGATCGGTGATCAGTTCGGCGAGATGGTGCGCGGGCATGGACGTCCCGGCCGGGAGCACCGCGGCGCCGCGGCGGGAGAGCACCGCATCGGCGAAGCCGAATCCCCCGAACAGGTCGCCCGGAGCGAGTGAGTTGAGGACGTAGGGGTTGGTTCCCAGTCCGTCGAGGCACAGGCCGCGCGCCCCGATCGCCTCGACCCGCTCGTTGAAGGGGCGGTCGTGCAGCAGGGTCCGTACCCGGCCGGACGAGCCGCTCGAACGCAGCACCAGGCGGATGTCCCCCTCGGTGATGCGGTTCGGCGTACCGGGATCCACACTCCACTCGGCGAGCCGGTCGCGGCTGGTGAGGGGGACCTGCGGCAGTCCTTCGGGGGTCAGGGAGCCCTCGTACGGATGCAGCGCCGTACAGGTGCGTGAGCGGCGTACGGCGTCGCGCATGAGCGCCAGGTTCTCGGCCTGGACGGTCAGCAGCTCCGGTCGTGGCAGCGTGTGATCCGTGAGGAGCCTCACTGTTCCTCCATCCGTAGGGTGATGGCCCGGCAGGCCTGTTCGGCGGCCGCGGTGGCCGCGGCGGTGTCGGAGCCCACGGCGACGACCTCGCCCAGCCGCTCCCAACTCGCCGTCGCCGGGCGCACCGTGTCGCCCGGGCTCGTCCAGATCTGCACGCTGTGCACGCCCGGCAGCGTGACCGCCTGCGCCACGCCCTCGACCGCGCCGACGCGGCCGGTGCGGTCCGCCAGCAGATACCGCTTCACGGCCGCGGCTCCGAGCGGTGGTACGGCGGGCGGCAGCGGCACACCGCAGGCATGGGCGAGCATGTCGGCCTCCACGTCGCGCCCGGTGACCAGGGCGAGGAGGCCGGGGATCTCGTCGCCGCCGGTACGGGCGTGGGACTCGACGAGATGGATGCCCTCCTCGCCGACGATGACCTCGGTGTGGGCGGGCCCCTCGCGCAGCCCGACATGGTCGAGGAAGGCGATGACACGGTCGACGACGGCCCGGTGCAGCCCGGCGTCGAGTCCGGCGGGGACGAGGTGGCCGGTCTCGACGAACGAGCCGCCGACGAGCTTGCGCACCACCGCCCGTACCTCGTGCTCTCCGCCGATGCTGAATGTCTCGACGCTGAACTCCTCGCCGGGGGCGAAGGGTTCGACGAGGTACCCGGTCACGGGCAACACCTCGTGGTAGTGGTGGTCGTTGCGCAGGGTGCCCTGCACCCGCTGCCACGCGTCGTCGAGTCCGTCCGGGCCGTCGACCTTGAGCACCCCCAGGCTGGCGGAGCCGTCGACGGGCTTGAGGATCAGCGGCCACCCGGCGCTCCTCGCGACCCGGAGCGCGTCCTCGGGGCTGTTCAGCCGGGCCCAGGGGGTGCGCAGCGAGGGGTCCTTGTCGAGCACCTCGTGGGTCCGGGCCTTGTCGCGCAGCAGCGCGGCGACTCCGGTGCCCGGTGCGACCAGCCCCAGGTCGAGGGCGATCGCTTCGGCGGCCGTGCAGGCGGGTTCGTGATTGCTGCACACTCCGGCGAAGCCGAACTCCTCGTGGAGCGTGCGGGCGACGGCCAGGACGCCGGGCACATCGAGGAGGTCGACGCCGACCGAGCGCAGGCACAGCGGGTCCAGCGAGGGGTCGGTCATGGTGGGCGCCTGGAGGTGCACCACATCGAGGCCGAGGCCCAGGGCCTTGTCGACGACCCGGCGACTGCCGCTGAGCAGCAGGAGCACGGGGCGGGGCGCGGACGGTGTCACAGGACGTTCTCCCTTGTCAGCGTCGAGCGTCGGGCCAGGGCGACGCAGTACGGCATGGCCAGGGCCGAGACGAGGAAGAGGGCGCCGAGCACCAGCCACCCCCAGGAGCCGTGGGACAGCAGGAGCCAGGTGAGGGCGAGCGGTCCGACCGCCTCGGCGATGGTGGAGCCCATGCCGAAGAAGCCCTGGTACTCGCCGTACCGGCCGTCCGGCACGAGCCGGAAGCTGATCTCGTTCATGCTGGACGTCTGCCGCATCTCCCCGAAGGTGAGGACCGAGACCGCCAGCACGAGCAGCCCGGCGGCCCCCCAGGGCGACGAGGGCAGCCCGGACAGGGAGTACAGCGCCATTCCCGCGAACAGCAGCACCCCGCCGATGCGCAGGCTGCGCAGACCGGCGTCGATGCTGGTCACGGTCTGCGACACCCGGTACTGCAGGACCACCACCAGAGCGGTGTTGATGACGAAGACGGCGGCGATGCTCCAGTCGGGAGCCCGTGTCTCGTGGACGATCCACAGGGGCAGCGCCACATCGATCAACGGCGCGTGGAGCGTCAGGAGCAGGTTGGCGGCACTGACGGCCACGTAGCCCCGGTCACGGAACACCTGCAGCGGCGAGCCCTTGACCGCCGCGGCCGCGGTGCCGCCCGCCGGGGTGCCGGGCACCGTGCGCAGCGTCGCCGGGACCTTGAGCAGCAGCACTGCGGCGAGGAAGAACGTCGCCGCGTCCAGTGCGAACGCCAGCCGGTAGGCGGTGCCGGTGTCCACGGAGATGACGAGGGCGCCCAGCATCGCGCCCACGGCCAGACCCGCGTTGGCAGTCGAGATCAGTACCGCCCGCACCCTGGTGACCTGATCGGCGGGGAACGAGCGGGAGACCAGGGCGGAGCGGGCGGACTGGGTGCCCTGGCTGGAGACCGCCAGCAGACAGGCCCCCACGAAGAACAGCGGCACGCTCGAGGTCACCAGGTACAGGCAGACCGACAGGCCGGCCACCGCGAGCAGGGTGGTGGCCACGGTCCGGGACTCGAACCGGTCGGCGAGACGCCCGACAGGCACGCTGAGCACCATGGCCAGCAGCCAGGACGCGGTCAGCGCGGCCCCGTACGTGACCGCGTCCAGGCCGACCACCCGGGTGAAGTACAGCGCCGCGCAGACATAGAACAGACCGTCGCCGAGATGGGTGACGAAGTGGGACACGGCGATGGGACGTACCAGTGGCCCCAGCCCCGGGCGGGGCGGTCCGGGCCGCTCCGCCGCGGCCGGCGGAGTGGATTGTTCAGTCACGGCCGTCGAGCTCCTGACCGCCGCTGTAGTGTCCGCTCTCCTCAAGGGTGTCCGCGAGAAGGGCCAGGTCCTCCTCGCTGTGCAGTGCGGAGAGGGCGAAGCGCAGCAGGGACTGTCCCTGCGCCACCGTGGGGTAGAACGCGGGGAGCATGATCACACCGCGCTCCTTGAGGCGCCGAACGGCGCGCAGCCCCTCCTCCTCGGAGCCGAACACCGCTCCGCGCACCGGGGTGCGCAGCCCCGCGTTGGAGAGCTTGCCGCCGGTCAGTTCGTCGAGCCGGGCGGCGTTCGCCCACAGCCCCGCCTGGAGTTCGGCGATCTCGGGGGAGAGGTGGATGCGGGCCGCCGCGACATTGGCCGCCATCATCGGCACCATCACCGAGTGTCCGAAGACCAGCGGGTTGGCGAGCTTCCTGACGACGGCGACGTCCTCGCCGGACGCGGCCAGGAGGAAGCCGCCCGAGCCGCCGAAGCCCTTGGACAGCGAGCCGGCCAGGACGACGTTGTGGGGGAGTTTGCCGCCCAGCGCGTCGAAGGCGTAACCGCAGCCCGCGGCACCGTCGATGGAGATGCCGTGGGCGTCGTCGACGTAGAGATAGCCGCCGGCGGCCGCCGCCCGCTGTGCCAGGTCGTGCACGGCGATGAGGCCGTTCATCGAACCGACCCCGTCCACCAGGAGGACGGGGGTGCGCCCCTCCGCCGTCGCCCGCTGCAGCGCCTCGTCCACCGAGGCGGAATCCTCCGAGCGGAACCGGTCGACCGGCCCGAACTGCGCGAAGATTCCGCGCAGTACCTGCATCGAGGCGTGAGCGGTGCGGTCCACGAACAGATGGGGTCCGCCCTGTACGGGATAGCTGGGCAGCGACCCCGAGGCCAGGAGCGGCAGCACGCCGAGGTGGACGTTGCTGGTGGAGGTGAACACGCAGGGCTGGGTGCCCGGATAGATGCGAGCCAGCAGCTCCTCCAGCTCGGGGAGGTAGGAGGGCCGCATCCGGTTGCGCGAGGACGACAGGTGCACACCGAAGCGGCCGACGGCCTCGACCACGGCCTCCCCCAGCGCGGGGTGGGACTCCAGCCCGAGGTAGGAGCACGACACGAACTCCGTGGCCGTGGTGCCGTCCTGGAGGGTGACCCGCTTGCGGTCGCGGGCGACCACGGTGTGCCCGGTCAGCCCCTCGGCGAAGCACTGGTCCAGGGCCGAGGACGTGCGGTCCCTGCGGGTGGTCAGCCAGTTCTGCGGTGTCCGGTCCGTGCTCACCTGGTACCTCCCTGGCGGGTGCGGCGGGCGACGGTGATCCGCGGCTCGCCGGCGGTGTCGACGAAGGTGGTGATCTCCTCGAAGGAGTCACCGTGCAGGAGCTCGCGCACCTGCTCGGGCTGCGCCCGGTCGTGTTCGAGCGCCAGATGCCCGCCCGGACGCAGCGCCGCGGCGGCGAGGACCACGATCCGGCGGATCAGATCGAGACCGTCGGCACCGCTGTAGACGGCGGCCCGGGGCTGGTGCTCGGACCATTCGGGCAACAGCCGCACATCGGGGGAGACATACGGCGGGTTCGCCATGACGAGGTCGGTCGTACCGAGGTACGCGTCGAGGCAGCCCGGCTCGGTGAGGTCGGCGGCGTGCACGGAGACCGTGCCCAGCACGTCCCGGTGCCGCGCCGCGTTGCGGTTCAGGTACTGCAGACAGGTGTCGTCGCGCTCCACGCACGTCACCGACGCGTCGGGGCGGCGCCGCGACAGGGCGAGGCCGAGGGCCCCGACGCCGGAGCACAGGTCGAGCGCGGTGCCCTCGTACGGCAGTGTCTTCTCGTCGGCCGCCCAGGCCACCAGCGCGGTGCTCTCGTGCCGTGGTACGAACACGCCGCTGCCGACGAGGAGTTCGAGGCCGTCGAACCCGGCCGATCCGATGATGTGGCCGAGCGGGATGCGCCGGCAGCGTTCCGCGACGGCGGCCTCGAAGCGGTCCACCGCCGCGGGTGTCACCGCGGCGAGGAAGCGCTCCTCCAACGCGTCCAGGTCGCCCTCGACGTCCCACACGCCCGCCTCGGTCAGGCGGGTGCGGGCCGTCTCGCGGGCGGACCGCAACTGGTCCGCCGTCATCATGACCACTCGCCGTAGTAGCGCGTGAGGGACTCGCGGATGCCGTCGGTCATGGCGGCGACCAGCTCGGCGGGGGGAGTGAAGGACGGGTGCAGCTCCTCCACCAGGGCCCCGTAGAAACGGCGCAGGTGCCGCTCGATGCGCGGCGGCCACTCGGGCGCGACGTTCCACCGGTACTCGTAGCCGGTGGCCATCATGTGCTCGACCGTCGTCGTCACGACCTGCTCACGGGTCCCGCCGGCCAGTGGAGCGCGCACCGGGGAGAAGGACGACAGGAAGTCGTACTCGCTGGTGCCGCCCTCGACGAGCGTGGCGATGTGCCGGGCCAGCAGCGGCGACTGGTGCAGACCGTCGCGGTAGGTGCCGGTGGCCAGCCACAGGCCCTCGGCCCCGGCCGCGCCGATCAGGGGGAAGCCGTCGGCGGGCACCGGCCGGTTGCCGACCTGCACGGACAGCAGCGACGACTCGGAGAGGTTGGTGTGCAGCTGGTCCACGGCACAGCCGAGCAGGAACTGGAGGTCCCCGACCGCGGCGAAGCGGCGCGGCTGCTCGGAGATGATGTTGGTGGCCCCGAGGTAGAGCACCCCGTCGGCGCGCGGCACGGCGTGCAGACCGCAGGCGAAGGCCCGGTTGGGGGTGCGCACCACGGACGAGGGCAGCGCGCGGTCCTCGGTCTCCACCAGTGCGGAGACTCCGTAGCCGCTCACCATGGGAGGCATCTGGGCGCGTGCCCCGGCCACCTCGTCCAGCAGCGTGAGGGACCTGGCCCCGGCGGCCACGACGACGTGGTCGGCGGACAGGACCTCCCCGCCCACCAGCTCGACGCCGGTCGCGCGGCCGTTCGTCACCCGGACGCCCAGCGCCTCGGCATCGACGATCTTGCCGCCCGCCTTCACCAGCGCCTGATCGAGCTTGACCAGCAACCGGTGCGAATCCACGGCGCGTTCACCCGGGATGAACATGCCGCGTAGCGAACGGGAGAGATCGTTCGGCGCCAGCCAGTCCAGTTCCTCGGGGTCGACCGTCTCGTACGGCTCCTCGTACTCCCGCAGCGTCGCCTCGATGGCCCGGAAGTTGCCGGAGTCGACGGGTGCCGATCCCATCGTGTTGAGCAGGACGAACGTCCCGTCGGCGCTGAAGAGGGTGCGGGAGTCGCCCGAGTCCTGGCTGAGCCGCTCGTCCCACTCGTTCCAGTAGCGACGGGCCCGGTGGTCCATGTCGAGCTTGGCCCGCCCGTGGTCACTGGCCAGCAGCGAGGTGGTGACCTCGCCGAAGCAGCCGAGCATCGCGCCGGCGGCGAGGGAGGCGGCGTACGGACGGTTCTCCCGGCCCACGCGCGTGACCTGGAATCCGCGGCTGCTCAGCTCGTAGGCGATCGAGGCGCCGACCGCCCCGTTGCCGACGACGACGGCAGTCTGCTGTGGCCCTGCGTGCATGATTCTCCTCGTGACTTCGGGCAGGGCACGACGCCGCTCGGGCGCGTGCTCCAGCCGTGAGAAAGGGTCGTATGCGGATGTCGTAGTGCCTGGAGCGGTCACTCCGGCCGGGCCGCCCGGGACGTAGGTCGTCGACGAGGCGGAGGGCTGGGCGCCGTTTCGGGGGACAGGGGTCGCGGGGCAGGGGACGGCCGGCAGGGAACCGGTTCGGCGGGCCTTGCCGGCATCGTTCGCCGGGGCGGCCTGCGGACGCGGGCGACCGCGGTCACCCGTCCATTCACCGCGCGCACGCCGCCTGCCACCGGGGCGTGAAGTGCGGTGGGAGTGCACATCGTTGTGCGACCGGACCGCGGCCCGGGTACTGCCGCGCCGCGTATCCGTCTGTTCCGAGCCGCTTGAAGGTGATCGGTGAGAAGCGGGCGGTGGGGTGCTGTGAGCCCCCACATACGCCCAGGACTGGCACATCGTCCATGTCGCCGCATCACACAGCGTTCCCCCGCTTGCAGATGCCCCTGGTCAGGTAGCGCAGTGGAGTCTAAGTTGCTGATGATGGGACGTCAATCATGGATTTCCGAGGAAGCCGGATGGGTATGAGTACGACTGTTTTCTCACAGCCGTTGACAACGGATCGGCTGGTTCTCCGTCTGTTTGCGGAGAATGACCTGGACGATATGCACGCATATCAAGGACTGCCCGAGGTGGCCAGGTATCTCTACCGGCCGCCGCGTGATCGCGCGCGCTGCGCGGAGGTCATCGAACGCATCGGGCAGGGCACCGGCTGGAAGGAGGACGGCGACAGCCTCACGCTGGCGGTCTGCCGTCGCGACACTCCCGGGGTGATCGGCGAGGTGATGGTCTCGCTGTCCAGCGCGCATGCCCGGCAGGCCGAGATCGGGTGGGTCTTCCACCCGGACCACGGGGGCCGGGGCTATGCCACCGAGGCCGCCCTCGCCCTGCGTGACCTGGCCTTTCAGCAGCTTTCCGTGCACCGGCTGTTCGCCCGTATCGATGCGGACAACGGGGCTTCCGTGCGGATCTGCGAGCGGCTGTCGATGCGCCGGGAAGCGCACTTGATCGAGAACGACCGCGACGACCGGGGCTGGGGCAGCGAGTACGTCTACGCGATTCTCGCCCGGGAGGCCGAACCCGCCGGGACCGACTAGGCCGAGGGCGGCCGGACCTCTCGGCACCCTGGCCCGAGGCTGCGATTTTCGGACAGATTCAAGGCCGATTTCTTCCGTGTCGGCCATCGGACCCAGTGTGTCCGGAATACCTCTTCATTTGTTCCGGTTCGGGCCGGCGTGAATCCAGGTCGGGACTTGCCGAGGCCGTCCGCTTTCGCCGGAACGGGCGCAGGCGGACGGCCTCTTCCATTCCGGATGGGCCATGCTCCGTTGTGGCCGCGTTGGTTCAGGTGTCCGGTTTTGGTTCCATGCGCGCACCTTCCCGGGCCTACCGTTCACCGGCACCCTTATCCAAGGGCGCCGGACCGATGGGTGGGACGGGGAAACGTTGATCAGCTACAGCGCGACCGCCGACGATGTCGCGAAGGTGCGGTTCTCGATGTCTCCGCTGGGGGAGACCGTCTACAGCTTCCGGACGCTGGCCTCTCCCTCGCGCAGAAGCCAGCACCAGCCATGGGTGGACGACATCCTCGGCAGACTGAAGGGGGTCGACCTGCGCCTTCTGCGGGCCGTGATCCCGGCGACCGGCTACGTGCCGGACTTCCTCACCCCGGCGCCGGCCGGGTCACCGGGGGACGTGGAGAGCGAACTGGAGGCGGTCCGCGCCACCGAGCCCGCCCACTTCGTGGACGAGGTGGCCTGGATGCTGGGGGACACCGGAACACCGGCCGGCTGGCGCCGGGAGGCGGCGTCACTGCACCGGAAGATGCTGGACGAGCCCGAGAAGGCCATCGAACAGATCACGCAACTTCTGCGGGTCTACTGGAAACTGGCCCTTGAACCGTACTGGCAGAGGCTGTACGGCGGGCTCGTCTCCGACGTGCGTTCCCGGATGCGGCTGATGGAGAACGCGGGGGCGGCCTCCGTCTTCTCCGCCCTCAACGAGAGGATCGGGTGGCGCGACGACCGCCTCTCGGTCCGCAGCGCCTACCAGTTCGAGGAGACCCTCGGCGGCCAGGGCATCGTCCTCGTACCGAGTGTCTTCTGCGGCCCGGAGGTACTCACCATGCTGCCGCCGCTCCAGCCGATGATCGTGTACCCGAGACCCGGGGCCGCGGACATCTGGCACCACGACGGGCAGGACCGCCACAGCTCGCTCGCGGCGCTCCTCGGCGGTGTCCGGGCCTCCGTGCTGGAGGCGCTCCTCATGCCGGCCTCCACCGGCGAGCTGGCCGCTCAGGTCGATGTCACCCCCGGAGCCATCAGCCAGCACGTCTCGGTCCTGCGGGGCTGTGATCTGGTGACGAGCCATCGGTCCGGGCAGCGGGTCATCCACTCGCTCACGGAGACCGGGGAGGCCCTCGTCCGGGGCGCCGTGAGCACGGGAGCCCGAAGCCTGTGAGCGGCCGCCGGCCCCGCGCGAACTCCCGTGCGCACACACCCTTTTAGCCACAGCTAAAAGGGTTGGTGGCCCCTCTGGCGTGTGTTTTGCTCTAGTCGCCACGTCGGCAGGCCGCAGGAAAGAGCGCCGTGCGATCTGTCGCCACGAGTTCCCGCACATCCCTGCCACCCAGTCGGAGGGAGCATCCCGCCACCGCGACCTCGTCCGAAGGCAACCACACGCGGAGCGCCGCTGCCGCAGGCAACGGCAAGGCTCGGCCTGTCACCGACCTCACCCCGATCCGGCCGTACTGGGCCGTGCGCATCACCGCACGGGGTGGGTCCCATCCGAAGAACGCGCCCTGGTCGGCACCCTGTCCGCAGCCCCGCTCGCCCATCCATCCCTCATCGCTGACGTCCTGCGCGACATACGTGGCCGGTCGCTTCCTGGCCGATGCACCGAGCTGTCCGAACGGCTCGGAGAATCAACGTGCCCAGGGGGAACCGCCCCGTTGCACCACGACATTCAGAAAGGCAGTGGCATGACGACGACCTCGAACGCTGAAGTCGCTCTGGAGAGTCTGCGCGCCGAACTAGACCTCGTCGACGCGACGTTGCTCGACACCCTGAAGAGCCGGATCGACCTCTGCGTACGTATCGCGGAGCACAAGCGGGAGCACGGGGTCCCGATGATGCAGCCGCACCGGATCGGTGTCGTGCAGGAGCGGGCCGCCCGCTACGGAGCCGAGCACGGAATCGACGGGACGTTCCTGCGGCGGCTGTACGACCTGATCATCGAGGAGACCTGCCGGGTCGAGGACCTGGTGATCGACGCGCCCGACACCGACCGGGGCCGGCCGGTCCGGGACACGACGTCATGAGCCGTTCCGTGCGCACGCTCCTGGTCGACAACTACGACTCGTTCACCTACAACCTCTACCAACTCCTCGGCGAAGTGAACGGACAGCCGCCCGTCGTCGTCCGCAACGACATCGACTGGTCCGCACTGCATCTGGGCGACTACGACAACATCGTGGTCTCGCCCGGCCCCGGGCGCCCCGACCGGGAGCGCGACTTCGGTGTCGGCAGCCGCGCGATCCGCGACTCCGGGCTGCCCGTCCTCGGTGTCTGCCTCGGCCATCAGGGCATGGCCGCCCTGTTCGGGGGCACCGTCGATCACGCCCCCGAGCCGATGCACGGCCGGCTGTCCCGGATCCGGCACAACGGCGAGGATCTGTTCGCCGGGCTTCCCTCGCCCTTCTCCGTGGTCCGCTACCACTCCCTGACCGTCACCGGACTCTCCGACGAACTGGAGGGCGTCGCCTGGACCGATGACGGCATCCTCATGGGACTCCGCCACCGCACCCGCCCCCTCTGGGGAGTCCAGTTCCATCCCGAGTCCATAGCGAGCGAGTACGGCCGCGAACTGCTCGCCAACTTCCGGGACCTGACTCTGAAGCGCGCGGAGACCGGGACGCCGGCCGTGTCCCCGTACCGGTTGCGCATACGCGAACTGGAGCAGTTGCCCGACACGGAGGCCGTGTACACGGAGCTGTTCGCCGGCCGTCCGCACAGTTTCTGGCTCGACAGCGGCTCCCACGCCGACGGGAACTCCCGCTTCTCCTTCCTCGGCGACGGCAGCGGGCCGCTCGCGGAGTACGTCACCTACCGCGTCGGAACCCGCACGGTGACCATCGAGCGGGCCGGCCGCCCCGACGAGCACGTGGCCGGCGACTTCTTCGACTACCTCGACGGTGAGTTACGGCGGCGCGCGCTGCCGGCCGGCACCGGGCTGCCGTTCTCCTTCAACCTCGGATACGTCGGCTATCTCGGCTACGAGCTCAAGGCCGAGGCCGGGGCGAGCGCCGCGCACACCGCGCCCACCCCCGACGCGGCGCTGCTCTTCGCCGACCGCGCCGTCGTCGTCGACCACACGGGGCGCCGCACGTACCTGATGTGCCTCGGCAACGGGCCCGAGGACCCGGAGGCGACCAAATGGCTCGACACCACGGCCTCCCGGCTCGCCCTGCTCCCCGCCGAGACCGGTCAGGAGCGCCCACCGCTCACCGAGGCGCCGGCGCAGACCGTCGCCTCGCTCGTGCAGCGCCACGACGAGCAGGGATACCTGGCGCGGATCGGGCAGTGCCTGGACAAGATCCGTGACGGGGAGTCGTACGAGATCTGCCTGACCAACATGGTCTCCACACCCGCCGTCATCGACCCGCTGGTCACCTACCGCCGGATGCGGGACATCAGCCCCGTCCCCTACGGCGCACTGCTCGACTTCCCCGGCGTGGCGGTGCTCAGCGCCTCCCCGGAACGGTTCCTGACCATCGGTACGGACCGGGTCGCGGAGTCGAAGCCGATCAAGGGCACCCGGCCGCGCGGCGCCACCCCCGAACAGGACCGGGCACTCAGCGAGGACCTGCGGGCCAGCGAGAAGGACCGCGCCGAGAACCTGATGATCGTGGACCTGCTCCGCAACGACCTCAACACCGTGTGCGAGGTCGGATCGGTGCACGTTCCCAAGCTCTTCGACGTCGAGACGTACCCGCCGGTGCACCAGCTGGTGAGCACCGTCCGGGGGACGCTGCGCGCGGGCGTCTCCGCGGTGGACTGCGTCCGTGCCTCGTTCCCCGGCGGCTCGATGACCGGTGCGCCCAAGCTGCGCACCATGGAGATCATCGACCGGCTCGAAGGGGGAGCACGCGGGGTGTACTCCGGCGCCCTGGGCTGGTTCTCGCTGGGCGGCGCCGCGGACCTCAGCATCGTCATCCGCACGATCGTCGCCACCGACCGGGGCACGTCGTTCGGCGTCGGAGGAGCGGTGATCGCGCTGTCCGACCCGGCCGCCGAGTTCGAGGAGACCCTGGTCAAGTCGCGGACGATGGTCGCGGCCCTTGCCGCGGGCGGGCTCTTACGGGGCGAGGCGGTGGACACGTGAGCGCGGCGCTGGGGGTACCGGCAGACCTCACCGAGGCCATGGCGGAACCGGAGGTCCGCGCACTGCTCGCCGACCTGGACGGGAAGATCATCTCGATGGTGCTGCGCAGGGTGGAACTCGCCCGGTACGACCAGTCGTTGCGGCGGCTGTCGGGCATGCCCGTCTCGGAGCTCGCCTGGGAGAACGGAGTGCTGGAGCGGTACGGCGACGAGCTCGGCCGCAAGGGCGTCGACATCGGACGGGCGGTGCTCGCGCTCTCCAGGCTCCGGGCGGAGCACCAGCCGGCACGACAGGGGCCGCCGGAGCCGGAGTGAGAACGACCGGGGGCTCGGGCCTGTCCGGTTCCGATCCGCGGACAGGCCCTGGCCGGGCATCCGGAAGTGCCCTCGGGGTGGAGCTCCCCCGGGTACTCCCCGATGCTTTGCCGGGAGAATCTCAGGCGAAATTCAGAGACCCATGATTTCCGGGTGATCGGCCAGCTTGGCGAAATGTTCGGCCGGGTTGGATATCATTTTCCTCTTGTCCAGGTCGATGAGTCCTGCGACACTCGACAGATCGCAGGCGAGGACACCGTCGGCCCGGCGGATTTCCTGTTCGACGCGGAATGTTTTTCCTTCGCCCCAGACCCACTTGCAGGTAACGTCGACTTCGTCTCCGCCGCGCAGTTCGCGATGGAAACGCATGGTGTTCTCCAGGACTGCGGGGCCTATTCGCGTGGAGATCAGTTTGGACTGCGAGATTCCGGCTGCGCGCAGGCTCTCCCAGCGGAGATGCTCGCAATATTGCAGGTAGACGGCCTGATTCAGGTGTCCCTGAGTGTCGAGTTCGTAACCCCGTACGGTGATTCGCAAGTGGAATGGATCCGTCATGTACAGTCGACCTCCTTTGTGGATTAGCTAAATTATTACCGCATGTAACCGAGATGGACAACCCCGTTCCGGATTCTCCATTTCCATGTGATGTGGACCACGTTGCCTGTTCTCCTTGACCCGTCGAGTGATTGTGGTGATAGCTTCATGCGCATGCCTTGCTCGGTGATCGACTTAGAAAAGATTCACTCGCGGCTCGTTATCCTTCTCGGCGTTCCTTCGAATGAAGGGCAATTCTGATGGCGGGTATTGTTCCCGCTCTTCTGGAAGTGGCCCGTAGCTATCCCGGCAATTGTGCCGTCGAATACGACGGGCACGGACTGAGTTATGCGGAGCTGGTGCGCGGGGTCCGCGCGACGGCCGAGGAGCTGGGGCCCGCCCCCGGACCCGTGGGGGTCCTGACGGACCGCTCCCCGGCCACCGTCGTCGCCCTCCTCGGTGTTCTGGCCGCGGGCGGGACCTACTGCCCGGTGGACCCGGCCTTCCCGGTCGCGCGGCAGCGGGCACTCCTCGAAGCCGCCGGCTGCGCCAAGGTGCTCGTCACCCGGCCGGGCACCCCTGTCCCGGAGGGATGGGAGCCCGTCGGACTGCCCGATCTCCGCTCCCTGCCGGACGGTCTGCGCTCCTCGCCGGACGAGGAACACCCCGTCCCGTCCGCTCCGGAGGCGGTGGATGCGGAAGCGCCCGCGTACACGCTCTTCACCTCCGGATCCACCGGCCGGCCCAAGCCCGTCCTCACGCCGAGGCAGGCCATCGCCGCCTCGGTCGCCTCGCTCCGCGGGCTCTTCGCCCTCACCCCGGCGGACCGGGTCCTGCAGTTCGCCTCGCTGAACTGGGACACCTGCCTGGAGGAGATACTCCCCGCGCTCACCACGGGCGCCACCCTCGTCTTCCACGACGAGGCGTACACCGGCTCGATACCCCGGCTGCTCAGGGCCGTCGACGCGGCCGGTGTCACCCTGCTCGACCTGCCGACCGCCTTCTGGCACGAACTCGTCCGCCACCTCGCGGAGGGCGACGAACAACTGCCCGACGGCGTAAGGACGGTGGTCATCGGCGGCGAGGCGGTCAGTCCGGCCCGGCTCGCACAGTGGCGTGCCCTGGCCACCGACCGGGTCCGGCTGATCAACACCTACGGCTGCACCGAGACCACCCTGATCACACACGCGGTGGACCTGCACGGCCCCGAGGCCCCCGGCCCCGGTGCCTGGTGGGGCGAGCGGGGCGTCCCCATCGGCAAGCCGCTGCCGCACGTCACCGACGCCATCGGTCCGGACGGTGAACTCAGCGTCGCGGGACCCGCGTTGGCGATGGGCTACCGGAACCTTCCGGAGGTCACCGCCGAACGCTTCGTGACCCTCGAAGGCCCCGGCGGCCCCGTTCGCTGGTTCCGCACCGGCGACCGGGTCTCCCGGCGGCCGGACGGCCACCTGGTCCACGAGGGCCGCCTCGACGCCGAGATCAAGGTGCGGGGCATCCGCGTCGACCCCGGCGAGATCGAGACCCACCTCACCGCCCACCCGGAAGTCGGCGTCGCCGCCGTCGTGGGCACCCGGACAGCGGATCGTACGACGGTGACCGCGTACGTGGTGCCGCAGCGCGCCGACGCCGACGCCACCGCCCTCGTCCGCGAGGTGCTGCGTGATCTGCGCGCGACCGTGCCCGGTCATCTCGTCCCGCACCGGGTGACCGTCGTCCCCGAACTGGTCCACACCGCCGGCGGAAAGATCGACCGGCTCGGCACCCATCGGCTGCACACGCCCGCCGCGGCCTCCGCCCGCACGGAACACCACAACAGCCCTACAGAACAGGACAATCGATGAGTCGCGACGACATGGTCGACATCTTCCGAAGGGTTCTGGAGACCGACAGCGTCTCGGTGGACTCCGACTTCTTCGCATCCGGCGGTGACTCGCTCCTGGGCACCCGGGTGCTGAGCGCCGTCGCGCGGGCGGAGGGCGTGGAGCTGAGCTTCGAGGACCTCGTCGAGGCACCCACACCGGCCGCGCTCGCCGACCGGGTCGCGAGCGTGACCCGATGAGCGTCGTCGTCGTGGGCGCCGGCATCGCCGGCCTCACCGCGGCCGCCGATCTCGCCGGACGCGGAGTGGACGTCCAGGTCCTGGAGGCCCGCGACCGGGTCGGCGGCAGGACGCACGGCATCGAGATCGCACCCGGCGAATGGGCCGACGCCGGTGCCGCCTACCTCGGGGAGCGGCACACCGAACTGCTGGAGCTGATGGCCCGCTACGACCTCAAGACCGAACCCACGGTCATGGAGGGCGACAGCCGCTTCGACGTCCGGGGCGCCGCCGAGGCGGAGAGCGTCCAGGGACGTTTCCCCCCGCTGAGCGGTGTGGCGCTGGGCGAGTTGTTCGACCTGCTGGACGAAGTCACCCGGTCCGTACGCGTCGACGCGCCCTGGCTCGGCCCCGACGCAGCACACCTCGACTCGCTGACGGCCGCCGAGTGGGCGGACGCCAACCTCCGCCACCCCGACAGCCGGCTGTTCTTCCCGCTCTTCCTCGGGGAGATGATGGCCGCGGCCCCGGCCGACGTGTCCGTCCTGCACATGGCCTTCTACCTGCGCTCCGGAGGCGGGCTGCGCTACCTCAACGCCTTCGCCGGGGGCGCCCAGGAGTGGCGGATCGAAGGTGGGGCCCACCGGCTGAGCGAGGCTCTCGCCGACGGGCTCGGCGACCGGGTGCGGCTGTCCGAGCCGGTCACCGCGGTGGAGCAGGACGACACCGGTGTGACCGTGCGCTCCGCGAGCGGCGCCACCCGGGCCGACGCGGTGATCATCGCACTGCCCCCGGTCCTCGCCGACCGGATCGACTTCACGCCCGGACTCCCCGCCCCGCGGTCGGGGGAACGGACCGGACCCGGCTGCGCGGTCAAGGTCCACCTGATCCACCCGTCCCCGCTCTGGCGCCGGCAGGGACTGTCCGGCTGGTCGGTGAGCGCGGACGGGCCGTTGCTGTCCACCGTCGACGACTCGCCCGCCGACGGCTCCGCGGGCGTGCTGACCGGATTCGTCACCGGTGAGGAGGCCCGCAGGTTCGCCGCGCTGCCCGCCGGCGAACAGCGGGCCGCCGCCATCGCCCAGGCCGGCCGGCTGTTCCCCGGCCTGCCCGAGCCGATCGGCTTCCATGTGACCGACTGGGTCAACGACCCCTGCAGCCGGGGCTGTTACGCCGCCCTGTTCGGCCCCGGTGACTGGCTCGCGCTCGGCCCCGGCCTGACCCGCCCGCACGGTCGCGTCCACTGGGCCGGCACCGAGACCAGCACCGAGTTCTTCGGCCTCATGGAAGGCGCCATCCGATCGGGCCGACGGGCCGCCGCCGAGGCGGTCACCGGCTCGTAGGAGCCGTTCACCGGCAGGGCCTGTCCGGCCGTGACCCGCCGGACAGGCCCTGGGCAGTCCGGCCGGCCGAGGCCGGACAGCGACCGGACAGCACCGCCACGAGACCACCCGACGTCCTCAGGAGACGACCGTGACCATCAGCCCCATCGCCCCACTCGCCGTACGGCAGCAGTTCATGACCGACCCCACCCTGGGCGCCGGCAACTTCCTGCAGAAGGCACTGGAGGCGAACCCGAACAACACCGTTCCGTACGCCTTCACCCACACCACCGACCACCGCGGCCAGGTCGTTCTGCGCGGCCACAGCCTGCGCGACCTCGCCGCCCTGCGTGACCGGTACGCCCACTGGTACCGGACCAACGGGGTGGAACAGGGCGAGCCGGTCGCCGTCTACGTCGGCGAGGGCCTCGAACCGCTGCTGCACTTCCTGGCGCTCACCGCCCTCGGCGCGGTGCCGGCGCTCATCAACAACGCCATGCCGGAGCGCACCGCCCTGCGCTACATCGACCACGTCGGCGCGGTGGGTCTGATCGCCGACGACCCGACCCGGCTCGTCGCCGCGTACCGCGCCGACCCCAACCGCCGCCGACCGCGCTTCATCGTCCCGGCCGCCGAGATCAAGGCCTACGACCCGCTCGACGACCCGGGTGCCGCGCTGCCCGACGGCTACCCGCACCAGCACGCCGCCGACGAGGTCGTCGCGCTCATCCACTCCTCCGGCACCACCGGCACCCCGAAGTCGACGATGCTCGCGCACCACCAGTTCTGGGCCGGCAAGGAGCCCCGGATGGAGCGGTTCCCCGCCTCGTCCGACGACCGGCTGATGTCCCTGATGCCGCACACGCACGCCGGCGGGCTCAGCTACTTCCTCACCGCCACCCTGCTCGGACTGCCCACCGTCGTCATGAGCGACTGGCGGCGCGCCGCGGTGGAGCCGGTCATGGAGGCCTTCCAGCCGACCATGGTCGCGTCCTTCCCGCGCACGTTCGTCGAGCTGGCCACCGGTGCGCCGCCCACCCGGGGGGCGGCGAAGGTGCACAGCTGGTTCAACACCGGTGACGGCGCACACTACGGCCACATACGCCGCCTGGTGCAGCTGGGCGAGCGGCCCGCCGGACTCATCAAGCCGTGGCTGCTGCCCCGCGACCACGAGGCCGAAGCGGCCCTGCCCGGCTCGCAGTTCATCGACGGCCTCGGCTCCTCCGAGATGGGCATGGCCCTGTTCGGGCAGGTGACCACCCCCGAGACCGAGCGCAACGACCGCTGTGTCGGCAAGCCCACCGAGGCGGTCACGGCCGCGGCCGTCCTCGGCACCGACGGCGGGGAAGTGCCCGTCGGCACCGTCGGACTGCTGGCCGTCAAGACTCCCTCGCGCACTCCGGGCTACTGGAACGACCCCGAGCTGACCCGCAGTTTCGAGCTCGACGGCTACTGGCTGACGGGCGACGTGGCCCGCACGGACGAGGACGGGAACTTCTACCACCTCGACCGCACCGTGGACGTCATCGACACCGAGGACGGCCCGGTCTACAGCCTGCCCGCGGAGGAGGTGCTGCTCGCGGACTGCGGGGACCTCGTGCAGGACTGCGCCGTCGTCGGCGTGCCGTCCGCGAACGGCACCCTGCACGTCCCCATCGCCGTCGTGAGGATGCAGCCGGGTGCCGTCGAGCCCTCCGCGGACGAGCTGCGCGAGCGCGCCAACAAGGAGCTGGCCGCCGCCGGCCTCACGCCGCTGGCCGCCGTGATCGTCGCCGCCGACCCGGACGGCTTCCCGACCGGCGTCACCGGCAAGGTCCTCAAGCGGGAGCTGCGCACCCGGTGGGCCACCTTCTTCACCGGCGGCGTACAGGGATGACCACCCGCGTGCGGCAGCACAACACCCTCACGGTGTGCGTGGTGGGCGGCGGCCCCCGAGGGCTTTCCGTGGTCGAGCGGCTCTGTGCCAACGCCGCCGCTTCGCGGCAGCGCCTGACCGTGCACCTGGTCGACCCCCATCTGCGTCTCGGCGGGCGTGTCTGGCGGGCCGACCAGCCGTCCGTGCTGCTGATGAACACCGTCGCCTCGCAGGTCACCCTGTTCACCGACGAGAGCGTGACCTGCGAGGGGCCGATCTGCGACGGACCGAGCCTGTACGAGTGGGCGCGGCTCCTGGAGAGCCTCGAACAGGAAGTCCCCTGCCCACCGCACGTGTACGAGGAGTGCCGGCGCCTCGGCCCGGACTCGTATCCGACGCGGGCGCTGTTCGGGCGCTACCTCGGCTGGGTCCTCGACCGGGTGGTGCGCACGGCCCCCGACCACATCGCCATCGAGTCGCACGGCGCGACCGCACGGGAGGTGCTCGACGAGGACGACACCACCCAGACCGTCCGCCTGGACGACGGCACCCGGCTGACCGGCCTCGACGCGGTCGTGCTGGCCGTGGGCCATGTGGACATGCCGCGCAGCGCCGAGGAGCGGGCGCTCGCCGCCTTCGCCGCCGAGCACGGCCTCGTCCACCTGCCCACGGGCAATCCGGCCGATGCCGATCTCGACCGCGTCGCGCCGGGGCAGCGGGTCGCCCTGCGGGGCATGGGGCTCAATTTCTTCGACTACATGAGCCTGCTCACCGCGGGCCGCGGCGGCTCGTTCGTGCGCGACAGCACGGGCGGCGCGCTGCGGTACCGGCCCAGCGGCATGGAACCCGTGCTGCTGGCCGGCTCCCGGCGCGGTGTCCCGTTCCATTCGCGCGGCGAGAACCAGAAGGGAGCCACCGGAAGGCATCATCCGCTGTTCCTGACCCCGGAGGCGATCGGCCGACTGCGTGCCCGACGGGCGGCGGGCGAACCGGTCGGCTTCGTCCGGGACATCTGGCCACTGGTCGACCGGGAGGTCCGGGCGGTCTACTACCACACCCTGATCTCGGAGGGCCGCGGCCGGTACGACGGTGACGTCTTCCTCGATGAGTTCTGCCGGGGCGGCGGGAGCGCGGAGATCGAGGAACGGCTGCTGAGCCGGTACGCGGTCGACGGCGCCCGGCGCTGGGACTGGGACCGGATCGCCCGGCCGTACGGCCGGGCGACGTTCGCCGGCACGGAGGCCTACGACGCGTGGCTCATCGGCCATCTGCGCCAGGACGTCGCGGAGGCCCGGCGCGGAAACGTGCGCGGCCCGCTCAAGGCCGCCCTCGACGTGATGCGCGACCTGCGCAACGAGATCCGCCAGGTCGTCGACCACTCCGGCATCACCGGCGACTCGTACCGGGACGACCTGCGCTCCTGGTACACACCGCTGAACGGGTTCGTCTCCATCGGCCCGCCGCCGAACCGCATCGAGGAGATGGTGGCGCTCATGGAGGCAGGGGTGCTGCGGGTGGCCGGGCCGGGGATGACGGTCCACCCGTCGGCCGGGCGCAAGGCGTTCCTGGTGCGGTCCGCCGCGATCCCGGACGCCGAGGACGAGGCGACCGTCCTGATCGAGGCACGGCTGCCCGAGGTCGATGTGCGCACCACGGACGATCCGCTGCTGCGTCAGCTGATGAGCACCGGCGCCGCGAGCGCGTACACGATCCCGAACCCGAGCGGGAAGGGCCTGGCAACCGGCGGCCTCGCGGTCACCGGCAGGCCCTACCGGGTGCTGGACGCGAAGGGCGACGCCCATCCGTACCGGTTCGCCTTCGGGATTCCCACCGAGTCGGTGCACTGGGCGACCGCCGCGGGCATCAGGCCCGGATCCGACTCGGTGATCCTCGGCGACGCGGACGCCATCGCCCGCGCCTGTCTGGCCTCCGGGATCCGGTCCGGCGCGATCGGGGCGACGGCGCCCGGCACGACGGCGGAAGGAGAATGACCTTGGAGACGACCCGGACGGACGAGGAGACGGCCGGCGCGGTCGACGCGGGGCTGCTGAGCCCGGTGTGGGCCGCGGGCGGCGACCCGCTCGGCGACCGGGCGTGGGTCGCGGCCATGCTGGAGGTGGAGCTGGCACTCGCCCGCGCCCAGGCGCGGCTCGGCGTCGTGCCCGCCTCGGCCCTCGGACCCATCGAGGAGACGATCCGCTCCCGGCCCGTCGAGGTGGTCCGGCTCGCCCGGCTGGCCCGGGGGTCCGCCAACCCGGTGGTGGAGCTGGTCCGCGTACTGACGGAGGCGGTGCGCCGGGCCGATCCGGTGGCGGCCGAGTACGTGCACCGGGGCGGCACCAGCCAGGACATCCTCGACTCCGCCGCGATGCTGCTCGCCGCCCGCGCGCTGGACCGGGTCGAGGCGGACCTCGTCCGGGTCGCGGACGCGCTCGCCCGGCTCGCCGCCGAGCACGCCGGCACACCGATGGCGGGCCGGACCCTCACCCAGCACGCCGTGCCGATCACCCTCGGGCTCAAGGCGGCGGGCTGGCTCACCCTGGTGCTGGACGCCACCGACCGGGTCCGCCGGGTCCGGGCATCGCTGCCCGCCCAACTGGGCGGCGCGGCGGGCACCCTGGCCGCCTACCTGGAGTACGCGCGCCTGGCCGGCCTCGACACCGCCGGGCACGCCGCCGGACTCTCCGCCGCGTTCGCCGCCGAACTCGGCCTGCGCGATCCCGAAGCACCCTGGCACACGGTCCGCACCCCGGTCGCCGACCTCGGATGGGCCGTCGTCGCGGTCACCGGCGGCCTCGGCAAGTTCGCGACGGACGTCCTGGGCATGGCCCGCACCGAGGTCGCCGAGGCGGCCGAGCCCGGACCCGAGGGAACCGGGGCGTCCTCCGCCATGCCCCAGAAACGCAACCCCGTGCTCGCCACGCTGCTCGTGTCAGCGGCCCGTCAGGCTCCCGCCCAGGCCCTCGTGCTGGGGCAGAGCCTGCTCGCGGAGGACGAACGCTCCGCGGGGGGATGGCAGTCGGAGTGGCAGCCGCTGCGCGAGGCACTGCGCCTCGCCGAAGGGGCCGCGCGCACCGCGGCCGAACTCGCCGAGGGCATCGTGGTGTTCCCCGGCCAACTGCTGGACAACCTGCGTCTCACCGGAGGCGCGGTGGTCTCCGAGAGACTGAACGCCGTCCTTGCGCCCGTACTGGGCAAGGCCGCCGCCAAGAGCCTGCTCGCCGAAGCGGCGCGCCGGGCCGCCCGGCCGGGCCACACCTTCGAGGACGCTCTCGGGGCGTCCCCGGAGCTCGTCGGCGCGGCGCACAAGTTCACCGACGGCCCCGGGCTGTCGGACCTGCTCGACCCGGCCAACTATCTGGGTGCCTCGCAGGAGCTGGTGGAGCGCGTGCTGCACCGGCACCGCACCCGGCTGTCGATCAGCTAGGAATCTGATGAATACCTTGACGTCAGCGGGCCCGCACAGCCTGCCCGCGCAGCAGCCCTACGAGTACGAGCGCCTGATCCCCGTCGAACCCGACTGGCGCCGCCTGCCCGGCTGGCGGGACGTGACGCCCGCGCAGTGGCGCGACGCGCAGTGGCAGCGCGCCCACTGCGTGAAGAACGCCAAACAGCTGGCAGCGGTGGTGGGTTCGTTACTGGAGGACCGGTTCTACGAGGACCTGGCCGCCGACCACGAGCAGTTCGCCACCATGTCGATGCTGCTGACCCCGCAGATGCTGAACACCATGGTGCCCGACGCACCCGCCGACGCCGCCGGCTTCACGGACGCCTTCCTCGCCGACCCGATCCGCCGCTACATGCTGCCCGTCGCCTCCGACCGCGAGAAGGAGTGGCCGAGCCACCCCTACGCCGAACGGGACTCGCTGCACGAGGCGGAGATGTGGGTGGTCGAAGGACTCACCCACCGCTATCCGACCAAGGTCCTGGCGGAGCTCGTGTCGACCTGCCCCCAGTACTGCGGGCACTGCACACGGATGGACCTGGTGGGCGGCTCCACCCCGCAGGTGGAGAAGCAGAGGCTGACCCTCAGGCCGGCCGACCGCCAGGACCAGATGATCGACTACCTCAAGCGGAACCCGGGCGTACGCGATGTCGTCGTGTCCGGTGGCGACGTCGCCAACGTGCCCTGGCCGCGCCTGGAGTCGTTCCTGATGCGGCTGCTCGACCTGGAGAGTGTCCGGGACATCCGGCTGGCCACCAAGGCCCTCGCCGGACTGCCTCAGCACTGGCTCCAGGGGACGGTGCTCGAAGGCCTGGAGCGGGTCGCGCGGACCGCCGCGCGACGGTCCGTCAACCTCGCCGTGCACACCCATGTCAACCACGTCCAGTCGGTGACGCCGCTGGTGGCTGAGACGGCGCGGGCCGTGCTCGACACGGGCGTCCGGGACATCCGCAACCAGGGCGTCCTGATGCGCGGGGTCAACACCACCCCGAAGGCGCTGCTGGACCTGTGCATGGTCCTCCAGGGCGAGGCGAACATCCTGCCCTACTACTTCTACATGTGCGACATGATCCCGAACGCCGAGCACTGGCGCGTCGCGGTCTGGGAGGCCCAGGAGCTCCAGCACGCCGTCATGGGCTATCTGCCCGGGTACGCGACGCCGCGGATCGTCTGCGACGTGCCCTACGTCGGCAAGCGCTGGGTGCACCAACTCGTCGAGTACGACCGGGAACTCGGCGTCTCGCAGTGGACGAAGAACTACCGCACGGGTATAGAACTGGACGATCTGGACGCGCTCACGCGTCGTTATCCGTTCTACGACCCCATCACCACGCTGCCCGAGTCGGGTCGACGCCGGTGGCGGGAGAACACAGTGGAGAAGGGCTGACCATGACCGACACGGACACGATCACGGACACCTCGCAGGGCGGGATCCAGGAACTCGACCGCCGGGCCGTGCTGCGCAGCGCGGAGATCGTCGCGCAGGCCCGCGACGACCGGTGGGACGACCCCACCCCGTGCGGCACCTGGTCCCTGCGGCGTCTCCTCGCCCACATGACCGCGCAGCACCTCGGCTTCGCCGCGGCCGCAGAGGGCGGACCGGTCGACGAGGCGGTCTGGCAGGAGAAGCCGCTCGACGACCCCCGCCGCGCGTACGCCGACTCCGTCGACCGGGTCCTCGACGCGTTCGCCGCCGACGGCGTACTGGGCCGTACGGTCGTCCTGCCGTGGATCCACCCGACGATGGAGTTCGCCGCCCCGCGCGCGATCGGCTTCCACCTCGTGGACTACGTGGTGCACGGCTGGGACGTCGCGGCCTCGCTGGGCATCTTGGCGGCGTACGACGAGGACCTCGTCCTCGCCGCCGCCGAGGTCGCCCGCAAGGAGGTGCCCGACGGACCTTCGCGGGAACGCCCCGGCGCCTCGTTCCGCCCGGCGGTCGGGCTGACCGGCCCGGCGAGCGCGCAGGACCGCCTGCTCGCGTCGCTGGGCCGCGACCCGCGGTGGTCGCCCAGGTGACGGACTCACTCACCGTTCTCGGGGGCCGGCCGCACCGGCCGGCCCCCGAGGGTGTGGCTCTGGCCCCGGAACTCGGCGATCGGTACCCCGTCCGAACGGCGCACGGTCACGTCGTACACACCGCTGCGTCCGAACCGGCTGCGCTCCACGGCCTCCGCGACCAGGTCGTCGCCCACCTCGGCCGGACGGAGGAAGGTGACCTGCGCGCCCTGGGCCACGGTCGCCGGGCCGTGCGTGTTGCACGCGAAGGCGAAGGCCGCGTCGGCCAGCAGGAAGAGGAAGCCGCCGTGCCCCGTGCCGTGCCCGTTCACCATGGTCTCTGCGACCCGCATACCCACGGTCGCCCGCCCCGGTCCGGCGTCCCGCAGATCGATGCCGAGCAGTTCACAGGTGCGGTCCTTGGCGTACAGCTCCTCGGCGCGGCGGCGGGCCGCGGTCTCCAGGTCCTGCTCCCCGATGGTCCCCGTCATGACGCAGCCCTCAATTCCCTTGTGCAATACCGGACTTAGAGGACCCGATCCTTCCATCCGTGACCAGTGCGGTCAACCGGAACCGAATATCCGCGACAAAGGAGCAGCATGACTTCGCGCACCCCCTGGCTTCAGGAATTGTTCGACACTCCGCCGTCCGAACGCCGGACACTTCTCGAATCACTGGTGGTCGCGGAGTTCAAGCGTGAACTGATGATGGGCGAGGAGGATGTGCTGCCTCTTCAGGTGAGTTATTTCGAACTCGGACTGACCTCGCTCGGTGCCGTCGACACCAGGCAGCGCCTCGAACAGGAACTGGGCCGGCCGCTCGATTCGGCCTTCCTGTTCAACCACCCGACGGTCGGGGATCTCGTCGAATTCCTGACCACCGAGGTGGTCCCCGAGTACTTCTCCGCCGCCGCGCCCGGCCCAAAGGCCCAGCAGGATGCGGAAGTTTCCACGAAAGACCTGGTCAACGACGTTCTCAAGGAGCTCTACCAGTGACCGAAACGGCCTCGCCCCGCCCCGATGCCCTGCTGAGGAGCCTGCTTCTGGAGAAGTACGAGCCGATCGCCGTCATCGGAATGGGCATTCGGCTCCCAGGGGACAACAACACTCCCGAGGAGTTCTCCACATTTCTCAGGGAGGGGCGCTCGGGAACCGGCCCCGTACCCGGGGACCGTTGGGACATGGAGGCCGTGCAGGCCGCCGAGAAGGAGGCCGGCCGACGCCCTGTCGCGGCAGGTGGGGGATTCGTCTCCGGTATGGACGAATTCGACTCGAAGTTCTTCAACATATCCCCGAAGGAAGCGGATTTCATGGATCCCCAGCACCGCTGGGCCCTGGAATCCGCCTGGCGTGCTCTGGAATCCGCGCACATCGATCCGGCCGCCCTTCGCGGTGGAAACGGCGGCGTGTATCTGGGCGTCGGACAGATGGACTTCGCGATCGATGTCGAGGCACTGGACCCGCTGGACCTCGATGCCCATGTCGCGGCCGGCACCGCCCACAGCGCCGCCGCCGGACGCCTCTCCTACTTCCTCGGCTGGCGCGGTCCCTGCCTGAGCGTCGACACGGCCTGCTCCGCCTCACTGGTGGCGCTGCACCTCGCCGCCCAGGGACTGCGCCGCGGCGAGTGCGACATCGCCCTCGCGGGCGGCGTGAACGTGAACCACCATCCGCGCAACCACATCGTCTACTCGCGCGCCGGAATGCTGTCGCCCGACGGCCGCTGCAAGACCTTCGACGACTCCGCCGACGGCTACGGCCGCAGCGAGGGCTCCGGCATGCTCGTCCTGAAGCGGTACTCCGACGCCCGGCGCGACGGCGACACCGTGCTCGCGCTGGTCCGCGGCTCCTCGGTCCGCCAGGACGGGGAGAGCGGCGGCCTGACCGTCCCCAACGGCACCGCACAGGTCGCCCTGATGCGCGACGCCCTGACCGCGGCCAACCTGGAACCCGCGGACATCCAGTACGTGGAGGCGCACGGCACCGGAACCTCCCTGGGCGACCCCATCGAGCTGGGCTCCATCAACACCGTCTTCGCCGCGTCCCGCACGGACGGCGAACCGCTGGCCGTCGGCTCGGTGAAGACCAACATCGGCCACATGGAGGCCGCCGCGGGCGTCGGCGGCGTGGCCAAGGTCGTCCTCCAGCTCCAGGAGGGCGTGATCTACCCGCACATCAACCTGGAGACGCCGTCGCGCCACATCCCCTGGGACCGCTATCGCGTGACCGTCCCGACCCAACTGCGCGACTGGCGGGCCGACGGGCCCCGGCGTGCCGTGGTCAACTCCTTCGGCTTCGCCGGCACCATCGCCTCCGTCGTCCTCGAACAGGCGCCGCCCGCCACGGTGCCCCCGGCGGCGGCGGACGACGGCACCGCCGTCTTCACCCTCTCCGCGAAGGACCACGGAGGACTGCGGGCACAGGCCGAGGCCTACCGCCGCTTCCTCGACGCACACCCGGACCTCGCCGTCCCCGACCTCTGCCGCAGCGCCAACCTCGGCCGCGCCCACCTGCCCGCCCGGCTCGCCGCGCACGTCTCCTCGCGCGAGGACCTGGAGCGACTGCTCGACCGGCAGTCGGCGGGCGAGGCCCCCGCCGCCGACCTCCGCTTCACCGAGGCCGCGTTCCTCTTCAGCGGGCAGGGCGCGCAGTACGTCGGCATGGGACGCGGCCTCTACGACCGCTACCCCGAGTTCCGCCGTCACCTCGACGACTGCGACCGGCTCTTCGCCGACCGTCTCGGCCGCTCCATCAAGGAGATCATGTTCGGCGAGGCGCCGGACAGCGAGCAGGACATCAACCGGACCCTCTACACCCAGCCCGCGCTGTTCTGTCTGGAGTACGCGACGGCCCGGCTCTGGATGTCCTGGGGGGTACGCCCCGGCATCCTGCTCGGGCACAGCGTCGGCGAGATCGCGGCGGCCGCGGTCGCGGGCCTGTTCTCGGTCGAGGACGCGGTCCGGCTGGTCTCCGTCCGCGCCCGGCTCATGCAGTCGGTGTCGGCGGCCGGCGGCATGGCCGCCGTCTTCGCGCCGGCGCAAGAGGTCGCCCCGCTGCTGGAGGAGTACCCCGACCTCGGCCTCGGCGCCGTCAACTCCCCGCGTCAGTGCGTGATCTCCGGAGGAAGCGACTCGCTCGCCGAGGTCACCGAAGCCCTGCGGGCACGTGGCGTCGACGCCAAGCGGCTGCCGGTGTCGCACGCCTTCCACTCGCCCCTGATGACGGAGGTGTTCGACGCGTTCCGCGCGGCGATCGCCGACATCGCCTTCCACGAGCCGCAGCTGAGCTTCGTCTCGAACCTCACCGGCGAGGTGGCCACGCTCGCCGACGTGGGCACCCCCGAGTACTGGGTCCGACACATCGGCGAGCCCGTCGACTTCGCCGCCGGCATGCGCTGCGTCCAGGCCCGCGGGCCGCACGTCCTCATCGAGGTCGGCCCGTCCGCCGCGCTGATCGGACTGGGACGGCACAACGGTGACCCCGACGCCCACCTGTGGGTGTCCAGCATGGCCAGGTCCGACACCGGCGCCACCACCGTGGGCACCGCCCTCGCGCAGTGCTACCGGGCCGGACTCCCCATCTCCTGGACGGGCTACCACGCCGGGCGCGGCGGACGGACCGTGCCGCTGCCGGGCTACGTCTTCGCGAAGAAACGCCACCCGCTGCCCTCGACCCGCCTCCGGGCCACCCGGGCCGGCCACGCGTCCGGACCGGCCCACCACCCGCTGCTGGGCCGGGACATCACCACCGAGGACCGTCGCGCGGCGGGGGAGCGCGAATTCAGCGCGCTGATCGCCCCCGACTCCCCGGCCTACCTCGCCGACCACGTCGTCATGGGCCAGGCGGTGTTCCCCGGCGCGGGGTACGTTGAAGTCGTCCTGGCACTCCAGGACGCGGTGCACGGGGAGACCGGCCGGCTGATCCAGGACCTGCGCATCCACGAACCGCTCTTCCTGCGCGAGGACGAGCCGGCCGAGATCCGTACCCGACTGCGCCCTCACGAGGACGCAGAGGGCACCGACGGGCCCGCCGCCGTGGAGATCGTCAGCCGCGTGAACGGCAGGGACGGTGTGATCGAACGCGTCCACGCCACCGCCACCCTCGGCGCCGCGCCCACCGGAGCCGCGGAGCTCGGCGAGGTCGTGGACCGGCTGCGCAAGGCGGCCGCCGACCCGGGCGAGCCGCAGGCCCGGCAGCACGGCGAGGACCTCTACGAACGGTATGCCGAGCTGGGCCTGCCGTACGGACCGGAGTTCCGGCGCGTCGTGCGTGTCGACCGGTACGCCGACGGCCTCGCGACCGGTGAGCTGCGCGGCCTGGACACCCCCGCCGCCGAGCACCTGCGCGCATCGGTCCTGGACTGCGCGATGCAGACCCTCGGTGCCGCCGTCGAACTGGACGGCACCTATCTGCCCGTCGGCTTCGACGGCGTCGAACTGCTCAAGCGCCCCAAGGGCGATCTGCGCATCCTCATCCAGGTCGACCTCGACCCGGCCGGCGAGCTGCTCGCCGACCTCGTCGCTCTGGAGGGCGCCCGGACGGTCTTCGTCGTCAAGGGCGTACGCCTCAAGCGTGTCGCCGACGCCCCGGCCGACCCCGCCGAACGCATGCTGCTGCGACCCCGGTGGCTCAAGCGGTCGCTGCCCTCCGCCCGGACGGGCGGGGAGGGCCGCCGGGTTCTCGTCGTCCGGCCGGGCGACGGCCTGCCGGACGGCCTGTCCGACCGGCTCGCCGGCACCGGCATCGAGGCACTGCACGCTCCCGACGCGGCCGGCGCCGCCGCCCGGCTGGCCGAGGACGGCGCCGTCACGGACCTGTGCTGGTTCTGGACGCCCGAGCCCTCGGCCGAGGGCGAGGAGCGGCTGCGCACCGAGACCGAGCGCAACTTCCGCGAGCTGCTCGCGCTGGTCGCCGCGGCCACCGGCCCGGCCGCCGGCCGTGGCCCGCGGGTCATGCTCGTGACCGAACGGGCCCAGTGGCTGCCCGGCGACTCCGCCGCCACCGTGCCCCAGGACGCCCTCGGCGCCGCCGCCCTGTGGGGGTTCGGCGCGGTCCTGCTCAACGAGTACCCGGCCCTGCGGACGGTCCTGCTCGACCTCGACGGAACCGGCCTCCAGCCGCTCGTCGACGAGTGGCTCGCCGGTGACGGCGCGGGCGGCGAGCACCAGATCGCCTACCGGTCCGGCATCCGGCATGTGAAGCGGCTCTCCCCGCCCGCCCCCGGGACGCGCGACGACGTCAACACGGAACTCACGATCACGGAGTACGGCCAGTTCTCGGCCGTCCGCCCGGCACCCGTCGAGGACCGCAGGCCCACCGGCGACGAGGTAACCGTCCAGGTCCACGCCGCCGGACTCAACTTCAAGGACGTCCTGAACGCGCTCGGCATGCTGCGCCAGTACGCGCTGGACCACGACATCCCGTACGAGCCGCTCCCGCTCGGCTTCGAGGCCTCCGGAACCGTCGTCGAGGCGGGACCCGACGCCGCGTTCGGGCCCGGTGACGAGGTGGTGCTGAGCCGGATCGGCTCCATGCGCCGGCGGGTGACCGTCCCGTCCACGGTCGTCGTGCGCAAGCCCGCCGGCCTCACCTTCACCGAGGCGGCCGGACTGCCCGCCGCCTTCGTCACGGCCTACCACGCACTCCATCACCTCGCCGGCATCAAGGCGGGCGACCGGGTCCTGATCCACGCGGCCGCCGGCGGCGTGGGACAGGCGGCCGTCCAGCTCGCCCGGCTCGCGGGTGCCGAGGTGTACGCCACCGCCAGCCCCCGCAAGTGGCCCCTGCTGGAGTCCCAGGGCGTGGCACACATCATGAACTCCCGCACCCTGGACTTCGCCGACGAGGTGCTGGAGGCCACCGGAGGCCGAGGGGTCGACATCGTCCTCAACAGCCTCAACAAGGACTACATCCCGGCGGGACTGCGCGCTCTGGCCACCGACGGACGCTTCGTCGAACTCGGCAAGATCGGGGTCTGGTCGCCCGAGGAGATGCGGGCGGAGCGCCCCGACGTCGGCTACCACAACTTCGACCTCAGCGAGCTGCCCGCCGAGGAGCTCGAACGCCTCAACGGCGACATCCTGCGGACGGTCGCCGAGCACATCGAGGCCGGCCGGCTGACCCCTCTGCCGGTGGTCGGCTACGCGCCCGACGAGGTCGAGGAGGCCTTCGGCGTCCTGAGCCGGGGCGCCAACCTCGGCAAGATCGTGCTGGAACTGCGCGACGAACGCGACCTGCCCGCCCGGCCGGTGCGCGTCGACGCGGGGGAGACCTACCTCGTCACCGGCGGTCTCGGCGCGCTCGGGCTGGCCTCCGCGCGCAAGCTGGCCCGGGAGGGAGCCCGTCACATCGCGCTCGTCAGCCGCCGCGCCGTCGACGAGAGCGAGCGGGCCTCGATCGCCGCCGGACTCGGCGAGGGCGTCGAGGTCCACGTCCACCGCGGGGACATCGCCGATGCGGCCGACGTCCGGCGGATCGTCGGTGAGCTCGCCGCGGGCGCCCACCCGCTGGGGGGCGTCCTGCATGCCGCGGGCGTCCTCGCCGACGCCCCGCTCGCGGCCCAGACCTGGGAGAGCATGGACACCGTCCTGCGCGCCAAGGTCTACGGCACCTGGCTGCTGCACCGCGCGGTCTCCGAGGTCCCCACGGTCCGGTTCTTCGTGGGCTACTCCTCGGTCTCCTCGGTACTCGGCGCCGCGGGCCAGGCCAACTACGCGGCGGGCAACGCCTACATGGACGTCCTCATGCAGTGGCGGGCGGCCGCGGGCCTGCCCGGACTCAGCGTCAACTGGGGCCCTTGGGGCGACATCGGCATGGCCGCCTCGCTCACCGAGCGCCAGATCGACGGCATCGAGGCACGTGGACTGAAGTTCATCAAACCGGGCGCGGCGTTGAACGCGCTGTTCACCGCGCTCGCCCGGCCCGGCGCCCAGACCGTCGTCGGCGAGTTCGGCTGGGATGCCTACATCGACGCCCTGCCCACCCCCAACGCGCTCTTCGACGGGCTGCGTTCGGGCCGCGCCGGCGGACCGGACCGGACCGCGTTCGACATCGAGGCGCTGCTCGGCCGGCCGAAGCCCGAGCGCGAGGTCGCACTCCGCGAACTGCTGCGGGACCGGATCGCGAACGTACTGCGGTACGACTCGCCCGAGGAGATCGATCTCGACGCACGGCTGGTGGATCTCGGTCTCGACTCGCTCGGATCGGTGGAACTGAAGAACGCCCTGGAGACCGCGCTCGGGATTCCGCTGCCCGCCTCCACCCTCTTCGACTACCCCGCCGTGCGGCCCCTCGCCGCCTTCATCGACGAGCAGCTCGTACCGGACCGGACCCAGGAAGGACAGGACGCACCGTCGCGCCGGTCGCCCGGCGAGGACGTGCGCGATCTGACCGACGCCGAGGCGGACGACGAACTCGACGCTCTGCGCGGGATGTTCGAGTGACGGGCGACTCGACGGTGACGGGCTACATCGACCACCTGGAGACCCTGTCGAAGAAGCAGCTCATGGTGATGCTGGCCCGGCAGCACCACGAGCGGACGCAGCCGGTCGCCGTCATCGGCATGGGCTGCCGGCTGCCGGGAGGGCTCGACGACCCCCGGGCCCTGTGGAGCGCCCTGCGCGAGGGACGCGTCCTGTCCACCGAGACGGCCGAAGTGCCCACCGACAGCCTCGGCCGGCCGCGCTGGAACCTGGCGGCACCGGACCTGGCGCCGCTGGCCGGCCGGCTCGGCCAGGGCGCCTACCTGACGGATGTGGACCTCTTCGACGCCGACTGGTTCGGCATCGCGGAGGAAGAGGCCCGGCACATGGACCCGCAGCAGCGCCTGCTCCTGGAGGTCGCCGCCCAGGCCCTCGCGGACGCCAACCTCTCCCGGGAGCGCCTGCGGGGGCGCGACGTCGGTGTCTACGCGGTCGCCGGGCCGGTGGAGTACCCGTACGCCTGGCTGCGCGGCGGGCTCCCCGGAACAGGCCTGTCGCCGCACATGAGCACGGGCACCTCGCCCAGCGCCTTCAGCGGCCGGATCGCGTTGTCGCTGGGGCTCAACGGCCCGGCGGTCACCGTCGACACCGCGTCCTCGTCCATGCTGACCGCCGTGCACCTGGCGGTGCGGGCGCTGCGTGCCCGCGAGTGCGACATCGCCCTCGTCGGCACCTGCAACCTGCTGCTCTCGCCGTTCAGCACCGGCATCCTCGACCGCGCCGGGATGCTCTCTCCCACCGGTCGCAGCAGGCCCTTCACCCGGCGTGCCGACGGGCACGTCCGCGGTGAGGGCTGCGGGGTCGTGATCCTCGAGCGGTACGCCGACGCCGTGGCCGACGGAGACCGGCCGTACGCGCTCGTGCGCGGCAGCGCCGTCCATGCCCAGGGCGACCGGCCCAGCATCTCGGTGGCCCCGGCACGCGGCCAGCGGGCGGTCGTCGAACGGGCGCTGCGCGACGCGGGAACGGCAGCCGAGGACGTGGGTTACGTCGAGGCGCAGGCCAACGGCTCCCGGATCGGCGGCCAGATCGAGGCCGAGGCCCTGGCCGACGCGTACGCGCGGCGCGCGCCCGGCGCACCGCCGCTGTACATCGGCTCGTGCAAGGCGAACATCGGCTACCTGGAGACCGCCTCCGGCGCCCCCGGGCTGATGAAGACGGTGCTGGCGCTCGCCCACGCGGAGATACCGCCGCAGCCGGGCGAGGACGAGGCCGACCCGGACATCCCGTGGGACCGGATGGCGCTGCGGCTCGCCGCGAAGCCGACGGCCTGGCCGACGGCGGGCAGGAGGCGGGCGGCCGTCAGCGGCTTCGGCTTCTGCGGCACCCTTGCGCACGTCGTGCTGGAGAGTGTTCCGGAGCGCCCGGATCCGGACACCGGGGCCGCCGAGGACGCGGGCCCCTGGCCGCTCCTGCTGTCGGCACACAACGCCGAGGCGCTGGCCGGCACGGCCGGCCGGCTGGTGAGGCATCTGCGGGAGGGCGCCGACTGGTCTCCCGCCGCCGTCTGCCGGACGCTCGCCGAGGGCCGTGACCACCGTGCCGTCCGGTACGCGGCCGTCGTCCACGACCGCTCCGGCCTGCTGGCCGCGCTGGAGCGCGCGGCCTCGGGCGCACCCTGCGCGGGGTTCGACGGCGACGGCTCGCACGAGTCCGCCGCCGCGGCGCGGCACGGCCGGCGGTATCTGGCCGGGGAAGCCCCCGCCACCGCCGAGCTGTGGCCGCAGGACACCGCGCGCCCCCGGCTGCTCCACCTCCCGGGCCCCGCACTCGTCGGACGGCGGCACTGGCCCGATCACCACAACTGGCTCTGAACCTCCACGGACAGGAACCCCGCATGTATTACCCGAACCTCAGAACCGCCGCCGACACGGTGGCGTTCCACGCGACCCACCACCCCCGGCGCACCGCCGTGAACTGCGAGGGCCGGGAGGTCACGTACGAGCAGCTGCACCGGGAGAGCAACCGTTCGGCCCGCGCCCTGCTCGCCGCCGGCGCCGGGCGCGGCTCCCGCGTCGCCTACCTGGGCAAGGAGTCCGAGGACTACTACGAGATCTTCTTCGCCTGCGCCAAGACCGGAGCCGTTCTCGTCCCGATCAACTGGCGGCTCAGCCCGGGAGAGGTGGAGCACATCCTGCGCGACTCCGGCGCCGAACTCCTCTTCGTGGAGAGGGAGTACGCCGAGATCGCGGCCCGGATCCGTGCGGAGCTGCCCGCCCGCCCCGTGATCGTCGGGCTCGACGGCGGCTCCGACCGGGGCGCCGGCTTCCGGGAGTGGAAGGCCGGCCATCCGGATCACGGGCTCGCCGTCGAGGCCGCGCCCGACGACCCGGTCACGCAGATCTACACCAGCGGCACCACGGGTCTGCCCAAGGGCGTCGTCCTCGCCCACCGCAGCTTCTTCGCGATCCGCGATCTGCTCGCGGAGCACGGACTCGACTGGATCGACTGGCGCCCGCAGGACATCAGCCTGATCAGCATCCCCGGCTTCCACGTGGCGGGCATCTGGTGGGCCATGCAGGCGTTCAACGCCGGAGTGACCAGCGTGGCCATGCGCATGTTCACCCCGCACGACGCGGTGCGGCTGATCCGGGAGCTGGGCGTCACCACCACCTGCGCCGTGCCGTCGATGCTCCAGATGATGGTGTCCGAACGCGGCGTCGGACCCGCCGACTTCGCGTCGTTGCGCAAGGTCACCTACGGGGGGTCCCCGATCTCCGAGACGCTGATGCTCCAGTGCATGGAAGTCCTCGGCTGCCAGCTGGGCCAGTTGTACGGACTCACGGAGAGCGGCAACACCGCGCTGTGCCTGCCGCCCTCGGACCACCGCCCGGGCAGCCCGCGGCTGCGCGCCGCGGGCCGCCCGTACCCCGGCGTCTCGGTGCAGGTGGTCGACGAGAAGGGTGGCGTCCTGGAGCCCGGTGCCGTCGGGGAGATCTGTCTGCGTACGCCCGCGGCGATGCTGGAGTACTGGAACATGAAGGAGGCGACGGAGGAGACCCTCGCCGACGGCTGGCTGCACACCGGGGACGCCGGATACCTCGACGAGGACGGCTACGTCTATGTGTGCGACCGTCTCAAGGACACCGTCATCGTCGCCGGTGAGAACGTCTACCCGGCGGAGGTGGAGAACGCGCTGTGCACCCACCCCGCAGTGGCCGAGGCGGCCGTCATCGGGGTGCCCGACGAACGCTGGGGCGAGGCGGTGCGGGCCTTCGTCGTGCTGCGTCCGGAAAAGGCGGCCACCCCCCGGGAACTGAAACTCCACCTCCAGGGACGGCTCGCCGATTTCAAGTCCCCGAGCGGTTACGAGTTCATCGAGCGGATTCCGCGGAATCCCAGCGGAAAAATACTCAGGCGAGAACTCCGCAAGGATTTCTGGGCCGAACGCGAACGACAGGTGAACTGATTCGGGGGCCCTTTTCCCGATGCGGTTCCGGGACCGGTGGAAGCCGGTCCCGGAACCTGTGCACCGGTGTGCGGGAAATCAGCGGGAGCGGCAGCAGCCGACGTGCTGCCATTCCGCCTCGTGCCAGTAGTGGGCGGAATTCCTGCGCGCACTGGGCGCCGCGGCCCCGACCGTGTTGCGGGGCGCGGTACGGCCGGTGGCCGTGGCGGACGGACGGAACGGCGCGAGCAGCTCCGGTACGTCGTACGGGTGGCCGCCGACCATGACCCGGCGCACCGCCGCCGCCGCGTCGATGTCGGTGAGCGGGTCCCCCGCGACGCACACCAGGTCGGCCAGGTGGCCCGGCGCCACCCTGCCCAGCCGGTCTCCCAGACCGAGGACCCGTGCGGCGTTCCCGGTGGCCGTGAGCAGTGCCTCGCGCGGGGTGAAGCCGTACTTCACCATGATCCGCAGGTTCTGGTGGATGCTGATGCCGATGTCGTCCAGGGCCGAGTCGGTGCCCGCCACGACCAGGCCCCCGGCCCGCTGCACACGCAGCAGCATGTCGCAGTCCCCGACGGTCCAGGCGTGATTGAGCTGGGCATCCGCGCCGCCCGACGCCGCGTCCTCGGCCTTCTGGACCAGCCGGCCGTACTCCCAGTCGGGGTACAGCACCCGCGTCCGTTCGTCCTCGATGAGCGAACGGTCCTCGACGAACAGTTCGGAGGCGAACAGTGTCGTCGTGGAGATCCACATGCCACTCGCCACGAGCAGGTCCACCGAGTCCTGGAACGACCGCCCGGCGGCGAAGCTCAGCGTCCGTGAGTAGCCGAGGCGGTTGCCGCCCCCGGTGTGTTCCATGCCGTCCAGGCCGGTACGGGCCGCCGGGTAGAGGTAGTGCGAGGTCACGGGGATACCGGCGGCGTGCCCGCGGGCCACGACCTCCCGCTCGTACTCCAGCGGCAGCCGGATGTACGACTTCAGCAGGTCGTAGCGGAGGGCCAGGGCCCGCTGGATGTCCCGGTCCAACTGCTCGGGCGAGAGGACCGGCCGCATGACGTGGTGGCGTCCGCGGGTTCCCTCGAAGCCTTCACCGGAGCCGAAGTAGCGCGGCCCGACCTTGGCCCCGGCGGCCAGCGCCTCGCGCGTCTCGACCATCTGGTAGGACGGGTCGGCGGGGGTGCGGCTGGTGGTGACGCCGTAGGCGAGCCAGGCGCGGCCCTGCCGGTCGCCCCATTGGGGGCCTCGCCAGTGCCAGTGGTTGTGGGTGTCGATCAGGCCCGGCATGACGGTGAGGTCCGCGGCGTCGACGACCCGGTCGCCCCGCACGCTCCCGCGCCGCACGACCTCCTCGATCCGGCCGCCCCGCAGAACGACGTCGGCGCCGTGCCGCAGCGAGCCGGACGTACCGTCCCACACCGCGCCCGCACGCACCACGGTCCGCCCGGTCGGAGCGGGACGGCGGGTCCAGGACAGCCGGGTCGGCACGGTGCGCGGAGTGCCGCCGTCGAGGTCCACCGCGCGCAGCCGGCCCAGCGACAGGTAGAGCAGCGTGCCGGTGCGCGTGGCGACGGACAGGGAGTCGGCGATCTCGTCGGTGAGCCGCACCGGCTCGCCGGTGATCCGGCCGGCCGTGTCCACCGGGACCTTCCACGCCTGGCTCTCGATGCCGACGACGAGATGCGTTCCGTCGGGCGTCCACAGCGGGCCGTCGCCGTTGCGGGTGGAGAGCGAATGTTCCGGCGCCACCGGTTGGTAGCGCAGTTCGTTCGTGGTCAGGTCGACGGTGAGGATCTGGTTGACACCGTTGAGGCTGCGCCGGGAGTACGGGGCGGCCGCGGCGAGCGCCAGGATCCGGCCGTTGGGCGACCACGCGGCCGGGCCGGGCTGGTAGAGCGCGGGGGTGACCTGGGTGACCGAACCGTCGGCCAGGGTCAGCACCCAGTTCGCGCCGCTCTCGTCCTGGTACGCGATGCGGGAGCCGTCCGGTGACCAGCGGGGCGCGAGCTGGGCGTTCGGCAGATCGGTGATCCGCTCCGAGATGCCCTTCGCGATGTCGTACCGCCACAGGTTCGCGGTACCCGCCCGGTCACTGACGTAGACGAGGGACCGGCCGTCGGGCGCCCAGTCGGGGGAGGAGTTGTAGTAGCCGTCGGCGACGATCTTGACGGGCCGCTCGGCGCCGGTGAGCAGCCACAGCGCGTTCAACGCCCGGAAGGCGATCTTCCGGCCGTCGGGGGAGAGCGCGGGGTCGGCGATGCCCAGGACGTCCTGGGGGCGGCCGCCGGTCAGGTCGGGTCCCTGCCGGGCTCCGTGGTCCACCCGGCGCACCTCGACCGTGGCGGTGAACGGGACCTCGGTACGCCCGCCTCCGTCGAGGGCCCGCCGGTGGATCCGGCCGTCGGCGGTGTAGAGCAGCTCGCCGGACGGCAGCCAGACCGGTGCGAGCGGGAAGACGTCCTCGTCCTTCGTCAGGGCCCGGTCCCCGAGCATGAGCTCGGCGCGAGCGCCGGTGACCCTGATGTACGCGAGCCGGCCGTCGGGCCCGAACGACGGGGCGTACAGCGCGGCGTCCGCGGGGCCGGTCAGCAGCGTCCGGGCCGTTCCCGTGGCCACGTCGACCGACTCGATCGAACCCTGGTCCGCGACGTACGCCACCTGTCGCCCGTCGGCGGACCAGGTCGGCATCGAGAGGTTCCGGTCCTCCCGGGTGATCGCCCGCCGGGCACCCGTCGCCGTGTCGAGGATCTCGATGCGAGCGGCGTTGTCCCGGTCCGAGGCGAACGCGACGCAGCGGCCGTCGGGAGAGAACTTGGGCTCCTGGTCGTACCCGTCCCCGGTGGTCAGCCGACGTGCCCCGGAGCCGTCGGCGCCGACGCGCCACAGGTCGTACGTTCCCGAGCGGAAGGACTGGAAGACCAGGCTCTTTCCGTCCGGCGCCCAGTGGGGCTGCGTCGCGTCCAGCGAATCATCGGTGAGCCGGCGTGCCGTACCGCCCGCGGCCGGCATCAGCCAGATCGCGTTGAGCGCGTCGATGGCGAGCGTCCGGCCGTCCGGTGACAGCGCGACGCACAGGTTGGCGCTCTCATGGGTGTCGACCCGGACGAGGCCGCCGGTGGCCTCGTGGCCGGCCGGAGTCCCGTCGGCGTGGGCGACGGCACCCCTGCCGAGCTCGCCCGCGAACCACAGGGTTCCCAGCCCGACGGCACCTGAACGATGCAGCAGAGTACGGCGGGACAGATGGCCCGATCCTTCCTCGGGAACTCCCTCGGATGCTCCGGATGTCTGTGCGGTCACGGTTGATCCCCCTCGCGCGACGGAAGGCAACGCACGGTCATTCCCGATGAGTTGCCCCGCCGTTCGGACGTGTGTTCGTTCTGCGCATCGAAATATATGGCATCGGCCAATGCGATGGAGGGATTCAGGTCAGATCGTCGAACACGGCAGGGGGGATTTCCGTGCATTGATCCGAGGGTCATCCATTTCTCCGTCGCACGCTCCGGGACGCATTCCGGGTACCGGGCCCGACGGTGAGCCGCCGCGCCCCCATATACGGCGGGGTCCGGTGGCGGCACCAGGAAATTGCGGTGATCCTGGCAGAGGAACGTGGCTGTCTTCGCACGGGCCGGGAGCGTCGGTGGCCACGCTGTACAGGAAGGCTACGGACATGACAGCGATACCGAACAGGACGCCGCCGGGGCACAGGGGGTCCGGCAGCGCGAAGATCGACGGTGCGTCCCAGGTGGCCGGGGCCCTGCTGATGCTCAGCGGGCCGCTCAGCATTCTCGTGGGTGCGTCCGGTATCGCAGAGGACAACCTGTTCGCCGCCTCGACCCGGTACGCCTACCGGTTCGACCTCACGGTCTGGGGTGTGATCCACCTCGTGGTCGGTGTGGCGCTCGTCGTCGCCGGCCTGGCGATCCTGATGAACAAGAGCTGGGGCCGCGGGGCCGGTGTGGCTGTGGCGGGAATCAGTCTGATCACACAGTTCATGTTCGTTCCGTACTACCCGGCGTGGGCCATCCCCGTCATGGCACTCGACCTCGTGATCCTCTTCGCGCTGACGAGGTTCCATGTCGGAGCCGACCACGGCGGTTGACCCCGGGCGGGTCACGGTCTCGATCCGGGCCGCGCCGGAACGAGGCGCCGGACGGGCCCTCCGCGCGGGGGAACCGGCAGGGGGCAGCCGGACCGGGACGCCGCCGCGTGCCCCGTTCGTCCCCCGTGGGAGACTCGGTGCCGCGCTGCGCAAGGGGCGCCCCTCACGCCCGGGAGGGTGTGGTTCCGGGCCCGTCACCTCGAAGGGGAGCTCTCCGGATGCGCATCGGGATCGTCGGCACCGACAACAGCCATGTCGACCAGATCGTGCGCCACCTCAACGCCGACGGGGCGGCCGGCGACGCACGCGTCGTGGCGCTCAGCGGTGGGCGCGGCCGGCGCAACGACGCGCTGGCGGCCACCGGCGGGATCGCGGAGATCGTCGACGAGCCCGCCGGGCTGCTGGGCCTGGTCGACGCCGTCGTCGTCGCGGACCGCGACGGCGCACGCCACCGGGACCAGGCGAGTCCCTTTCTGGCCGAGGGCCTTCCGGTATTCGTCGACAAGCCCCTCGCCCGCACCGTCGAGGACGCCCGGGCCCTGATCGACACCGCGCGCGCCCATGGAGCGCCGCTCACCTCCTCCTCGGCGCTCCGGTGGCTTCCCGGCACCGAAGCGCTGGCGGCCCGTTCGGTCGCGGGAGGGAGGCCGGAGCTGGTCGTCGTCTCCGGGCCCGCCGATCCGGCCGGCGACCACGGCGGTATCTTCTTCTACGGCATTCACGCGGTGGACATCGCCCTCCGGCTCGCCCCCGGCGAGATCTCCGGCGTCCGTACGGACGTCACCGACACCACGGTCGTCGTGTCGTTCACGGCCGGCGGCACCCGCGTCGTCGTGAATCTCGTCAAGCCGGGCAGCACGGACCAGATCCCCTTCCACGCGATGACGTTCACCCGGGAGGGCATGGCCCAGCAGACCCTCGTCCCGGGCGCGGACTACTGCGTGCCCGGCCTCGAAGCGTTCCTGGAGATGGCCCGCACGGGCAGGCCGCCGATCGGCTACGCGGACCTGCTGCGCCCCATCGAGGTTCTGGAGACCGTCGCCACCGCCCTGACCGGGACGCCGGCCGGCGTCCGCCCGTAAACCGGGCGAGGCGCGACCGGGTTGCGGCCCGGCGAAGGGAAGGTGTGCAGCGCTCTTCTGCTGAACGCCGGTTCGGATCAGGACAGTTGGTTCCTCCCGGGCCTGCCGCCGGGGCGCCTGCCCGGGTGCGCCCGGATGCAGGGGAACGGGCGGCGTCGCCGCCTCGGCGATCCTGGTGGACCGGTGCGCCATGCGGATCCGCCGGCCGGGGCCCGCCGAGTCCTGAGGAAGGCGGAGGAAGGCGGAGGATGGCGAAGAGGGCGCTGACGGCGGGGCCGTGTCCGGTGCGACACTGTGGAGTCGGCGTTCGTGCCATCGGAAGGTGGGGAGAACGCCCGGCACCAGGCAGGATGGGGGAGTCCAGCCGGTAAGGGGAGATGATGATCGAGGAAATCCTGCCGTCCCGGGTAGCGGTGGCAGAGGCGTTCTCCGACCTGCCCGACGCCGTGCTGCTGCCCGGCGAGGAGGAGCTGACCCGCGGTTTCGTGGCGAAGCGGCGCAAGGAGTTCACCACGACGCGGCACTGCGCCCACCGCGCGCTCGGCTCGCTGGGCATCGCTCCCGTCCCCGTCCTCAAGGGCGAACGGGGTGCCCCGATCTGGCCGGAGAACACGGTCGGAAGCCTGACCCACTGCAACGGCTACCGCGCCGCCGCCGTGGCCCGCCGGCCGGATGTCCTCACCGTCGGCATCGACGCCGAGGAGAACGCGCCGCTGCCCGGCGACGTGCACAACAGCATCGCCCTGCCGACCGAGCAACGGCGCGAGCGCGAACTGCGCCTGGAGCACCCGGTGATCCACTGGGACCGGCTGCTGTTCAGCGCGAAGGAAGCGGTCTACAAGGCGTGGTTCCCGCTCACCCACCGTTGGCTGGGCTTCGAGGAGGCCGACATCGAGCTGCGCCTCGACGGCAGCTTCACCGCCGCACTGCTGGCCCCGGACCTGCAGCCGGTGCCGGGAGCGGGGGTGCCGGCCGTCCCCACCACCTTCCACGGCCGCTGGATGTCCGGGAAGGGGCTGCTGCTGACCGCGATCGTCATCGGGAACGCCCCCGGCACCCAGGGGCTGTCCGGCGGGTAGGTGTTCCCGTAACCTCTGTCCGCATGAGCGGAGATCACCCGGGCGAAGACCGCAAGCGCGCACGTGAGTTGGGCATTCCCCTGACCGGCGAGCCGGGTCCGTGGAACGCGATCACGGACGTGCCCGGTGTCGAGGTCGGCTACGTCACCCTCGTCGACGGCGACGACGTACGCACCGGAGTGACCGCGCTGCTGCCGCGCGGCCGGGACGGGGTGGGCACCCCGTGCGCGTCCGGCTGGCACTCGTTCAACGGCAACGGCGAGATGACCGGGACCGCGTGGATCGAGGAGAGCGGCTCGCTCGCCGTTCCGGTGGTCATCACCAATACGTACGCGGTCGGCCCGGTGCACCGTGGCGTGGTCGAGTGGGTGCGCGCCAACTGCCGTGGCATGGCGCCCGAGTGGCTGCTGCCGGTCGTCACGGAGACCTGGGACGGCCACCTCAACGACATCCACGGTCCGGCCGTGGAGTCCCGGCACGCGGCCGCCGCGATCGAGGCGGCCGCGTCCGGCCCGGTCGAGGAAGGATGCGTCGGCGGCGGGACGGGCATGCGCTGCTACGGCTTCAAGGGCGGCTCGGGCACCGCGTCGCGCGTGGTGGAGTACGGCGAGGACCGGTACACCGTCGGTGTATTCGTCCAGGCGAACTTCGGGGCACGGCGCGAACTGGTGGTGGCCGGTGTTCCGGTGGGCCGGGACCTGACCGACCCGGTCGGGGCGCCGGCCCCCGTGGCGGAGCCCGACGGGGAGCGCCCGGTGCCGCCCGGCGCGGGTTCGGTGATCGTGGTGGTGGCGACCGACGCTCCGCTGCTGCCGGGGCAGTGCAAGGCGCTGGCCCGTCGGGTGACGCTCGGCCTGGCGCGTACCGGCACCACCGGCAGCCATTTCTCCGGAGACCTCTTCCTGGCCTTCTCCACGGCCAACCCGACCGCGCTGACCAGTACGTTCCCCGAGGACGACGGCAGTGCGCCGTACGAGTCGATGCGCTTCGTTCCCTGGGGCCGGATGGACCCCTTCTACGGAGCGGTGGTCGAGTCGGTGGAGGAAGCGGTGCTCAACGTGCTCACCGGCGCGCACTCGATGACCGGCCGGGCCGGACACCACGTACCGGCGCTTCCGCTGGAGCAGGTGAGCGAACTCCTGGCGGCGCGGAGCGCGGTGTCGTAGCCCCATCGGCGTCATATACCTCGTTCTCCGGCGGCTCCCGCGGCCGTTCGGCGGCGGGCTCGCTGGCCCGGCACAGTTTCGTCGGCCATACTGCCCGCCGTGGAGCAGCGCATAGATCCGAACACTCAGCCCGGATACGCCGCAGGGACAGACCCGGCGTTCATCCCCGGTCTCACGGCCCCCGTCACGGCCGGGAAGCCGGATTCGAGCCTGGAGCAGACAGACCTGGAGCAGACAGAACCGGAACAGACGCAGCCGGAGCAGGCGGTGCCGGAACAGGCCGTGCCGGAACAGGGCGTGCCGGACGGGACGGTGCCGGAAGGGGCGGAGGAGCGGGAGGCCGACGCCGCCGAAGCCGGGTCCGACGCGGGGAAGGCCCCCGCGGAGGACGGACCCTCGTTCGAGGTGAGCGACCGCCGCGGTTCGATCACCGTGGACCGTGAGGGCGTCCGGTTCCGGCTGGACGACCAGGAGGCCGAGTTCCGGTGGGACGAGGTCGGCGCGGTCGAGGTGAAGACCCCGCGGTTCGGCCGCCGGTTCACCGTGACGGTCCACATGTCGACCCGCCGGTGGTTCAACGCCGAGGTCGAGGCACCGGCCAGGAGCAGCCTCAAGAAGTGGGCGGCGGACCTCGACGAGGTTCTGGACGCCTACTTCGAGGAGTCCTGACCGCGGCGGTGCCGTGGGAGGGTCCGGGCCGGCGGACGGAAAGCCCGCCGGCCCTCTCACGCACCGCCGGCCGCCCCGCGCACGCTCGGAGCGTGTGTGCCGCGCAGCGCGCCGAGTACGTGGGGCCAGGCGGCCGCCCCGAGGGCCGCGTCCGCCGCGGTCGAACCTCCGTACAGGAACTGTGTGGAGGCGGGTGCGGGGCCCTCGCCCGGCAGCCGTGGGCGGTGACCCGCGTCGGGGCCGCTGACGACCCGTACGCGCAGCCCGGCCGCCCTGCGGCGGGCGGCCAGCTCCTCGGCGGATCGCAGCGAGGGCCACATCCTGTCGTCGCCGCCCGCGACCAGGACGAGGTCGGCACCGGACCTCTCCACCGGGATGCCCGCCGCGTCGACGCGGCGGGCATACGTCCGCAGGCTCTGTTCGTACCAGCCGAGGACGGCCACGGGACCGCCCTCGGGCCCTGCGGGCACCGGCGCCCAGGAGTCGTCGAGGGGGACGAACGGCAGCGGCTCGCCCCGCCAGGTCCAGGAGGACCGGTACGGCCGGGCTCGACCGTCCCGGCCGGGGCCCACGTTCGCCCAGGTCACCGAGGTGGGCGAGAGCGCCACCACGACGTCGACACCGGGCAGGAGCACCGACAGGTGCAGGGCGGCCTCCGCGCCCTTGGACGTGCCGAGGACGCCGATCCGCCGCGCACCGCCCGCGCGGAGCACCCCGATCGCGGACTCGAACGTCTCCAGCGGGACCTCGCAGATGCCCGGCGGCTGTCCGGGGCCCCCGAACCAGCGGATCGACAGGGCGGCCATGCCCTCCCGGGCCAGGAGCCTGCACCGCTCCTCCTCGATGCGTCCGCTGGACCCGGACAGCACCAGCACCCCGACCTCGCAGCCGGGTACCGGCCCGCCCGCGGGCCGTGCGAGAAACCCCTCGCGAACGCCCTGGTACAGGGCTTCACGAGGGGTTCCGCGAGCAGCCTCGCGAGCGCCTTCGCCGGGATCACCGAATGTGCGCTCGACGATGTGCACCGGCCGGTCAGGCGTCCGTGAGCACGACCGAGCGGGTCAGGTGGCGGGGGCTGTCCGGGTCCAGACCGCGGGCGATGGCGCGGGCGACCGCCAGACGCTGCACGCGCACCAGCTCCGCCAGCGGGTCCAGCCCGCTCTCCACCCAGCGGGCGCCGGTCGCCAGTACCTGCTCCTCGAGGCCCTCGGGGGCGGCGCCGAACATCCAGGTCGCGGTGCCCGAGGTGGCGATGCTGATGGGACCGTGGCGGTACTCCATCGCGGGGTACGACTCGGTCCAGGACAGCGACGCCTCCTTCATCTTGAGCGCCGCCTCGTTGGCGAGCCCCGCCGTCCAGCCGCGGCCGAGGAAGCTGAACTGGGTGCAGTCCACCAGGCCTTCGGGCAGCGGCTCGGCCAGCGCGGTCTGCGCGTCGCGCACCACGTCCTCGGTGTGCAGACCCAGGTGGGCGCGGAGCAGGGTGAACGCGGTGGTGGCGAACCGGGTCTGCACGACGGACCGCTCGTCGGCGAAGTCGAGCACGACGACATCGTCGGCGCCCGTCATGACCGGGGTGTTCGGGTCCGCGGTGATGGCCACGGTGCGGGTGGTACCACGCAGCCGGCCGAGCAGCTCCAGCACCTCGGTCGTGGTTCCCGAGCGGGTGAGGGCGACGACCCGGTCGTAGCCCCGGCCGAACGGGAACTCCGAGGCGGCGAAGGCGTCGGACTCGCCCTGACCGGCCCCCTCGCGGAGCGCGGCGTACGCCTGAGCCATGTAGAACGAGGTGCCGCAGCCGACGACCGCGATGCGCTCGCCGGTGGCGGGCAGAGCGGCCGACTGCGTCCGGGCCAGCTCGGCGGCGCGACGCCAGCACTCCGGCTGACTGGCTGTCTCGATCTCGACAAATGACACTTTTGCACTCCGTACTCGTAGTGGGATGCTCGTTTGCGCACGTTATACGCGACCTGCGAGCATTATCAAGCATTCTGTTTGCAGAAGGCTTGACTGGGCGGAGCCTTGTGCGACGCTTGCGCGTGTCCGGTGACCGTACCCAAGGGGATGGGTGCCCGAAGCCCGGGTACGTAAGGAGAGTTGCCTTGTCCAGGGATGCCCGGTGGAACGCGCTGCTGGAGCTTGTCGGAAAGAACGGCCGGGTGGACGTCGAGGACGCCGCCACCGCGCTGGACGTCTCGGCCGCGACCATCCGCCGTGACCTGGATCAGCTCGCCGAGCAGCAGCTGCTCACCCGCACCCGCGGCGGCGCGGTGGCGCACGGCGTCAGTTATGAACTGGCCCTGCGCTACAAGACCGGGCGCCACGCCCCGGAGAAGCAGGCCATCGGCCGCGCGGTCTCCGAACTGGTGGCGGTCGGCGAGGTGGTGGGGCTGACCGGCGGCACGACGCTGACCGAGGTGGCCCGTTCGCTGGCGGTGCGCTCCGACGTCGTCGGCGACAGCGCGGCCCACATGGGCGGCCAGCCGACCCTGACCGTGGTCACCAACGCCCTCAACATCGCCAACGAGCTGGTGATCCGGCCGCAGATCAAGATCGTGGTGACCGGCGGAGTGGCCAGGCCGCAGTCGTACGAGCTGACCGGCCCGCTGGCCAGCGGGGTGCTGGGCGAGATCACGCTGGATGTCGCCGTGCTGGGCGTCAACGCCATCGACACCGAGCGCGGCGCGTACGTCCACCACGAGGGCGAGGCCAGCATCAACCGGCTGCTCGCCCAGCGGGCGCAACGGGTCGTCGTGGCCGCCGACTCCTCGAAGATCGGCAAGCGGGCCTTCGCCCGGGTCTGCGATCTGGGGCAGGTCGACTTCCTGGTCACCGACAAGGGGATCACGCCCGAGGCGACCGCCCGCTTCACGGAGGCCGGAGTCACCGTCATCGCCGTGTGAGGCGACGCCGGCCCGTCCGGCGGGACCGGGCGCGGGGCGCGGCGCACCGCTGATCGGCCTTGCCGGTGCGGCCGCGCGGTTCCACCGGGTGTCCGGTCTCGTTGTGCACCCGGCCCGCGCCGGTGCGCCGGTGGCACGTCCCGACGACGGTGGCCGGGCCGGTGTCCTCGGCGGTGTCGGGGGTGCCCCTCAGCCGTCCTCGTCGGCCTCCGCCGTGGCAGTCGCGGACATGGCGATACCGACAGCAGGAGCCAGTACGGCGACGGCACTTCCGGCGATACGGCCGATCCGGCGAGTCGGCCGAGTCGGACCTGGACACGCGAGAGCCCATACGGGCTCACCAGCCTCTGCTTGAGAATGTTGAATTCTGTGCCCATCAGCACAAAATCGAGCACGATGGCGCATCCTGAGCAGTGATCAACCGACCGACGAGAGGTTCGGTGATCAACATCGAACCTCTCGCACGTCCCATCTGCACCCTTGTCGGCCCCTCTCTGCGCTCTCCCTGTGCCTGTCCTATGCCTCTGACGTGCCCGATTACGGGTTTCCGTGAGATCGGAGGCGACTTCGGGCAAGGCTTTTCAATGTCCTTAGATGTTCGTTACCTGCGTGAAATGAACAACTCTTGCCATCGAGGTGCATGTCGTGAACCATGTGGCTGTCGCCGCGAGGGAGCAACGGCCGCACTGTCACCGGTGCGTGTCGCAGTCGTGATCGCGGGACACTCCCTTTGCTCCATCAGCCCTGGAGGTGCCTGTGACGATGGCAGATGCGCCGGTCTCGACCGTGCGGTCGCCTGTGCCGCAGCCCCATGACCCTGACGACCCGGAACGCTCCGGCGGGAAGAAGCGCAAGGACATACGCGTACGACTACCGCTCCGGCACCGTCTCAAGCGGGACAGATCACTTCTGCTGTTCTGCCTGCCGGGCGTCCTGTACTTCGCGCTCTTCTTCTACCTGCCGCTCGCGGGCAACGTCATCGCCTTCCAGGACTACCAGCCGTTCCTGGGTTTCAAGCAGAGCCCGTTCGTGGGTCTCGCCAACTTCACGGCGCTGCTCTCCGAGCCGGAGTTCTGGAGCGCGGTCTCCAACACGCTGCAGATCACCGCGATCCAGCTGGTGCTCTACTTCCCGGCCCCGATCGCTCTGGCGCTGCTGCTGAACTCGCTCATCAGCGAGAAGATCAAGCGGTTCATCCAGACCGTCGTGTACCTTCCGCACTTCCTGTCCTGGGTCGTCGTGGTCGCGATGTTCAAGCAGGTGCTCGGCGGCGCGGGATCCGTCACCACACTGCTGATGGAGCACGGGGTCAACATCGGCAATGTGATGACCGATCCCGGCACCTTCAAACTGCTGATCACCGCCCAGGCCATCTGGAAGGACTGCGGCTGGGGCACGATCATCTTCCTGGCGTCCATCGCCTCGATCGACATGGGCCAGTACGAGTCCGCCGCCATGGACGGAGCCGGCTGGCTCCGCCGGATCTGGCACATCACCCTGCCGGGCATCCGGCCGGTGATCCTCATGCTGCTGATCCTGCGGCTCGGCGACATCCTCTCGGTCGGCTTCGAGCAGATCATCCTCCAGCGCGACGCGGTCGGCCCGGACGCCTCGGAAGTCATGGACACCTACGTCTACTTCCACGGCGTCATCGACGGCAACTGGGGAATGAGCACGGCCGCCGGCCTGATGAAGGGCGTCATCGGATTCGCCCTCATCCTCGCCGCCAACAAGCTGGCCCACCGCTTCGGTGAGCAGGGAGTGTACCGATGAGTCAGCAGACCCTCTCGGCGCGGCTGCGCACCGCCCGCCCCGGCGCCCGCGGCGGTGAGCGCCGCCGCTCCTCGTCCGGCCGCCCGCCGTGGATGGAACGGCCCCACTGGTACGGGCAGGGCGCCAAGGCGGCCGCCCTGGTCGTCCTCACCGTGATCGTGCTCTACCCGTTCCTCCTCGCCATCGGCACCAGCCTCGCCGGGCGGGAGGAGCTCAATGCCAACGGCGGCTACGTCCTGCTGCCCGAGCACCCGACGCTGGAGGCCTACCGGGTCATCCTCTCCGGCGGGGTCGTCACCCAGGCGGCCCTGGTCTCCATCTTCATCACGCTGATCGGCACCGCGCTGAGCCTGGCCTGCACCGTGATGATCGCGTACGGCACCTCGCGGCCCGGCACCGTCCTCGGCAAGCCGATCCTGCTGCTGGTACTGGGCACCTTCCTCTTCGCGCCCGGCATCATCCCCACCTACCTGGCCGTCCAGCAGTTCAAGATGCTGGACACCTACGCGGCGCTGATCCTCCCCGTACTGCTCAACGCGTTCAACATCGTGGTCGTGCGCTCGTTCTTCCAGAGCATTCCCGAGGAGCTGTACGACGCCGCGCGGATCGACGGCGCGGGCGAGGTGACCGTCCTCTTCAGGATCGTGCTGCCGCTCTCCAAGGCGGTCCTCGCCGTGGTCGGCCTCTTCTACGCGGTCGGGTACTGGAACAGCTTCTTCAACGCGGTGCTCTATCTCAACGACTCCAGCAAGTTCCCCATCCAGGTGATCCTGCGCAGCTATGTGCTCAACGGCCAGAGCATCAACGCGCAGGCCATGGGCGTGCACGCGATCCCGCCCGCGACCTCCTTGCAGATGGCCGTGCTGATCATCGCCATCGTGCCCATCTTCTGCGTCTACCCCTTCCTGCAGAAGTTCTTCGTCAAGGGCGTCCTCACCGGGGCGATCAAGGGCTGATCCGCCCGCCCGGACATCCCGTCGCCCCACGCACTTCACATATTCCAAGGAGCACCCATGTCCACCAACATGTCCAGGCGCGGTTTCATGGGCGCGGCGGGGATCGCCGGCCTGACCGTGGCCGGTCTGACGTCCCTGACCGCGTGCGGCAGCGGAGCCGGCGTCAGCAAGGGCGGCGCCAAGGCGTCCGCCAAGCTCAAGCTCCCGTCGTACGTCCCCGCGCAGACCGCCCCCGCGGACCTCGCCGGCAACGCGGCCGGACTGGACGCCACGTATCTGCGCTACCCGAAGAAGCTGACCAAGTCCGTGGCCAAGGCGCCCGGCGACGGCAGCCGCATCACGGCCCTCACCGAGACGTTCACCACGCCTGCCCCGCCGCAGGGCAAGAACGGCTACTGGCAGGAGCTGAACAAGCGGCTCGGCGCGCAGTTCGACATGACGATCGTCGTCGACCAGGGCGTCGACGCGTACCTCACCAAGTTCAACGCCATGATGGCCAGCGGCGGCATTCCCGACCTGGTCTGGTTCCCGCCGAACCAGGGCATCCAGCGCGTGCCCGAGCTGCTGGACGCCAAGTTCCACGACCTCACGCCGTACCTGTCCGGCGACGCGGTCAAGGAGTACCCGAACCTGGCCAACCTGCCGACCACCGCGTGGAAGACCGCCGTGATCAACGGCAAGATCCGCGGCGTCACCGTCGCCTACGGCTCCATGGGCCAGGTCTACGTCGTCAACGAGGACTACTGGAAGCCGGTCGGCGGTGCCGAGTTCAGCAGCGCCGAGGACTTCCTCGCCAAGGGCAAGGAGCTCCTCGACGCCAAGCGCAACAAGTACGTCCTGGAACCGGCGTACGTGAACCACGTCGGCATGTTCGGCCAGTGGTTCGGCGCCCCCAGCGGCTGGCGCCTGGAGGGCGGCAAGCTGACGCACATGTACGAGACCGAGGAGTACCAGGAGGCCCTGGCGTTCGGCGTCAAGGTCGCCAAGGCCGGTCTCTTCTGGCCCGACCCCAACCTCTCCACCACCATGGAGAAGATGGCCCAGGGCACGCTGGGCGCCTATGTGCAGTCCTTCCCCAGCTTCCTGGTCGACGTCAAGAACTACGACTTCCCGTTCGGCATCATCGAGCCGTTCGCCGCCAAGCCCGGCGCGCAGCCGCGCTACAGCATGGGATACGGATCCGTCGGCTACACCGCCATCAACAAGAAGGCCGACGACAAGCGGGTCAAGATGCTGCTGGGCGTGCTCGACTACCTGGCCGCGCCCTTCGGCACCGAGGAGCGGCTCTTCCTCGACAACGGCATCGAGGGCACGCACTTCACCCGTTCGTCGGGCGGTGACATCAAGCTCACGCCGAAGGGGAACGCGGAGGCCGTCACCACCGCCATGCCGCTCGCCTTCCTGGCCGCCGGTCCCGAGTACATCTACCTGCCGGGCAAGTCGGAGCTGGCCGGCCGGATCCACGGCTGGCAGCAGGAACTCCTCAAGATCAACCAGACCAACCCGACGAGCGGCCACTTCTCCGACACGTCCACCAGCAAGAGCGCCTCCCTCACCACAGCGATGAGCGACTGCCAGAAGGACATCATCGCGGGCCGCAAGCCGATCTCCGCCTACAAGGAGGAGCTGCGCAAGTGGCGCTCCGGCGGCGGCGACAAGATGCGCGCCGAGTTCGAGGCCTCGATCGCCGGCAAGTAGCCGCAGTCAGTAGTCTCCGCCCGCACCACCCGTACAGACAGAAGGGACCCCCGTGTCAGACCTGCGACTCGGCGTCATCGGGCTCGGCCTGCGCCGTTCCATCGCGACGTCCGCCCACCACCCCGGACAGGGTTCGGCGATCACCGCCGTCTGCGACCTCGACCCCGAGGTGCGCCGGCGCGAGGCCGAGCGCTTCGGCACCGATGTCGCCGTCGAGGACTACAAGGAGCTCCTCGGCCGGGACGACCTCGACGCGATCATCGTCGCGACCCCGGACGACACCCACGAGACCATCGCCATCGACGCGCTGCGGGCCGGGAAGGCCGTCTTCGTCGAGAAGCCGCTCGGGATCACCGTCGAGAGCTGCGACAACATCCTGCGCGCCGCGTACGAGACCGGGACCCGGCTGTACGTCGGGCACAACATGCGCCACATGGGCGTCGTGCGGCTGATGCGCGACATCATCGCCCGCGGCGACATCGGCGAGCCCAAGGCCGTGTGGGTGCGGCACTTCGTCGGCTACGGCGGTGACTACTACTTCAAGGACTGGCACGCCGACCGGACCCGCACCACGGGTCTGCTGCTCCAGAAGGCCGCGCACGACATCGACGTCCTGCACTGGCTGGCCGGCGGCTACACCCGCCGCGTCAACGCGCTCGGCGACCTCCTCGTCTACGGCGACCTGCCGCGCCGCGAGGCGGACACCCCGCGCCCGGCGAACTGGCTGCGCGAGTTCGACTGGCCGCCGACGGCCCGCAAGGACCTGCACCACATCGTGGACGTCGAGGACGTCTCGGTGATGAACATGCAGCTGGACAACGGCGTCGTGGCCGCCTACCAGCAGTGCCACTTCACGCCCGACTACTGGCGGAACTACACCGTCATCGGCACCGAGGGCCGGCTGGAGAACTTCGGTGACAGCCCCGGTGACGAGGTCAAGGTCTGGAACACCGGTCCCAGCGGATACCGCGCCGAGGCCGACATCACCTACCGGGTGCCGGAGGCCAAGGGCTCGCACGGCGGCGGGGACAGCCGGATCATGGAGGAGTTCTGCCGGTTCGTGCGCGACGGGGGTGTCACCGACACCTCGCCGGTCGCCGCACGGATGAGCGTCGCCGCCGGTGTGCTCGCGACCCGTTCCCTGCGCGAGGGCGGTGCGCCCTTCGAGGTGCCGGCCCTCGACCCGGAGCTGATCGCCTACTTCGAGGGCGGCCAGGTCCGCTAGGCCGGTCCTGCGACCGCCACGTCCGGCGCGTCCGGCGCGTCCGGTTCGAGACTCGGGAGACCTCCGGGGACAGTGCCTTCCGGCACTGTCCCCGGAGGTCTCAGTGCGACTATTTTCAGCCATGCTCGGTGGGTAATCGGCTCATTCCGGTTTGGCGGCGGCTTGGTGAGGGCTTGACGCGATGCGTGACGCCGTCGGGTGAATTGGGGAAGGTTGTCCGGAAGGTGGCAGGTGAGGATCGAGTGCGTCGGTCTCGCAGGGTCACCATTCCCTCGTCGCTGGAGCATGAGGGCGATCAATTTACGCCAACAGGATCCCGGGGTGGCCGGGTTCGAACGCGTGGCCGGAATTCGGTCGGCATAATCGCGTCCATGTCGATCACGGGTGGAGACGTCGTTGACCTGGGGCAGGGCCTGTACGCATGGCTCCCGCCGAAACGGGGCTGGGGGCTGGCCAACTGCGGTCTGCTCGTCTCGCCCCGCAGTGCGCTCTGGATCGACACCCCGTACGACGCCGTGCTGGCCGGCCAGTTCCTGGCCGAGTCCACCAAGCGGCTGCCCGACGGCGTCGGCATCGACCGGGTGATCGTCACCCACGCGAACGGGGACCACTTCTGGGGCGCGGGCGTGCTCCCGGACGCGGAGATCATCGTCACCCGCGAGGCCCGCGAGCACATCCACTACGAACCCACGCCGAAGCAGCAGCACGCCCTCGTCACCGCAGGCGATCCGGCCACCCCGCTCGGCGGTTACCTCGCCCGGCACTTCGGCCCCTTCGACTGGTCGCAGACCGAACCGGTGGTGCCGACCACCTACTTCACCGGTGAGCTCGAACTGACACTGGGGGAGTACCCGGTCCAGATCACCGCGCTGCCGTCCGCGCACACCACCGGCGACCTGATGGTCCATCTGCCGGCGCAGGGAGCCGTCTTCACCGGGGACATCATCTTCTCCTCCACCCCGCAGCAGCCGGGCGACCACCCGGTCCACTGGGCGGGCCCGCTGAGCAACCTGATCTCGGCCTGCGAACGGGTCCTGGCCACCGGCGCCGAGACCGTCGTCCCGGGACACGGGCCGCTCCTCGACCGGGCCGGGGTCCGCGACCACATCGTGTACCTGGAGTACGTACGTGAGCGCGCCCACGCCTTCCACGCGGCGGGGATTCCCGCCGTCGAGGCCGCCCGCCGGATCATCGGCGAGGGACGCTACCCGGAACTGGGCCTTCCGGAACGGCTGGTGGTGACCATCGGCAGCGAGTACCGGCAGCTCGACGGCTCCGAACTGCCCGGCGTGCTCCAGGTGATGACCGAGGTCGCCGTGGTCGCTCAAGAACTGGAGGGGCCGCATGAGCCGGCCCGCCCCGCGGAGCAGTAGGCGGGGATCCTGCCGCCGCTTCGGCCGGCAGACCGACCCGACGACAGAAACGCGGTGACGGCATGGGATGGATAGTGGCGGTGATCGCCGTCGCCGCCGCCGTGGCGGCGGCGGTCCGCGCACAGAACTCGGCGCGCGCGGAGAACATCGCGCTGGCCCGGGCCGAGCTGGCCGAACGGCAGTCGAAGGCCGCCGACGCCCGTACCGCGGCCCTCACCGACGAGATCCGCCAGCTGGCCCGCAACCGGATACCCGCCGCCGCGCTCGCCCTCTCCCACCCCACCGCCAAGGTCCCCGGACTGCGCGAGGCGGCCGAGGTCGACGGCGATTCCGCACGGCTGCTCACCGAGGCGGTGCAGGCCGCCCGCAAGGCCGTCGTCGAGGAGCGCGGGCGCGTCGACGCGGCCGCCCGCGCGGCCATGCGCGGCACCTCCGCCAAGATCCAGTCCCTGCTCAACCAGTCCCAGCAACTGCTGCACGAGCTCCAGCACGAGTACGACGACCCGCGGATCCTGCAACTCGACTTCCGCAACGAACTGGCGCTGCGCCGCACCCAGGCCACCGCGGTCCTCTGCGACGCCTGGCCCGGCCTCGCCCGCCAGAACTCGCCGCTCGTCGAGATAGTGCTCGGTGCCCAGTCCCGGGTCGCCGGCTACGAACGCATCAAGGTCGCCAACCACCTGCGCGACGAACGGCTCGCGCTGGTCGCCCGCGCGGCCGAACCGCTCGCCATCGCACTGGCCGAACTCCTGGCCAACGCCACCGCGTACTCGCACCCCGACACCGATGTCCAGGTCACCGTCCAGCAGAGCGGCGGCCGGGGCGCGTTCCTGGTGGTCGACGACGCGGGCATCGGCATGGACGACGACGCGCTCGACCGGGCACGGGCCCTGCTGGCGGGCCCGCCCGAAGTCCTGCTGACCGAGCTGGGTGATCCGCCGCAGACCGGCTTCGCCGTCGTCGGCCGGCTGGTGCTGCAGTACGGCTTCAACTGCCACATCGAGGCCTCGCCGTTCGGCGGCATGCGCACGATCCTGCGCGTCCCCGCCCATCTGCTGACCGTGATGGAGGAGGACCGCAGCCTCTCCGCCCTCGCCCCGAAGCCGGTGCCGGCGCAGGCCGCCTCCGCCCGGCCCGCCCCGACCGAGCAGGAGACCGCCCCCGTGCCGCAACCCGCCGGCGGGGAGGCTGCCGCGCTGCCCAGCCGGCGCCGACGCGCCCCGCGTCCGGCCCCGGCCCGCCCCGCATCCGCCGACGCAGCCCCGGACCGCGAACAGGTGCCTCGTACACCGGAGCAGGCCGGGGCTTCCTGGGCGGCACTCCAGCAGGGCACCCTCAACGGCAGGAGCGTCGCCGGGCGGCCATCCGCACCGGCACCGGACGACCACGACCACCCGGACGACCGGGACGAGCAAGGAGACGACCTGACGTGAGCGCCCCCACTTCCACCGCCGGTGACCTCGCATGGGTGCTGACCCCGCTGCTGGAGCTGCCCGGAGTCCAGCACGCCGTGGTCGCCACCGGGGACGGCCTCGTCGAGGGCGCGTCGCCCGGCCTGGACCGGGCCTCGGGCGAACGCGTCGCCGCCATGACCGCCACGCTGCACGCCGCGGCACGCGCGTTCACCACGGCGTTCACCGACGTCGAGGCACCGCGCCTGGCCCAGACGGTCGTCGAGTCCGACCAGGGCTTCGCCATCGTCGTACCAGCCGGGAACAACACCACACTCGCCCTGTTCGCGGAACCCGGCGCCAAGCTCGGCGACATCGCGTACCAGATGCAGGTGCAGGTCACCGCCCTGACCCGGGCGATGAACGCACCCGCCCGCCTGCCGGACACCGCCGCCCGGCCATGACCTCCGGTCCGGGGCGCCGTCTGATACCCGCCTATCTGGTCACCGGCGGCCGTACCCGGCCCGCCGGCCCCGCGCTCGACCGGCTCGACGTACTCGTACGCGCCGACAGCGAGCTGCCCCCGGACACCGGCTCGGAACAGCGCAGACTGTGCGAGCTGCTCGAACCGGGGGCGCTCACCGTCGTCGAGTGCGCGGCCCACCTGGACCTGCCGGTCAGCGCCACCGTCTTCCTGGCCACGGACCTCGCGGCCGCCGGACATCTGCACACCCGACCGCCCATCCCCAGTGCCGGGGAGATCGACCGGTCGCTCGTCGAGAGGCTGCTCGTTGGACTCCGCTCCCTGCACTGACCGCACCGGCGTCGGCTATCTGCCGCCCGGGGCCCGGACCCTGATGAAGCTGGTCGTCACGGGTCCGTTCGGCGTCGGCAAGACCACCCTGATCCGGACGCTGTCGGAGATCGCCACGCTCCACACCGAAGAGGCGATGACCCAGTCCAGCACCCGGCTCGACGACACCGCCGGGCTGCCGGACAAGACCACGACCACCGTCGCCATCGACTTCGGCCGGCTCACCGTCCTGGACGACCTGGTGCTCTACATGTTCGGCACCCCCGGCCAGCAGCGCTTCCTGCCGCTCTGGGAGGACATCGCGCGCGGTGCGCTCGGCGCACTCGTCCTGGTCGACACCCGCAGGCTCGGCGACTCCTTCGCGGTCATGGACATGGTCGAGGAGCAGGGGCTGCCGTACGCGGTCGCGGTCAACCGCTTCCCCGACGCCCCCGCCCACCCCGACGAGGTCCTGCGCAAACACCTCGACCTCGCGCCCGAGACCCCGCTCGTGCAGTGCGACGCCCGCGAACGCCGCGGCAGCATCGACGCGCTGATCGCGCTGGCCGAGCACGTGCTCACCCGGATGCCCAGGCCCGAGGACCCGTCATGACGCCGTACGCACAGCCGCCGCAGCCCCTCGCCCTGTACGGTCCGGAATTCGCCGCCGACCCGCGGAGCCACTACCTCCACCTGCGCGAACACGGCCCGCTCGCGCCCGTCCGGCTCGCCCCCGGCATCGACGCCCTGCTGGTCACCGACTACCAGGCCGCCGTCGACCTGCTGCGCGACACCCACACCTTCACCAAGGACCCGCGCGCCTGGCAGGCCACCGTCCCCGAGGACTCGCCGGTCCTGCCGATGCTCGGCTACCGGCCCACCGCGCTCTTCAGCGACGGCGACGTGCACGCCCGCTACCGCGACGCCATCAACGACAGCCTCGCCCTGATCGAACCGCACGTCCTGCGGGCCGAGGTCGCCCGGGTCGCCCAGCGGCTCATCGGCGAATTCGCCGCCACCGGAAACGGCGACCTCATCGCCCAGTACGCCCGACGGCTTCCGCTGCACGTCTTCGTCACCTGGTTCGGCGTGGAGCCGGGCGACGGCGAACGCGTCGTCAACGGCATCGCGGGCATGTTCAACTCGGCCGAGAACGCCGCCACCGCGTACGCCGACCTCGTCGAGGTCGTCACCGCACTGGTCGCCGACCGGCGCGCCCGGCCGCGCCGCGACCTCACCTCGTACCTCCTCGGCCACCCGGCGAATCTCGACAACGACGAGACTGTGCGTCAGATCACCCTCATCATGAGCGCGGGCCACGATCCGACCACCAATCTGATCGGCAACGCACTGCTGCACATGCTCACCGACGCCCGCTACGCCGGTTCGCTGCACGGTGGCGCGATGACGGCGCACGAGGCGATCGACGAGGTGCTCTGGCAGGACCCGCCGCTGGCCAATCTCTCGGCCCACTACCCGCGGCACGACACCGAGTTCCACGGCGTGCGGCTGCGCGCCGGGCAACTCCTCCTGGTCTCCTACGCCGCGGCCAACACCCGTTCCACGCCCACGCCTTCGGACCTCGCGGTCCGCTCCGGGGCCAGTGCCCACCTCGCCTGGTCCGCGGGTCCGCACCGGTGCCCGGCGAAGCAGCCGGCGCTGCTCATCGCCATGACCGCGATCGAGCAGCTCACCAGTCAGCTGTGCGACGCGGAACTGGCTGTTCCGGTCAGTGGGCTGACGTGGCGTCCGGGGCCCTTCCACCGTGCGCTGGTCCGGCTTCCGGTACGGTTCACCCCCGTCGACATGAGTGCGGAAGCGCACCGGCTCAGGGCCGCCGGGGAAGCCTCGGACGGGGCGCCGGCGGTGTCGATCGGGCCATGAACCGTGTCGGTGGTACGCCGAACGGGTGAGTGGCGAGAGAATTGCCCGATGAACAGCGAGCGCAGCCGGCGCAACGCCAACCGAAGCACAGACGGGGTGGTCCGGTGAGCAGGTACGACAGGTACGACGTCACGGACGAGCAGTGGGAGGGGCTTGCCCAGGTCGTACCTCTGCGCAGCCGCAACGAGTGGCCGTCCAGGGTGGATCACCGCGCGGTCCCCGACGAGGGCCCGGCGTCGGAGCAGCGGCGGCTCGTCGTGCTGCGGGTCCAGGTCTTCGCGGACGCACGGGAGGTGGCCGAGTACCTGGTCGCCCAGATCCCGGTGCTCCTCGACCTGACCAGCGCGGAGACGGACGTCGCCAAGCGCATCCTGGACTTCACCAGCGGGGTGGTCTTCGGCCTCGGCAGCGGAATGCACCGGGTCGACCGGAATGTCTTCCTGCTGTCGCCGGTCGGCATGGAGGTCGAGGGAGTCACGGCGGCGGGCCTTCCGGGCTCGTAGTCCGCGCAGGGAGACCGGGCCGGGGTGAACCGGTTCATGTACTCCGATCGTAGGAAGGTCGTTCAGGCGGAACGGTTCGCCGGTCCATGGCACGCATACCGTCCGCCCATGACCGCACTCCGTCCGGAAACCACCCCGCCACTGCCGCCCGGCCCTTCCGAGCCCGGTGGCCCGCCCACCGTCGCCCGCACGCCCGCCCGTACGGGGGCCGCGCGGTCCCGGTACGGGCCGGAGCGCCCTGCCGGACCCGTCGTCACCGAGCTGCGGCTGTCCTCCTTCGCCTCGCACCGGGGAGCCGTCTTCCCGGTCGGCCCGGTCACGCTCTTCACGGGGCCCGGCGGCAGCGGAAAGTCCAGCGCGCTGCGGGCTTACGAGGCGCTGGCGCGGCTGGGCGCCGGAGACCCGCTGGACGAGGTGTTCCCGGACCCGGCGGGCTGCGTGCCGGAAGGGGCCGCGGCCGACGCGCAGGGCCGCCGCGGCTTCCGGATCGGCTGCACGTCGGACGGCCCGGCCGGACCGGTGCGGCTGGATGTCGCCGTCCAGGCGGAGCCCACTCTCCGCATCGTCGGCGAACGGCTCACCGGCGGTGGCGAGATCCTGCTCACCACCGCGTTGCGCGACCCGGGACGCTCCATGGTCCAGGCGGCCTGGCACACCGCCGGCGCGGTCCCGGTGACGCGTGCGCCGCTTCCGGACGACCGCCTCGGCACGGCACTGCTGCCGCTGCGCGTCGCGGGCCGGACCGAGGGGCAGTTACGGGTGCTGGCCGCCGCCGAACAGATGGTCGTGGCCCTGCGGTCGGTCTTCGCGTGCGAACCGCGGCCGCAGCGGATGCGTGCCCCCGTGCCGGCCGGCGACGGCAGGCTGCGCCGCGGCTGCGACAACATCGCGGCGGTGCTGGAGCGTACGCACACGCAGTGCGCCCGGCGCCATGCCCGGCTGGTCGCCGCGGCACACGCCGGATGCGCGGGGCCGGTGACCGCGCTGGGCGTCGAGCGGCTCATGGACGGATCGCTGCGGGCGACGGTCGGGCGGGGCGGAGGGCGGGCCACCCCGGCCGGACGGCTGGGGGACGGCGAACTGCGCTATCTCGCGCTCGCCCTCGTGCTGCTCACCGGCCCCGGGGTGCTGGAGGCGGACGCCGCGGGGGAGGTGCCGTCGGCCATGCAGACCCTCACCGTGCTGGCCGACGGACTCGACCGTGACCTGGACGGCAGGCAGTTGCGCGAACTGCTGTCCCTGGCCGTGTCGATCGGGGCGGCCGGACATCTCAGACTGGTCGGGACGGTCACGGAGTCCGGCGCGACAGGGGCCAGACAGACGCCCGGGGTGACGGTGGTAGACCTGGAGCCGTGACAGAACTTGATGTGCATGCCCTGCAGAGACGGCTCGCCGCGTTCGCGGCCGCACGGGACTGGGAGCAGTACCACACCCCGAAGAACCTGGCGGCGGCACTGAGCGTCGAGGCATCCGAACTGGTGGAGATCTTCCAGTGGCTGACGCCGGAGGAATCGGCGCGGGTGATGGAGCGGCCCGAGACGGCGCACCGGGTCGCGGACGAGGTCGCGGATGTCCTCGCGTATCTGCTGCAGTTCTGCGAGGTGCTGGGGATCGACGCGCTCACGGCACTGTCGGAGAAGATCGAACGGAACGAGTCCCGCTTCCCGCTACCGGGGCGCCAGGACTCCCCGGAATCGGGCGACCGTCACTCTTCGGAGTGATCGACTTATCCACAATCGAGTTAGTGTCCATAGATTTCCGAATTCCCCTGGCTTTTCGGTACCAGTGACCTCACTGTGGGTAATGGATGAGGTGAGCGGCTTTTCGTACGGACGGGGGAACGCATGGAAGCGGAACGGCTTGTAGGAGTCAGCCGGCGTGCTCTGGCTCAGAGCAGGGGGACGCCGGACATCATCGCGGAGGCCTGGCAGGCACAGGCGCTGGCCCAGGCGATCGGCAGCCGCCTGGCGGCCGAAGGGCCCAAGGAGTTACGCGGCGAGGCACGCGGGCTGAGCGAGATCGGCGGGCGGAGCAGCGGGGCGCTGGATCACCCGGCGGCGCGGGCCGGGGTGGCGCGGGCCGCGCAGCTCTCCGAGCTCGCCGAGCCCCGGGCGACGCTGACGGGGCTGGGCACACTGCTCGGGGAAGTGGGGATGGCGCTGGTCGGGGTGGCCTGCGAGACCGATGAGCAGGGGCTCTACTGGCAGTGCATGGAGGCGATCGACGCGGCCGACGAGTCCATGGACCGGGTCCACGGAATGCTCCGCCGCCTCGACGAGCAGGACAGGGAGCGGCAGCAGGATCTGGAGCGCGGCCGGGGACGGGACGGCCCGTACGGTGCGCACGGGCCGTACGGTGCGATCGGCGGACCGGCGGGTACGACCGCGGCCGGCCGCGGTCGTGCACGGCTCCGGGAGTGACCGCGCGGGGAGGCCGCGGGAGAGGGGCGGCCGGTGCCCTGAGGTGCAGGATGGAGGCATGGATCTTCGAATCTTCACCGAGCCCCAGCAAGGGGCGAGCTACGACACCCTGCTCACCGTGGCCAAGGCGACCGAGGACCTCGGCTTCGACGCCTTCTACCGCTCCGACCACTACCTCCGCATGGGGCCGGGGGACGGGCTGCCCGGCCCGACCGACGCGTGGATCACGCTGGCCGGGCTGGCGCGTGAGACCGAGCGGATCCGGCTCGGCACCCTGATGACCGCGGGGACCTTCCGGCTCCCCGGTGTGCTGGCCATCCAGGTCGCGCAGGTCGACCAGATGTCCGGCGGGCGCGTCGAGCTCGGTCTCGGTGCCGGCTGGTTCGAGGAGGAGCACAAGGCGTACGGCATTCCGTTCCCCAAGGAGAAGTTCGGCAGGCTGGAGGAGCAGCTGGAGATCATCACCGGGCTGTGGGCGACCAGGATCGGCGAGACGTTCAGCTTCGACGGCACCTACTACCAGCTCACCGACTCACCCGCGCTGCCCAAGCCGGCGCAGGCCGAGGTGCCGGTGCTGATCGGCGGCCACGGTGCGACGCGCACACCGCGGCTGGCCGCCCGCTATGCGAACGAGTTCAACATCCCCTTCGCATCGCTGGAGGACAGCGAGAAGCAGTTCGGCCGGGTCCGCGAGGCCGCCCGGACGGCCGGCCGCGCACCGGACGACCTGGTGTACTCCAACGCCCTGGTGGTCTGCGTCGGCAAGAACGACGCGGAGGTGGCGCGCCGTGCCTCCGTCATCGGGCGTGAGGTGGCGGAGCTGAAGGCGAACGGGCTGGCCGGCTCGCCCGCCGAGGTGGTCGACAAGATCGGCCGGTACGGCGCGATCGGCTCGTCCCGGATCTACCTCCAGATCCTGGACCTGGAGGATCTGGAACACCTGGAGCTGATCTCCTCCCAGGTCCAGTCCCAGCTCGGCTGAGGCCGGGGCCCGCGGACAGAAGGACAGAAGGACAACAGGAGGACGAAGGGAGTCACCTGTGCACCCCGCCCGGCCGTCCGGCGGCCCGTCGTCCCTCCGCGCATCCGCCCGGAAATCCGTCCGTACGCTCGGCAGTGCTCTTGCGGCGGGGCCCGTCGTGCTGGACGGGGGGCTCTCCAACCAACTGGAGGCGCAGGGCTGCGATCTGTCCGACGCCCTGTGGTCGGCCCGCCTGCTGACCGATGGGCCCGGGCAGATCGAGGCGGCCCACACCGCCTATGCGCGCGCGGGTGCGCAGGTGCTCATCACCTCCGGCTACCAGGCGACCTTCGAGGGGTTCGCGCGGCGGGGCATCGGGCGGGCGGAGGCGGTGGAGCTGTTCGCCCGCAGCGTCCGGCTGGCCCGACGGGCCGCCCGTTCGGTGGAGCGGGAGGTGTGGGTCGCCGCTTCGGTCGGCCCGTACGGGGCGATGCTGGCGGACGGCAGTGAGTACCGGGGCCGCTACGGGCTCTCCGTCGGGGAGCTGGAGCGCTTCCACCGGCCCAGGATCGAGGCGCTGGCCGCTGCCGGGCCCGATGTGCTGGCGCTGGAGACGGTGCCGGACGTCGACGAGGCGGAGGCATTGCTGGGTGCGGTCGAGGGGTGCGGGCTGCCCGTCTGGCTCTCGTACAGCGTGGCGGGCGGGCGGACCAGGGCGGGCCAGCCGCTGGAGACGGCCTTCGGGCTGGCCGCGGGCCACGACGAGGTGGTGGCCGTGGGCGTGAACTGCTGCGACCCGGCGGATGCGGACCGGGCGGTGCGGGTGGCCGCCGAGGTGACCGGGAAGCCGGTCGTCGTCTATCCGAACAGCGGCGAGCGGTGGGACGAGGGGGACCGGGGATGGGCCGGAGCGGCCACGTTCGACGCGGGCAGGGCAAGGGCCTGGGCCCGGGCCGGGGCCCGGCTGATCGGCGGCTGCTGCCGGGTCGGCCCGGACACCGTCGCGGAACTGGCCGGGCTGCTTGCCCCGACGGCGGCCGACGAGTCCGTGGACACGTGAAAATGCCTGGTGGGGGGAGAACGGACCGGACCATACTCGGACGTGTGTTCCTGACAATCAGTACCACCGGCAACCCCGGACGTCCGGCGACCGACCTCGGCTTCCTGCTGCACAAGCATCCCGAGAAGGCGCAGACGTTCTCCACCTCCCACGGCACCGCGCACGTCTTCTACCCCGAGGCGTCCGCCGAGCGCTGCACCGCGGCGCTCCTGCTGGAAGTGGATCCCGTGGCCCTGGTGCGCCGCGGCAAGGGCAAGGGCCGGGGCGGCGCTCCCGACGCGGCGCTCGCGCAGTACGTCAACGACCGCCCCTACGCGGCGTCCTCGCTGCTGTCCGTCGCCATGAGCGCGGTCTTCAAGTCCGCGCTGAACGGTGTGTGCCGCGCTCTGCCCGAGCGCGCGCAGGCGCCGATGCCGCTGCGGATCGAGGTGCCCGTGCTGCCGGCCCGCGGTGGTGCGGAGCTGGTGCGCAAGCTCTTCGGGCCGCTCGGCTGGACGGGCGTGGACGCCGTGGCCGTACCGCTGGACGAGCAGTTCCCGGAATGGGGGGACTCCCGGTACGTACGGCTGGTGCTCGAAGGCGAGCTGCGGCTGGCGGACGCTCTGCGGCAGCTCTACGTCCTGCTGCCGGTGCTCGACGACGCCAAGCACTACTGGGTCGCGCCGGACGAGGTGGACAAGCTGTTGCGGGCGGGAGAGGGCTGGCTCGCCGCCCACCCGGAGCAGAAGCTGATCACCAGCCGCTATCTCTCGCGGCGCTGGGGGCTGACCCGGCAGGCGATGCAGCGGCTCGAACTGGTGCGGCTCGCCGAGTCGGACGACCTCGACGTCGACAGCATCGACAACGCCGTGGACGAGACCACCGACACCGAGGAGAAGCCGGTTCCGCTCGCCGAGCAGCGGCGCGCCGCGATCCTCGGTGCGCTGCGGGCCGCGGGCGCGAGCCGGGTGCTCGACCTGGGCTGCGGGCAGGGCCAGTTGGTGCAGGCCCTGCTCAAGGACGTGGGTTTCACGGAGATCGTCGGCGTCGACGTCTCGGTGCGCGCCCTCACGATCGCGTCACGCCGGCTGAAGCTGGACCGGATGGGGGAGCGGCAGGCCGCCAGGGTCACGCTCAGGCAGGGCTCGCTCACCTACACCGACAAGCGGCTCAAGGGGTACGACGCGGCCGTGCTCAGCGAGGTCGTCGAACACCTCGACCTGCCGAGACTGCCCGCCCTGGAGTACGCGGTGTTCGGGTCGGCCCGCCCCCGGACCGTGCTCGTGACCACGCCGAACGTCGAGTACAACGTCCGTTGGGAGACCCTTCCCGCCGGGCATGTGCGCCACGGCGACCACCGGTTCGAGTGGACCAGGGCCGAATTCCGTGGCTGGGCCCGGGAAGTGGCGCGGCGGCACGGATACGGAGTCGACTTCGTCCCCGTGGGGACGGACGACCCCGAGGTGGGACCGCCCACACAGATGGCCGTGTTCATGATGACCGCGGCCGACGGGACCGCGAAGCCGCACCCGAACGAAACCACGAAGCAGAACACGCAGCACAACCGGGACGAGACCGCGAAGCAGAACGGCGACCGGACCGAGAAGGAGGCGAATGCCGCATGACCAGTACCCCACGCACGCTGCCGGTGACCGACCTCTCCCTCGTGGTCCTCATCGGGGCCAGCGGCTCCGGCAAGTCCACCTTCGCCCGCAGGCACTTCAAGCCCACTCAGATCGTCTCCTCCGACTTCTGCCGCGGCCTGGTCGCCGACGACGAGAACGACCAGAGCGCCAGCCATGACGCCTTCGACGTCCTGCACTACATCGTGGGCAAGCGGCTGGCGGCCGGGCGGCTGACCGTCGTGGACGCGACCAGCGTCCAGTCAGAGAGCCGCAAACAGCTCGTCCAGCTGGCGAGGAGCCACGACGTGCTGCCCATCGCGATCGTCCTCGACCTGCCCGAAGAGGTCTGCGTCGCGCGCAACGCGGCCCGCCCCGACCGCGCCGACATGCCGCGCCACGTCATCCAGCGCCACCGTCGCGAACTGCGCCGTTCGCTGCGCGGACTGGAGCGCGAGGGCTTCCGCAAGGTGCACATCCTGCGCACCGAAGAAGAGGCGGACCACGCCGAAGTGGTGCTGGAGCGCCGCTACAACGACCTGCGCCACTTCACCGGTCCCTTCGACATCATCGGCGACATCCACGGCTGCAGCTCAGAGCTGGAGTCCCTGCTCGGCAAGCTCGGCTATGTCGACGGCGCGCACCCCGAAGGGCGTACGGCGGTCTTCGTCGGCGACCTCGTGGACCGCGGCCCCGACAGCCCCGGGGTGCTGCGCCGCGTCATGGCCATGGTGTCGGCGGGCAACGCCCTGTGCGTGCCGGGCAACCACGAGAACAAGCTCGGCCGCTACCTCAAGGGCCGCCAGGTGCAGCCCACCCATGGGCTCGCCGAGACCATCGAGCAGCTCGACCGGGAGGACGAGAAGGACCGGGCCTTCCGGGGCCGGGTGCGGGAGTTCATCGACGGCCTCGTCAGCCACTACGTGCTCGACGGGGGCGGGCTCGTCGTCTGCCACGCCGGACTGCCCGAGAAGTACCACGGCCGCACCTCCGGACGGGTCCGCTCGCACGCGCTGTACGGGGACACCACCGGCGAGACCGACGAGTTCGGCCTGCCCGTGCGCTACCCGTGGGCGGAGGACTACCGCGGCCGTGCCGCCGTGGTCTACGGCCACACCCCGGTACCCAACACCTCCTGGGTCAACAACACCATCTGCCTGGACACCGGAGCCGTCTTCGGCGGGAAGATGACCGCGCTGCGCTGGCCGGAGCGCGAGCTCGTCGACGTCCCCGCCGAGCAGGTCTGGTACGAGCCGGCCAGGCCACTGGCCACCGAGGCACCGGGTGGCCGGGAGGGGCGGCCGCTGGACCTCGACGATGTGCAGGGCCGCCGGATCGTCGAGACCCGGCACATGGGCCGCATCGCGGTCCGTGAGGAGAACGCCGCCGCCGCGCTCGAAGTCATGAGCAGGTTCGCCGTCGACCCCCAGCTGCTCGGCTACCTCCCGCCGACCATGGCACCCACCGCCACCTCGCGCGAGGACGGCTATCTGGAGCACCCGGCCGAGGCCTTCGCGCAGTACCGGGCGGACGGCGTCGCCGAGGTCGTGTGCGAGGAGAAGCACATGGGATCGCGTGCGGTGGCGCTGGTCTGCAGGGACGCGGCCGCCGCCCGCGAGCGGTTCGGCGTGGGCGCCTTTGACACCGCCGGTGGCCCGACCGGGGCGCTGTACACCCGTACCGGACGGCCGTTCCTCGACGACGCCGCGCTCACCGAGGTGATCCTCGACAGGCTGCGCGCCGCCGTCACCGCCGCCGGACTCTGGGAGGAGTGGGGCACCGAGTGGGTGCTGCTCGACGCCGAGCTGATGCCCTGGTCCCTCAAGGCGGGCGGGCTGCTGCGTTCGCAGTACGCCGCGGTCGGTGCCGCGTCCGGCGCGGCCCTGCCGGAGGCCAACGCGGCCCTCGCGGCGGCTGCGGCCCGCGGTGTGGACGTCGGTGCTCTCGCCGACCGTCAGCGGGGCCGCGCCGAGGACGCCACCGCGTTCACCGAGGCGTACCGCCGGTACTGCTGGAGCACCCAGGGGCTGGACGGGGTGCGGCTCGCACCGTTCCAGGTCCTCGCTGTCCAGGGCCGCTCACTGGCCTCCGTACCGCACGACGAGCAGCTGGCCTGGATCGACCGGCTGGTCGAGCACGACCCGACCGGGCTCCTCCGGAGCACCCGCCGGCTCGTCGTCGACACGGGGGACGAGGCGTCGGTGCGCGCCGGTGTCGACTGGTGGCTGGAGATGACCGGCCGCGGTGGCGAGGGCATGGTCGTCAAGCCGCGGGCCGCGCTCGTACGGGACGGCAGGGGCAGGCTGGTCCAGCCGGGCATCAAGGTGCGCGGCCGGGAGTACCTCCGGATCATCTACGGCCCCGAGTACACCCGCCCGGAGAACCTGGAGCGGCTGCGCGACAGGTTCCTCGGCCACAAGCGCTCGCTGGCCCTGCGGGAGTACGCGCTGGGACTCGAAGCGCTGGACCGGCTGGCCGACGGGGAGCCGCTGTGGCGGGTCCACGAGGCGGTGTTCGCGGTGCTGGCCCTGGAGTCGGAGCCGGTCGACCCGAGGCTCTGACGGCTGTCACGGAGGGCAGGGAATCGCCGGCGGGTTTTCCGGTGCGATGTACGGAGAACCCGCTGGCGATTCGTGGGAGTGAAACGCCTGCGCACGGTGAGGATGGAGACATGGGATTCCACGTCGACTCCGAGGCCGGGCGGCTGCGCCGCGTCATCCTGCACCGCCCCGATCTGGAACTGAAGCGCCTCACCCCCAGCAACAAGGACGCGCTCCTGTTCGACGACGTGCTCTGGGTGCGCCGGGCCCGCGAGGAGCACGACGGCTTCGCGGACGTGCTGCGGGACCGAGGTGTGGCGGTGCATCTCTTCGGCGACCTGCTCCGTGAGTCGCTGGACATCCCGGTGGCCAGGCGGCTCGTCCTGGACCGGGTCTTCGACGAGAAGGAGTACGGCCCGCTCGCCACCGAGCATCTGCGGGCCGTCTTCGAGGAGTTGCCCAGCGGCGAGCTGGCCGACGCCCTCGTCGGCGGGATGACCAAGCGGGAGTTCCTGGCCGGGCACAGCGAGCCGACCTCCGTCCGCTTCCATGTGATGGACCTGGACGACTTCCTGCTCGACCCGCTGCCGAACCACCTCTTCACCCGGGACACCTCGGCGTGGATATACGACGGGGTGTCCATCAACGCGATGCGATGGCCGGCCCGGCAGCGCGAGACCGTGCACTTCGAGGCGATCTACCGCCACCACCCCCTCTTCACCGGTCCCGACGCGGGCGCCTTCCACCACTGGTCCCAGGGGCAGGACGACTACCCGTCCACCATCGAGGGCGGCGACGTACTGGTCATCGGCCGCGGCGCCGTGCTCATCGGGATGAGCGAACGCACCACCCCGCAGGCGGTGGAGATGCTGGCCCGGGGACTGTTCGACGCCGGTTCGGCCCGCACGATCGTGGCGCTCGACATGCCCAAGCGCCGGGCGTTCATGCATCTCGACACGGTGATGACGATGGTCGACGGCGACACCTTCACCAAGTACGCCGGCCTGGGCATGCTCCGCTCGTACACCATCGAGCCCGGCGAGGGGCCCAGGGACCTGAAGGTCACCGACCATCCGCCCGAGCACATGCACCGGGCGATCGCACAGGCCCTGGGCCTGGACTCGATCCGCGTCCTCACGGCCACCCAGGACGTGCACGCCGCCGAGCGCGAGCAATGGGACGACGGCTGCAATGTGCTGGCCGTGGAGCCGGGCGTCGTCGTCGCCTACGAGCGCAACGCCACCACCAACACCTTTCTGCGCAAGGAGGGCATCGAGGTCATCGAGATCCGGGGCAGCGAACTCGGCCGGGGCAGGGGTGGCCCCCGCTGCATGAGCTGTCCGGTGGTGCGCGACCCGGTCTAGGGCCTCTCGTTCGGATCATGCCGGGGCCGCGGGGTCCGGCGGGCGTGCCGTATAGCGATGCATGGTGTCGTATAGACTTCCAGAGTCACCGTACGTGCGATCCTCGCCCGACCCAGGAGCTGTCCCATGGCCATAGACCTCGCAGGCCGCCACTTCCTCAAGGAGCTGGACTTCACGGCCGAGGAGTTCCGCGGCCTGATCGAGCTCGCGGCCGAGCTCAAGGCCGCCAAGAAGTCGGGGACGGAGGCGCAGCGGCTGCGCGGCAGGAACATCGCGTTGATCTTCGAGAAGACCTCGACGCGTACCCGTTGCGCCTTCGAGGTGGCCGCCGCGGACCAGGGCGCTTGTACGACCTACCTGGACCCCTCCGGTTCGCAGATGGGGCACAAGGAGTCGGTGAAGGACACGGCCCGCGTCCTCGGCCGGATGTTCGACGGCATCGAGTACCGCGGTGACAGCCAGGCGGCCGTCGAGGAACTGGCCGCCCACAGCGGTGTTCCGGTCTTCAACGGGCTCACCGACGACTGGCACCCCACCCAGATGCTTGCCGATGTCCTCACCATGACCGAGCACAGCGACAAGCCGCTGGAGCGGATCGCCTTCGCCTACCTCGGCGACGCCCGCTTCAACATGGGCAACTCCTACCTGATCACCGGCGCGCTGCTCGGCATGGATGTCCGGATCGTCGCGCCGAAGGCGTACTGGCCCGCCGAGAAGATCGTCGCCGAGGCCCACCGGCTGGCCGGTGCGAGCGGCGCGACCGTCACGCTCACCGACGACATCGCCGAAGGTGTCAAGGGCGCAGACTTCGTCGTCACCGACGTCTGGGTCTCCATGGGCGAGCCCAAGGAGGTCTGGGCCGAGCGCATCCGGGCCCTGGCGCCGTACGCCGTGACCATGGACGTGCTCCGCGCCACCGGCAACGCCGATGTGAAGTTCATGCACTGCCTCCCGGCCTACCACGACCTCGGCACGGCGGTCGGGCGGGAGGTCGAGGCCGCCCACGGGCTGGCGGAGCTGGAAGTCACCGACGAGGTGTTCGAGTCCGCGCACTCGGTCGTCTTCGACGAGGCGGAGAACCGGATGCACACGATCAAGGCCGTTCTGGTGGCGACCCTGGCGGTCCAGGGCTGATCGCTGCATGGTCATGCGCCCGATTGGGTGAACATGCGTGAAGGCGACTAATATGTTGCCTCTTGGTGGGGTTCGAGCTCGCACGCTCGAACCCCATTTTCCGTGTGACGCCGGAGCCCCCACAGCCCCCGGTGCACCTCCCCCCCACGCGCTCCACCAGAGAAGAGACCGTCCCCGTGAGTCCGCTGCGCCCACCGAGCCCCCCGCACCCGTCCGGGCGGCGCATCAAGAACCCCCACCAGCTGATCGCCGAGTCCGGCGCCGACCTGGAGGGGCACGGCCTCAAGCGCACCATGGGGCTCTTCCAGCTGGTGTGCTTCGGGGTCGGCGCGGTCGTGGGCACCGGCATCTTCGTCGGCCTCTCCGACAGCGTCGCCGAGGCGGGCCCCGCGGTCGTGCTCTCCTTCGTGCTCGCCGCGATCACCTGCATCTTCACCGCGTTCTCCTTCGCCGAGCTGGGCAGCGCCATCCCGGTCTCCGGCAGCTCCTACTCCTTCGCCTACGCGACCCTCGGCGAACGCGTCGCGTTCCTGGTCGGCTGGTGTCTGCTGCTGGAGTACGGCGTCTCGGTCTCCGCGGTCGCCGTCGGCTGGAGCCAGTACGTCAACGAGCTGCTGGACAGCCTGTTCGGCGCGCAGTTGCCGGCCGCCCTTTCTGCGGGCCCCGGCGACGGCGGCGTGATCAATCTGCCGGCCGTCCTGGTCGTCATGATGGCCGCGACCCTGCTGGTGCGCGGCGTCCGCGAGAGCGCGACCGCCACCGCCGCGATGGCGGTCCTCAAGATCACCATCCTGGTCCTGTTCTGCGCCGTCGCCCTCACGGCCTTCGAGCGCGGCAACCTCACGCCCTTCTTCGCCCACGGCGCGGGCGGGGTCACGGCCGGTGCGTCGCTGGCGTTCTTCTCGTACATCGGCTTCGACGCCATCACCACCGCGGGCGAAGAGGTCAAAAACCCGCGCCGGAACATCCCGATCGCGATCATGGTCTGCATCGGCCTGGTCACCCTGCTCTACTGCGCGGTGGCGCTCGCCGCCATCGGAGCGCTGGGGCCGAAGGCCGTGGCCGACCAGCCCGCGGCGCTCTCGATCGTCGTCGACCAGGTCACCGACTCGACCGTCGGCGGCGGAATCATCGCCTTCGGAGCGGTCGTCGCGATCGCGTCCGTCGTGCTCGCGGTGATGTACGGGCAGACCCGCATCCTGATGTCGATGTCCCGTGACGGACTGATCCCGCGGGTCTTCGAGCGGGTCTCGCCCCGGACGTCGACGCCGGTCGCCAACACCTGGATCGTGGCCGTCGTCTTCGCGGTCCCGGCGGCCTTCTCGTCGCTCGACGTGGTGGTGAACCTGACGACCATCGGCGCGCTGGCCACCATGGTCGCGGTGAACCTCGCGGTGATCGTGCTGCGGCGCCGCAACCCGGAGGTGAAGGGGTCGTTCCGGGTACCGCTCTATCCCCTGAGCCCGCTGCTGGGCGTCGGCTTCTGCCTCTATCTGATGTACGGGACGGGCTGGGCGACCTGGGTCCAGTTCGCGGTCTTCCTGGCCGTCGGCTCGGCGGTGTACGCCTTCTACGGCCGCAGCCGCTCCCGGCTGGCCGGAGCCGGCGCGGCCCGGTGAGGGCGGCGGGTCAGCTCTGAGGTGTGAGGGACGGCAGGGTGAACCACACCGCCTTGCCGTGCTCCGTCGCGCGGTGGCCGCATGACGAGCTGAGCGTACGGATCAGCAGCAGACCCCGGCCGTGTTCCTGCCAGGGGTCCGGCTCGCTGTCGTGCCGCGGGAAGGAGAGCCCGCCCGGCGGGGCGGGGTCGCGGTCGTGCACCTCGACCTGGCAGCCGGTCGGCAGGAGCTCCACCACCAGCTCGATGGGTTCGTCGCTGCGGGTGTGCTCGACCGCGTTGGCGACCAGCTCCGCGGTGAGGAGCTCGGCGGTGTCGGTGTCGGCCGGTGCGTCGATGTCCGCGAGTGCGGTACGGATCAGAGCACGGGCGATCGGTACGGCCGCCGTCGAGTGCGGCAGCGCGATCCGCCACAAGGGGGGAAGGGGAACATCGGGGGGCACGGCATGGCTTCCGTTCCGGGGTTCGAGGGCGGATGCGGGTTCACGAGGGCGGAGACCCCCTGCGGGCTCCGGGGCCTCCGGGCTCTCCGGGGCCTTCTGGGAGTCAGGACTTCTCGGTTTCAACCTTACGAAGTGCAACGACGCGGGCAAGGGGCTGCCGACCGGTATGAAAGGGACGTTGGTCACTGTGTTCTCACGCTCCACGTATCGCGTGCTCGTGACGGAAGTCACGCACCAGTGATAAGTTCGGGGCAGGTAGCAGCCCGACGGCTGAAGGGGAGCCCCCTCCATGAGCCCGTTTCCCAGCTCCGCCCCGCACACGGACGACTGGCGCCATCTGCGGCTGACGACGGACGACGGGGTTGCCACCGTCACGCTCGCCCGGCCCGAGAAACTCAACGCGCTCACCTTCGGTGCCTACGCGGACCTGCGCGACCTGCTCGCCGAACTGTCCCGCGAACGCAGCGTGCGCGCTCTGGTGCTCGCGGGGGAGGGCCGCGGATTCTGCTCCGGCGGAGATGTCGACGACATCATCGGCGCGACACTCGCCATGGACACCGCCCGGCTCCTCGATTTCAATCGCATGACCGGACAGGTGGTGCGGGCCCTACGTGAAACCCCCTTCCCCGTCATCGCCGCCGTACACGGGGTGGCGGCCGGCGCCGGGGCGGTGCTCGCGCTGGCCGCCGACTTCCGGATCGCCGATCCGTCGGCCCGCTTCGCCTTCCTGTTCACCAAGGTCGGCCTCTCCGGCGGCGACATGGGCGCCGCCTACCTGCTGCCGCGCGTCGTCGGCCTCGGCCACGCCACCCGGCTGCTGATGCTCGGCGAACCCGTCCGCGCACCCGAAGCGGAACGGATCGGGCTGATCAGCGAGCTGACCGACGAAGGCCAGGCGGACCTACGCGCGGCCGCGCTCGCCCGCCGCCTCGCCGACGGCCCGGCCCTCGCCCTCGCCCAGACCAAGGCCCTGCTCACCGCCGAGCTCGACATGCCGCTCGCCGCCGCCGTCGAGATGGACGCCGCCACCCAGGCCCTGCTGATGCACGGCGAGGACTACGCGGAATTCCACGCCGCCTTCACCGAGAAGCGGCCCCCGAAGTGGCAGGGCCGGTAGCGCGATGGCGCCCGAAGCGGCTGCGGCCGGTACGACCCGGACCGGCGTGAAGCGCATCGCGGTCATCGGCGGCGGGCCCGGCGGACTCTATGCCGCGGCCCTGCTCAAGCGGCTCGACCCGGACCGTGAGATCACCGTCTGGGAGCGCAACGCTCCCGAGGACACCTTCGGCTTCGGCGTCGTGCTCTCCGACGAGACCCTCGGCGGCATCGAACACGCCGACCCCGTCGTGTACCGGGCCCTCAGGGACGCATTCGTACGGTGGGACGACATCGACATCGTCCACCGGGGCGTCACCCAGACATCCGGCGGCCACGGCTTCGCCGCGCTGGGCCGACGCAGGCTGCTGCGGATCCTGCGGGAACGCTGCCAGTCCCTCGGCGTCCACCTCCGTTTCCGTACCGGGGCACCGCCGGCCGCCGAGCTGGCCGCCACCCATGACCTGGTGATCGCCGCCGACGGTGTGCACAGCCTCACCCGCGCCGCCCACGCCGACACCTTCGGCCCCCGCCTCACCACCCACCGCTGCCGCTACATCTGGCTCGCCGCCGACTTCGCCCTCGACGCCTTCCGCTTCGAGACCGCCGAGACCGCGTACGGGGTGATGCAGCTCCACGGCTACCCCTACGCGGCCGACGCCTCCACCGTCATCGTCGAGATGCGCGAGGAGGTCTGGCGGGCCGCCGGCTTCGACAGCTGCGCGGTCGAGCACTCGACGCTGCGGTGCGCCAAGATCTTCACCGAGGCGCTCGGCGGCCGGGCGCTGCGCTCCAACAACTCCTCCTGGCTCACCTTCCGCACCGTCGTCAACGCCCACTGGTCGCACGGCAACACGGTCCTCATCGGCGACGCCGCCCACACCGCGCACTTCTCCATCGGCTCCGGCACCAAACTCGCCGTCGAGGACGCCCTCGCCCTCGCCGCCTGCATCGAGGAACAGCCCGACCTGCCGCGCGCACTGGGCGCGTACGAGGCCGAGCGCCGACCGGTCGTCGAATCGACCCAGCGGGCCGCCGCGGCCAGCCTGCGCTGGTTCGAGGAGCTGGGCACCTACGTCGACCAGCCGCCCCGCCAGTTCGCCTTCAACCTCCTCACCCGCAGCCGCCGCGTCACCCACGACAATCTGCGGCTGCGCGACGCCTCCTTCACCGCCGCCGTCGAGGAGGAGTTCGGCTGCGTACCGGGCGTCCCGCCGATGTTCACCCCGCTGCGGCTGCGCGGCCTGGAACTCCGCAACCGCGTCGTCGTCTCACCCATGGACATGTACTCCGCCGTCGACGGCGTCCCCGGCGACTTCCACCTCGTCCACCTCGGCGCACGCGCGCTCGGCGGCGCCGGACTCGTCATGACGGAGATGGTGTGCGTCAGCGCCGAGGGCCGCATCACCCCCGGCTGTACCGGCCTCTACACCCCCGAGCAGGCCGCCGCCTGGACCCGGATCACCGACTTCGTCCATGCGGGCGCACCCGGCACGGCCATCGGTGTGCAGCTCGGCCACTCCGGGCGCAAGGGCTCCACCAGGCTGATGTGGGAGGGCATCGACCAGCCGCTCGACCACGGCAACTGGCCGCTCGCCGCGGCCTCCCCGATCCCCTACGCGGACGGTGTCAACCAGGTCCCGCACGCCCTGGACCGGGCCGGACTCGACACCGTGCGCGAACAGTTCGTCTCGGCGGCCCGGCGCGCCGACCGCTGCGGCTTCGACCTGCTCGAACTCCACTGCGCCCACGGCTATCTGCTCTCCGGCTTCCTCTCGCCGCTCACCAACCACCGCACCGACGACTACGGCGGATCACTGAGCAACCGGCTCCGCTTCCCCCTCGAAGTCTTCGACGCCGTCCGGGCCGTCTGGCCCGACGACCGGCCCATGACCGTCCGGATCTCCGCCACTGACTGGGCCGAGGGCGGCACCACGGCCGAGGACGCCGTCGAGATCGCCCGTGCCTTCGTCGCCCACGGGGCCGACGCCATCGACGTCTCCACCGGCCAGGTCGTGCCCGACGAGCGCCCCGAGTACGGCCGTTCGTACCAGACCCCGTACGCGGACCGGATCCGCAACACCCTGTGCGTGCCCGTCATCGCCGTCGGCGCGATCTCCTCCTGGGACGACGTCAACTCCCTGCTGCTCGCGGGCCGGGCCGACCTCTGCGCGCTGGCCCGCCCCCATCTCCACGACCCGCACTGGACCCTGCACGCGGCGGCCGAGCAGGGCTACGAGGGACCGGGCGCGCCCTGGCCGCTCCCGTACCGTGCGGGCAGCCGCACCCCGCCGACCGGCCGCACGGACGCGCCGAAGCCGCGACTCACCCTGGGCTGACGGACGGACACTCGTGACACCGGCACCCGTTTGGGTGCGGGGCCCCGTGGTGGGCGTGCCGCTCCTCGCGGGCGACCCGCTCCAGCAGCGCGGCCAGCTCCCCGGCCTCCTCGCGGGTGCCTGAGCCCCGGCCCGCGCACCGCTTCAGCACCGCCGGTGCGTACACCAACTGCGCCCGGAAGGTGTGCAGATGACGGGTCCCCGTGTCGATGGTGATCCAGCGGCCGGTGTGCCGCCCGTGTCCCACCGTGGTGAGCTGCTGGTGACCCATCCCCGGGTAGGTGTCGACGACGTACACCTTCGCCCCGCCCCGGTACGCCTTCGTACCGGGACGCAGCTGCTGGCTCAGGTCCCCGTACCGCCGCCACAGCACCACGTTCGCGGCGACCAGCCAGACGGGTTCAGGCAGCCCGCTCATCGCTCCGCCGCGCTGACCACCAGCCGGTCCGAGACCGGCCGGTAGCCGATGCGCCGGTACACGCCGTTGCTGGTGGGGTTCGCGAGGTCGGTGAAGAGCAGTACCTCCTGCGCGCCGGCCTCCCGCGCCACCCGGCTGACCTCCGCCGTCACCGCGGCCGCGTAGCCCCGGCCGCGATGCTCCGGCGGGGTGTAGACCGTCACGACCCGCACCATGCCCGCGAGTCGCGGGGAGACGCCCGCCATCGACACCGGGACACCGCCGTCCTCCCAGAGCGTCAGCGCGCCGGACGCGGTACGGCCGTCGACCATCCGCTCGACCCGGGCGCCGGACTGGCCGACCTCGTCGGCGAAGGCGTGATGCCAGCGCAGCAGCAGCCCCCGGTCGGCGGCGACGGCGGTCCTGGGCCGTCCGGAGGGGGCGGGGGAGGGCGGGACCAGCGTCGTCAGCCGGTAGAGCCGCTGCTCCTCGTCGACCCGGTGGCCGGGCCAGGCCGCGGCGAGCGCCTCGGCGGTGGCCCGGTCCGCGTTGATCCGGGTCAGGGGCAGCGCCTCGGCCAGCGGACCGACCGCCTCCGGGGCGACGGCCCCCAGCAGCGGCGGATGCGGCGGGGTCCGCACCAGCGTCCCCGCGACCTCGCCGTCCGCCCCGCGCCACCAGCCCAGCAGCGGGGCGGCGTCCCCGTAGGCGTGCGGCCCGTCGCGCCGGAGCGTCGCGGTGACGGTCAGCACCAGGGTGTTCTCGGCGGGTCGGGCGGCCAGCGAGGTGCCGGCCGCGTCGAGGAAGACATCGACGTCATCGGTGAAGGTCCAGGGCATGGTTCATCCTGCCGGGTGCGCGGGGAGCACGGCACCCCCCTTTTCGTTTCAGCCGTCCCGCAGCCGGAAGCGCTGGAGCTTGCCGGTGGCGGTGCGGGGGAGAGCGGGCAGGAACTCGACGACGCGCGGGCACTTGTGCGGGGCCAGCTCGTTCTTCATGAACGCGCGCAGCTCCTCGGCCGTCGTCGCCGTGCCCTCGCGCAGCACCACGTACGCCACCACGATCTGGCCGCGCAGCTCGTCCGCCCGGCCCACCACGGCCGCCTCGGCCACCGAGGGGTGGCGCAGCAGGGCATCCTCCACCTCGGGGCCCGCGATGTTGTAGCCGGAGGAGATGATCATGTCGTCGGCGCGGGCCACGTAACGGAAGTAGCCGTCCGCGTCGCGCACATAGGTGTCACCGGTGAGGTTCCAGCCGTGCGCCACATAGTCCCGCTGGCGTTCGTCGGCGAGATAGCGGCAGCCGACCGGGCCGCGTACGGCGAGCAGTCCGGGCTCGCCGTCCTGGACCGGCCGGCCCTCACGGTCCAGCACCCGGGCCTGCCAGCCGGGCACGGGGACTCCAGTGGTGCCGGGGCGGATCGCGTCGTCGGAGGCCGAGATGAAGATGTGCAGCAGCTCGGTGGCGCCGATGCCGTTGATGATGCGTAGCCCCGTCCGCTCGTGCCAGGACCGCCAGGTGCCCACCGGAAGGTTCTCCCCGGCCGAGACGCAGCGGCGCAGCGCGCTCAGGTCGTGCCCGTCGATGCGGTCGAGCATCACGCGGTAGGCGGTCGGCGCGGTGAACAGCACCGAGACCCGGTGGGCGGCGAGCGCGGGCAGTAACTGGGCCGGACCGGACTGTTCGAGCAGCAGGGAACTGGCACCGGCCCGCAGCGGGAAGACCACCAGACCCCCGAGCCCGAAGGTGAAGCCGAGCGGCGGACTGCCCGCGAACACGTCCTCGGGCGTGGGCCGCAGCACATGCGCCGAGAAGGTGTCGGCGATGGCGAGCACATCCCGGTGGAAGTGCATGCAGCCCTTGGGCCGTCCGGTGGTGCCCGAGGTGAACGCGATCAGCGCGACGTCGTCCGCCGCCGTGTCCACGGCGCGGTACGGCCCGGTCCTGGCATCCGCCAGCCGCAGCAGGTCGTCCGGGGCGTCACCCCCGTACACCGTGACCCGCAGCCCGGGCACCTCGGCCTTCACCAGATCGTCGGCCGCCCGGACGTCGCACAGCGCGTGACTCACCCGGGCGATGGAGCAGATGGTCGACAGTTCGGCGGACCGCTGCCGGTCCAGCACCGTGACGGCGATCGCACCGGCCTTCAGCACCGCGAGCCAGCAGGCGGCCAGCCAGGGGGTGGTGGGGCCGCGCAGCAGGACGCGGTTGCCGGGGACGACCCCCAGCTCGGAGGTGAGGACATGGGCGATCCGGTCCACCCGCTCCCGCAGCTCCCCGTAGCTCCAGATCCCGCCGTCCGGGGTACGGAAGGCGGGGCGGTCGGGGCCCAGGCGGTCGGCCGTGCGGTCCAGCAGCTCCGCCGCGCAGTTGAGGCGGTCCGGATAGTGCAGTTCGGGCAGGTCGAAGAGCAGTTCCGGCCACTCGTCCCGGGGTGGCAGGTGCTCCCTGGCGAAGGTGTCGAGGTGCGCTGAGGTCTTCGGGTCCATGACGGATCGCCCCCTTGTCGCCTCTGGAGCGTATCGTTTGGGTGACGGTAGTCAACGGTCCGCGATAGGGCGAGTGGACTGGAATTCGAACAGGCGGGAAGACGAGCACGGGAACGGACAGGACGACAGGCCGGAGCGCCGATGCGAAGAACGGGCACGAGAAACCGAGAAGACGCGACAAGAGAGGTGCCGGTATGACGGCATTCTCGCTCGACCCGGCGCAAACCGCCTGGTGTGAAGAGCTGAGGACCCTTGCCGAGCAGAGTCTGCGCCCCCTCGCGGAGAAGGGTGACCCCGGACATGTCAACCGTCCCCTGATCGCCGCACTCGGCGAATCGGGCCTCCTCGACCGGATGCTGGACTCCGGCGCCCTGGGCCTCTGCCTGCTCCGCGAGTCCCTGGCCCGCGGCTGCACCGAGGCCGAGACCGCTCTGGCCCTCCAGGGCCTCGGCACCCACCCGCTGCTCCGCTCGGGCACGCCGGCCCAGCGCGAGCGTTGGCTCCCCGAGGTGCGGGCGGGCCGCGCCGTCGCCGCCTTCGCGCTCAGCGAGCCGGGCGCGGGCTCCGACGCGGCGGCCCTCGCCCTGAACGCCGGACACACCTCCGGCGGCTGGCGGCTGACCGGTGAGAAGTGCTGGATCTCCAACGCGCCGGAGGCCGACTTCTACACGGTCTTCGCCCGCACGACCCAGGATGCGGGCTCCCGCGGCGTCACCGCGTTCCTGGTCCCCGCGGACCGCCCCGGACTGACCGGTACCGCTCTGGACATGCTCTCGCCGCACCCCATCGGGGCGCTGGACTTCGACGGTGTCCCGGTCGGACCGGACGACGTCCTCGGCGAACCGGACCGGGGATTCCGGGTCGCCATGGACACCCTCAACCTGTTCCGCCCCAGCGTCGGAGCGTTCGCCGTCGGCATGGCCCGCGCGGCGCTCGACGCCACGGTGGAGCACACCGCCCACCGCACCGCGTTCGGCGGCCCGCTGAAGGACCTTCAGGCCGTCTCCCACCAGGTCGCCGAGATGGCGACCCGGACCGAGGCCGCCCGGCTCCTGGTGTACGCGGCCGCGGCCGCGTACGACGCGGGGGAGTCCGGCGTGCCGCGCCGGGCCGCCATGGCGAAGCTGTACGCCACCGAGACCGCGCAGTACGTCGTCGACACCGCCGTCCAACTGCACGGCGCCCGCGCCCTGCGCCGCGGCCACCTCCTGGAACACCTCTACCGGGAGGTCCGCGCGCCACGGATCTACGAGGGCGCCAGCGAGGTCCAGCGCACCATCATCGCCAAGGAGCTGTACGCGAGCCGGGAGGCGTCCGCATGAGTCCGGTCCACCGGATCAACCCCGTCGAGCTGTCCCCGCCCACGGGCTTCTCGCACGCCGTCACCGTGACCGGCGGCCACCTGGTCTTCCTGGCCGGGCAGACCTCCCTCGACCAGGACGGCAAGGTCGTCGGTGACGATCTGCCCGAGCAGTTCGCGACGGCGCTCACCAACCTGCTCACCGCACTGGGCGCGGCGGGCGGCGCCCCGACGGACCTCGCCCGGGTCACCGTGTACGCCACCGATGTGGCCGACTACCGCGAACGGGCCGAGGAAATCGGCCGGATCTGGCGGCGGCTGGCCGGCCGCGACTACCCGGCGATGGCGGTCATCGGTGTGGCCAGACTCTGGGACGAACAGGCCCTGGTCGAGATCGACGGGGTGGCCGTCCTGCCGTGAACGCGCCGTGCGGGCCCGGTGGTCCGGGCCCGCACGGTCATGGGCGTATCAGCCCGTCGGTGCCGGTCAGTACGGCTTCACCAGCACGTGCGCCGCACCCGGAATGCCGACCTTCAGCAGCTCGTCCTCCTCGGGCGTCGTCTCGTTGCCCGTCTCCTGCTTGAGCACCGCACGCGACATGGCCTGCACCCACATGGCCCGGGGGCGGCGGCGTGCCTCCCACACGTCGAGGGCCGCGGCCACCTCGGTCCCGGCGTCCAGCGACTCGGCGAGCACCAGCGCGTCCTCGACGGCCATCGCCGCGCCCTGCGCGATGTGCGGGGTGGAGGCGTGCGCGGCGTCACCGGCCAGCACGACCCGGCCGACGTGCCACGGCTCCTCGACCGTCACCTGGGAGATCCGCGAGTACACCACCGAGGCCGGGTCGGTCACGGTGGCGAGCGCCTCGGCGACCGGCCCGGAGAACATCGACAGCCGCTCCGTGAGCTGCTCGTGGGCCCGCTCCGGGTCCGGCCGGAAGTCCTCGGCCTCCGCGAACACCGCGCCCAGGTACATCAGTTCCTCGGTGATGGGGGTGAGCAGCGCCTTGGCGTCCTTGCCCGCGGTGCCCATCACCACGCCCCGCACCCGGGGCTGGCGCGGAACCGTGACCCGCCAGTTGGCGAAGCCGGTGTACTCGGGGGTGTAGCGGTCCCCGTAGAGCCGGGTGCGCAGCGGCGAACCGATGCCGTCGAAGCCGGCCACCAGGTCCCAGCGGCCCGAGGAACCGTCGGACAGGGTGACGTCCACGCCCTGGCCGTCGTCGGTCAGTTCGGTGATGGTGGTGCCGAAGCGGATCTTCGCGCCCGCGCCGACGGCGGCGGAGTTCAGCACCCGGGCCAGGGCGGGGCGCGGGATGCCGTTGTTGGAGGGGGCGTCGCCCATCCGGGGCTGGGGTATCTCGGCGAGCGTGTTGCCGGCCGGATCGGCGATGGTCAGGACCTCCCACTCGAAGCCCGCCTCCAGGCAGTCGTCGAGAACCCCGATCTCACGCATCACGTGCAGTGCGTTGGACGGCTGGATGATGCCGACGCCGAGCGCGTCCACCTCGTCACGGAGCTCGGCGACCTCGACGGTGTGGCCGCGCCGGGCCAGTGCGGTGGCGAGGGTGAGTCCGCCGATGCCGCCGCCGTGAATCAGGACGCGCAGGGGTGTTGCCATCTCAGGTGTCTCCAGAGCGAGAAAGGTGCGGGGAGTTGCAGGGGCGGACGGTCAGCCGGCCGCGACGGGCAGGCTCATCAGGTGGTCCACCAGGGCCAGCAGCACGTCCCGGCCGAACGGCCGCTCGCGGACGTCGCCGATCAGCAGCGGTACGTGCGGGTCGAGGTCGAGAGCGGCCCTGATCTCCTCCGGTGTACGGGTGTTGTGGCCGTGGAAGCAGTTGATCGCGACCACGAACGGGATGTCCCGGCTCTCGTAGAAGTCGATCGAGGCGAAGCTCGTCTCCAGCCTGCGGGTGTCGGCGATCACCACTCCGCCGAGCGCCCCGTTGACCAGGTCGTTCCACATGAACCAGAAGCGTTCCTGGCCGGGGGTGCCGAAGAGGTAGACCACGAGTTCGGGACTGACCGTGATCCGGCCGAAGTCCAGCGCCACGGTCGTCGTGTCCTTCTGGCCGATGCCGGCCAGGTCGTCGACGCCGATGCTGGCCTTGGTCAGGTACTCCTCGGTGCGCAGCGGCGCGACTTCGCTGACCGCGCCCACCAGGGTGGTCTTGCCGACGCCGAAGCCTCCGGCGATCAGTATCTTGACGGCGGCGGGGGCCGCCTGACTGCTTGTCATTTTGGTTCAGAGTCTCCGGAGTCCGTCACGAACGGCGGCCAGCATGCCCATGTCGGCCCCGCCCGCCACCCGCGCCACCGAGAGCGGGGCGCGGGCCAGCAGCAGGCCCTGGGCGACGAGGTCGGCCAGCAGGATCTTGGTCACCGATACCGGGAGGCCGAGGTCGGAGGCGACCTCGGCGACCGCGGCCGGGCGGTGGCAGCGCTCCAGGATCATCCGGTGTTCCGGCTGGAGCCTCCCGGGCCGGACCGGCGCACCGTGCTCGTCCCGGGGGTCCTGCGCGGTCGTGAGCACGGTGATGAGGCTGAAGTCGTCCCGCTCGGGAGCGGTCCGGCCCCGGGTGATCGTGTACGGGCGCACCATCGTGCCCGCCCCGTCCTCCTCGGCCTCGTCCTCCCAGTACGGGGTCACGCGCGCTGCCCGTCCCCGGTACCGAAGGCGTCGAACTCACGGGCCGGGGTGCTGAGCTTCTGGCCGACCTGCTGCACGAGGTTGTGCATGGCGAGCGACATGATCTCGGCGTCCACCTCCTGGGAGGCGATGACGGCCAGATGGGTGCCCTGGGCGGCGGCGATGATGAAGAGCCAGAGCTCGTTCAGCTCGACGATCACCTGGTGGACGCCGCCGCCGTCGAAGAGCTGGCCGACGCCGCGGGCCAGGCTCTGCTGGCCGGTGCAGATGGCGGCGAGCCGTTCGGCGTCGGAGCGGTCGATGGTGCGCGAGTGGCTCACCACGAGTCCGTCGTCGGACAGCAGGACGGCGTTCCGGGTCTCGGCCACCGAGTCCACCAGGCCGTCGAGCAGCCAGTCGAGATCCTGGTGGGTGGCGGTTGTGCGTGTCATGGCCGTTCTTCTCTCGTGGGCTGGGGGATGGCGGGCGGTGCGGGCTGCCGCGGCGCCTCGTCGGTCGCGCGGGCGGCACGGGACCGGCGCTGGAACGCGCCGATCGCGGCTCCGGTGCGGCGTGGCTCCGGTCGTGGCAGCGGGTTCTCCGGCCGGCTCGGCGGCTGCGGTGCGACGGGCCGGGCGGCCGGGTCGATGCGCAGTTCGTCGGCCAGGCTGGCCTGCCGGACCCGGCGCGGCAACGGGGGTTCCGCACCGGGGGAGGGGAGGGCGGGCGGCTCGGACCCGTGCCCGGTGTTCCGGGCGCGGACGGCTTCCGGCTCCGGCGGCGCGGGGTGGTCCGGCTCGGACACCGGCAGCGGTGCGGGCCGGACGCCTTCCGGACCGGACTGCCGGTGCGCCGGGACCGGCGGGGACGTACGGTCCGCCCCGGCACCGGAGGAGTACGGGGAGGCGTACGGCTGCTGCGGGTTCCCGTACGGCTCCTCGGGCGCCGGGTACGGGGGCTGGTCCACCGGATACTGACCGGCGGCCGTCATGTAGGGCTGTTCGGTCGGGCCGTAGGGGTCCTCGTGCGTCGCGAACGGCGCGGCGTAGGGGGCCGTCGGCGCTCCGAACGCCTCACCGGGTGCCGGGTTCGCGGGCTCAGGTGTGGCGTACGGCGGTTCCTGGCCCGTGAACGGGGTTCCGGCCGGCGGGTAGGGCTGTTCCTGCTCCGGTGCCGGGTACGGCTGCTCGGCGGTGGCGTACGGGACGCCCGCCGTGTTCAGCGCGGTGACTCCGGCCAGCGCCTGACCCTGTACGCGGGTGGGCAGCGCGTCGCCCGGCGCGGGGGCAGCGGGGGCAGCGGGTGCGGTGGGTGCGGCGGCGGGGGCCGGTACACCGGCCGGGCCGGTCCGCGGTTCGGGGACGGTCAGCTCGTCGGGGACGAGCAGGACCACGCGGGTACCGCCGTACGCCGAGGAGCGGAACTCCACCCGCAGGCCGTGCTGGTCCGCCAGCCGGGCGATCACGTACAGACCGAGACGGATGTCGTCGGAGTGGGCGAGCACGTCCATCCTGGGTGGCCGGACCATGAGTTCGTTGGCCGCCGCCAGCTGGTCCTCCTCCATCCCGAGGCCACGGTCCTCGACCTCGATGGCCAGACCCCGGCTCACCTTGGCGGCCCTGACCTCGACCGGGCTCGGCGGCCGGGAGAAGGTGAGCGCGTTCTCGATGAGCTCGGCGAGCACGTGGGAGACCGGGCCGACGGCCCGCTCGGACAGCCAGGGGCTGCCGTCGAGGTCCAGCACCACCCGCCGGTAGTCCTGCACCTCGCCCTGGGCGGACCGCATCACGTCCAGCAGCGGAACCGGCTTGCGCCAGCGCCGGTGCGGGGAACCGCCCGCGAGGATCACCAGGTTCTCCTCGTACCGCCGCAGTCGGGCGGTGAGGTGGTCGAGGTCGAAGAGCCCGTCGAGCACCTCGGGGTCCTCGTGCTTGCGCTCCAGCTCGTCCAGCCGCTTCAGCTGCTGGCCGATCAACTGCTGGGTACGGCGGGCGATGCGCTGGAGCAGCCGCTCGAAGCCGCGGTGCTGGTCGGCCTGTTTGACGGCCGCCGCCAGCGCACTGGTGCGCGCCAGGTTGAGCGCGTCGCCGAGCTGCGTCAGTTCGTCGCTCCTGCCGCCCTTGCTGTCGTGCTCGATGGCCCGCGCCTCGGCCTCGACATCGATCCGCTCGCCCTGGGCGAGCCGCTCGACGACGTCCGGCAGGGCCTTCTCCAGTTCCTCGGCCCGCTCCTGGAGGCTGCCGATCCGGCGGCGGAGGTTGCGGGTGAGGCGCCAGGTGGTCCAGATGACCGCGATCACGGCCACCAGACCGACGACCGTGGTCAGCACCATCTTGAACAGCAGCGACATGACGCTGCCCTTGCCCTCCTCGACCACGTCGGCGGTGCGGTGTTCGAGCAGCTTCTCGATCTGCGGGGTGAGCTCGTCCATCGCGCCGCGCCAGGTCTTCTCCCGGGCTTCGAGAGCGACGAACCCCTTCGCGTCGGCATCGGCCGGACGCAACACCTCGTCCTCGACCTGCGTCTTGGTCTTCCAGGCCGCGCTGCGGGTGATCTCCTCCCACATGGCCTTCTCGTCCGGGGGAAGCTGGGGAACGACCTTGGTGGAGTACTGGAGTTCCTGGCCGGAAACCGCCTCCCGGACCAGCTTCAGGTCCTCGGTGCTCAGCTTCCCCCTGGACCAGCCGCGCGCCAGCAGTGCGTCCGAACGGGAGATCATCTCCTTGGTCCAGAACAGGTCGACCAGAGGCTGCGAGAGCGTGGTGATCCGGCCGTTGTCGACATGGCTGAGCGCCGCGAAGAGCTGGAGGTCGACCGCGATCAGATCCGTGTAGTAGCCGTACACGGCCTTCTGCTGGTCGCTGCCGCCGTCGTCGACGAGGGCGCGCTGGGCGGGCAGCTGGTTGATGGCTTCGCGGGCCTTGCCCACCGCGTCACGGACCTCGGCGGGGGCGTCGTCGGTCGCCACGTCGGAGAGTGCCCGGAAGCTCTCGACGGCCTTGTCGGTCAGCTTGCGCTGCCGCTGGAGTTCCCCGGTGGCGCCCTTGTGCCGGGCGAGTGCCTCGGCGCTCAGCCGGCGCTCCTGCTGCAGGTTGTAGTACACGATGTTGGACGGCTGACCGGCCTTCTGCGCCAACTGCCCCTGGGCTGCCTGACGTTGGAAGTCCAGCAGGGTCTGGCCACTGGTGACGGCCCAGAGGGCGGCCAGTGCGACGCCGGGAACGATGGCCAGAACGAGCAGGGCTGTCCGCAGCGACATGGTGGTCGACTCGGTCCGCCGTGAGGCGCGCGTGCGCAGGGCGTGCTCCTTGATGATGCCAGCCTCAGGACTGGTCAAATCCGTTGAGAACTTCGACAGATAGATATTAGTCACAGTGAAAAAATGAAAAGAAAGTGGGCTCACAAGTGCATCACCGGTCACGCACAGCTCCGTCACAGCCATCCCGAAGCGCCGGATGCGGCGCGCCGTAAGGGTGAAGCGCGGTCGGGGATATATCTGTATTTAGTGCTCTTTGCTCGTGATGCATCGCCCAGGCCCCGGACCTCCGTCCCGGGCGGGCGCGGGGTCCCCGCCGGGGCCGTATGACCGCGCTCATCGTCTGCCACTTCGTCCTGGCCGCCTGCGCGCGCCCGCTGGTACGGAGGCTGGGCACACGCGCCTTCGTCGTCCTCGCGCTGCCACCGGCCGCCGCCACCGTGTGGGCGGCCACGCAGTGGAACACCGTGGCGTCCGGCGGTGCGGTCAGCTGGTCATGGCGGTGGATGCCGGCGTACGACGTCACCGTCGTCCTGCGGTTCGACGCGCTCGCCGAGCTGATGGTGCTGCTCGCGGCCGGGATCGGCACCCTCGTCCTGCTCTACTGCGCCTCGTACTTCACCGACGGGACCCCGCAACTGGCCGGATTCGCCGGGAACCTGCTGGCGTTCGCGGGCGCCATGCTCGCCCTCGTCCTCGCCGACGACCTGATCTCGCTCTATGTGTTCTGGGAGCTGACCACGGTCTTCTCGTACCTGCTGATCGGGTACGACAGCGAGCAGAAGCACAGCCGGCGCTCCGCGCTCCAGGCACTCACCGTGACCACCCTCGGCGGCCTCGCGATGCTCGTCGGCTTCCTGATGATCGGTCAGGCGGCCGGTACGTACCGCATCTCCGCGATCCTCGCCGACCCGCCACGGGCCACCCTCGCCATCTCCGTCGCGGTGGTGCTGATCCTGTGCGGGGCCCTGTCGAAGTCGGCGGTCTGGCCGTTCAGTCTCTGGCTGCCCAACGCCATGGCCGCGCCCACCCCCGTCAGCGCCTATCTGCACGCCGCCGCGATGGTGAAGGCCGGCGTCTACCTGGTCGCGCGGCTCGCGCCCGGCTTCGCGGACGTGCCCGTCTGGCGGCCCGTCGTGATCGTCCTGGGCGCCGCGACCATGCTGCTCGGCGGCTGGCGGGCGCTGCGCCTGAACGACCTCAAGCTCGTCCTCGCCTACGGGACCGTCAGCCAGCTCGGCTTCCTCACCCTGCTCGCCGGGGCCGGCAGCCGGGACACCGCGCTGGCCGCCGCCGTCATGATCCTGGGCCACGCGCTGTTCAAGGCCCCGCTGTTCCTCGTCACCGGCATCGTCGACCACGCGGCGGGCACCCGCGATCTGCGCAGGCTCTCCGGCGTCGGCCGGGCCCTGCCGCACGTCTGCGCGGTGGCGGTGCTCGCGGCCGCGTCCATGGCGGCCCTGCCCCCGCTGCTCGGCTTCGCCGCCAAGGAGGCCGCTTTCGAGGCGCTGTTGCACGGATCGGCCGCCGACCGCTGGGCGCTGGGCGTCACGGTCGCGGGCTCGGCGCTGACCGTCGCGTACACCGCGCGGTTCGTCTGGGGCGCCTTCGCCCGCAAGCCCGGGGTCGAGGACACCCCGGTGCACCGGGTCGGCCGGTCGTTCCTCGCACCGCCCGCCCTGCTCGCGCTCTGCGGGCTGGTGCTGGGGCCGGGCGTCGGATGGACCGACCGGCTGTTCGGCGCGTACGCGGACGCGTTCCCTCCGTCCGCCCATCCGTACCACCTCGCGCTCTGGCACGGCTTCGGGACGGCCCTGCTGCTCTCGGCCGTCGCCCTCGCGGGCGGTGCGGTGCTCTTCCTGGGGCGCACCACCGTGACCCGGCTCTCCCGGCGGATCGCCTGGCCGACCGCCGACAGCGTCTTCGGACATCTGCTGCTCGGCATGGAACGGCTCTCCCTCCAGCTCACCGGCTTCGTCCAGCGCGGCTCGCTCTCCGTCTACCTCGCCACCACCTTGCTCGTGATGCTGGCCGGCCAGGTCACCGTCCTCGCCGTGGACCGGCCCTGGCGCACGGCCGCGGCCCCGAGGATCTGGGACGTCCCCCTGCAGGGCGCCGTCGCCGTGCTGACCTGCGCGGCCGCCCTCCTGTGCCTCACCGTGCGACGCCGGATGAAGGCCGTGGTCCTGGCCGGGCTCACCGGATACGGCGCGGCGCTGCTCTTCGTCGTCCACGGCGGCCCGGACCTGGCACTCACCCAGTTCTGCGTCGAGACCGTATCGATGATCGTGTTCGTGCTGGTGCTGCGACGGATGCCGGTGCACTTCCAGGAGTCGGTCAGCACCTGGCGGCGGGCCGTGCGCATCCCGGTGGCACTGGCCGCGGCGGCGACGCTCGGCGTGGTGGTGTGGGTCGCCGCGGCTGCCCGTTCGGCGGCCCCGGCGGGCGCGGCCATGGTGGAGGAGGTCTCCCACCACGGGCTGAAGGACGTCGTGGCCACCATCCTCGTCGACCTGCGGTCCTGGGACACGATGGGGGAGTCCGCCGTGCTGGCCGCGGCGGCGGTCGGTGTGACGAGCCTGCTCTATCTGCACCGCCGGACCGAGGGACCTTCGCCGCGCGAAGAGGTACGGGGACGTACCGCCTGGTCGCTGACGACCCCCGGGTTGACGGGACTTCCGCAGGGCGACGAAGGGGCGCCCGAGCGCGACTGGCTCGCGGCCGGCTCCACGCTGGCGCCCGAACACCGCTCCGTCGTCTTCGAGGTCGTGGCCCGGCTGCTGTTCCACCCGGTCCTGGTGCTCTCGCTCTATCTGCTGTTCTGCGCCGAGAACATGCCGGGCGGCGGCTTCGTCGCCGGACTCGTCGCCGGACTCGCCCTGATCACCCGCTACCTGGCGGGCGGCCGGTTCGAACTGGCCGAGGCGGCCCCGCTCCAGCCCGGACTCTTCACCGGCCTCGGGCTGTTCGTCTCCACCGGTGTCGCTCTGCTCGGTCTCGCCGACGGAACGGTCCTGCACGCCTGGACCCACCACGGCCGGCTGCCGCTGATCGGCGATTACCACATCGGTACGCCCGTCCTCTTCGACTTCGGGGTCTATCTGCTGGTCCTGGGCGTGGTCCTGGACATCGTGCGCGCACTCGGCGCCAAGATCGACCGTCAGATCGAGCGCGAGGCGGCCGAGAAGGCGGCCGCCGCGAACACCGCCGCACCACCGCGTCCGGCACCCGGAACGGAAGGCACCCCCGGATGACCGTCAGCGCCTCCCTCCTGGCCACCGCCGCGGTGCTCTGCGCGGTCGGCGGCATCCTCATGCTCACCCGGCCGCTCACCCGCATCCTGCTCGGCGCCGTGATCGCCGGCAACGGCATCAACCTGCTCGTCCTCGCCGCCGGCGGACGGGCCGGTGCGGAACCACTCCTCTACGGCGTCCCGCTGGGCCGGGTCACCGACCCGCTGCCGCAGGCGATCGCGCTCACCGCGATCGTCATCACCCTCGCCACCACGGCGTTCCTCCTCGCCATGGCCTACCGCGGCCACCAGCTGACCGGCACGGACGAGGTCCACGACGACGACGAGGACCGGCGCATCGCACTGCGCGCCGAGGTGCTGGGGGAGCGGGACGAACTGCGCGAGCGCTACCGGGCCGCCTCCGACATCACGGACGAGCAACGCACCCGCTACCGCGAGGAGCGCCGCCGCCTGCGGGCCCGGCTGCGCGCCGACCGCGCCCTCCAGGCCCGCGGCCGCTACGCCACCGGGGACCTCTGGCACGACGTACTGGGCGCCGACCCCGAGGACTACGCGGCACCGCAGCCCCACCCCGACGCCGACCCGGGAGCCACCGGATGAACGCACTCGTCCCCCTGCCGGTGCTGCTGCCGCTCTGCGCCACCGGCCTGAGCCTCGCCTTCGGCACCCGCCTCAAACAGGTCCAGCGCCTCATCAGCGTCGCCGTGCTCACCGCCGTACTCGGGCTCTCCGTCACCCTGATGATCGTCGCCGACATCCGCGGCCCGCTCACCGTCCACCTCGGCGACTTCGCCCCGCCGCTCGGCATCACCCTGGTCGCCGACCGGCTGTCCGGACTGATGCTGACCGTCTCCTCGGCCGTCACGCTCTGCGTGCTGGTCTACTCCCTCGGCCAGGGCATGGCCGACCGCGAGGAGGAGACACCCGTGGCGGTCTTCCACCCCGCCTATCTGATCCTGGTCGCCGGGGTCTCCTGCACCTTCCTCGCGGGCGACCTCGTCAACCTCTACGTCGGCTTCGAGATCATGCTGGTCGCCAGCTTCGTGCTGCTCACCCTCGGCGGCACCGGACCCCGCATCCGCGCGGGCTCCACCTACGTGATCATCTCGCTGTTCTCGTCGATGCTCTTCCTCACCGCCATCGCCATGACGTACGCGGCGACCGGCACCGCGAACTTCGCCCAGCTCGCCGTCCGCCTCGCCGAACTCCCGCTCGGCGTCCAGACCCTGATCCAGGCGATGCTGCTCACCGTCTTCGCCATCAAGGCCGCCGTCTTCCCGCTCGCCGCCTGGCTCCCCGACTCCTACCCGACCGCTCCCGCCCCGGTCACCGCCGTCTTCGCCGGCCTGCTCACCAAGGTCGGCGTCTACAGCATGCTGCGTACGGAGACACTGCTCTTCCCCGGCAACCGGCTCGGCGATCTGCTGATGGCCGCCGCACTCGCCTCGATGGTCGTCGGCATCCTCGGAGCCGTCGCCCAGACCGACCTGAAACGGCTCCTCTCCTTCACCCTCATCAGCCACATCGGCTACATGGTCTTCGGCATCGGACTCGCCACCCGGGACGCGTACGGCGGCGCGATCGTCTACGTCGCCCACCACATCACCGTCCAGACCACGCTCTTCCTGGTGGCGGGGCTGATCGAACGCCGGGGCGGCACCACCGAACTCACCCGGATCGGCGGCCTCGCCAAGGCCGCCCCGCTGCTCGCCGTCCTCTTCTTCGTGCCCGCCATGAACCTGGCCGGCATCCCGCCGCTCTCCGGCTTCATCGGCAAGCTCGGGCTGATGCGGGCCGGGGTCGCCGACGGCAGCGTCTGGGCCTGGATCCTCGTCACCGGTTCGGCGGTGACCAGCCTCCTCACCCTGTACGTGATCGCCAAGGTCTGGAACCTGGCGTTCTGGCGGGCCGCACCCCCCGGCCAGGCCGCCGACGGCACCGTCCTGGAGTCCGACTCCGACGAGGGCGACGAGGACGGGGACGAGGGCCCCGACCACATCCCCGGCACCGGCGACGAACCGGTCCGCCCCCGCCACCAGCCCGCCGGACGGGCCGTCGCGGCCACCCTGCACGGTCACGCCGTCACCACCACCAGGAAACTCCCCCTGCCGATGACCGGAGCCACCGCCGCGGCCGTCGCGCTCGGCCTCGCCTTCACCGTGTTCGCGGGACCCCTGACCTCCTACACCGACCGCGCGGCCGCCGAACTCATCGCGCGGACCCCCTATGTGACGGCGGTGCTCGGCCGGTGAAGCGCCTGCTCAGACTGTCCTTCCGGAACAAGGACCTGCCACCCTTCAGCTGCGAGTTCGTCGGGCGCCGACGGCGCGTGCTCGACCTCCCGCTGATCGCCTGGCTCACCCTCATCTGGGTACTGCTCTGGTCCAGCCCGAACCTGGCCAACCTGCTCACCGGCGCGGTCGTCGCGGTGGTCGTCTGCCTGGCCTTCCCGCTGCCCCGGGTCGACCTCGGGCTCCGCCTGCACCCCTGGGGCATCCTGATGCTCGCCGGATATCTGCTCTACGACATGTACACCTCGGGCGTACGCGTCACCCGGCAGATCTTCGTCGAACACCCGCACCGGGCCGCCGTCATCGCGGTGCCACTGCGCTGCCGCTCCGACCTGATGCTCGCGGCCACCGCCGTAGCCGTGTCCAATGTGCCCGGCGGATCGGTCGTCGAGGTGCGCCGCGCCACGGCCACCGTCTTCCTGCACGTCCTCGACGCGGACCGGCCCGCCGTCCTCGACGCGGCACGCCGCTCCGTCTGGCGCCTGGAACGGCTGGCCGTACGGGCCTTCGGCACCCCCGACGAGATCGCCCGCGTCGCCGCACCACCGCCATCGACCGCAACCGACCGGGAGGGCGACGTATGAGCGCACCGGAGACCGTCGACCGGGTACTGCTCACCGCGGCCGTCGTGGTGATCGTCGTCGCCGGTGCGGGGCTCCTCGCCCGCATCTGGCGGGGCCCCTCCATGCTGGACCGGGCCATCTCGCTCGATGTGTGCGCGGCCCTCATCATCGCGGGCCTCGGCGCCAAGTCCGCCTTCGCACGCGACTCGTTCTACTTCCCGGTCATGCTGGTGCTGGCCTTCCTCGGGTTCACCGGGTCGGTCGGCATCGCCCGCTTCATCGCCGTACGCGACCGGCCGCCCCGGCGCGGCACGAACGGGGACGGCCCCGACAACTCCGAGGGGAGATCGCGGTGAACGTCTGGCTCCAGGTCCTCGACACGGGGGGTGCGGTCCTGGTCCTCACCGGCGCGGCCATCTGCCTGCTCGGCGTGATCGGGATGCTGCGGTTGCCCGATGTGCTCTCCCGCAGCCACGCCGCGACCAAACCGCAGACCCTCGGCATGCTCCTGGTCCTCGCCGGGGTCGCGCTGCGGCTGCGCAGCGGCATGGACCTCGCCACCCTGGCGCTCATCGGCTTCTTCCAGCTGATGACCGGTCCCGTGGCCGCCCATCTGGTGGCCCGGACCGCCTACCGCACCGGCCAGATCGACCACGAAGAGCTGCTCTTCGACGAACTGGACCAGCAGCTGACGGAAGAGAGCTGACGGAGGAGAACCGAGGAGAACTGACGGAGGAGAACCGACCGGGGCGCGAACGTCCCGCACGGGCTCCCACACGCGAGCGGCCCCCGCGACTAGCCTCCGCATCATGCTGCGCATCGCCGACACCCGCACCGGCCACCTCGTGGAAGTCCCCGCCGCCCCACGCCGCCTGCTGCGCAGCTGCGTCCACCTGCCGGAGATCGGCACGGGCCCGGACACCGGCACCGGGCTCGGCCCCGTGCACCTGCGCGTCCCCCTGATCGGCGACGTACTGGCACGCACCGCCGAGCTGAACGGCCTCCAGGTCGTCACGGTCCTCACCACCCCGGAGCTGACGCACGAACAGGCCCGCGCCCTGGACCGGGTGATGGCGGTGCTCGGCATCCATCCCCCCGCGGTCGTCGGAGCCCACCGTCCGGACGCCGCACTGGGCGGCCCCGCCGACCTCCACGTGGCCGCCGCCGGCACCACCCCGGACGACGCCGGGTCCGGCGCCCTGATCGAGGTGGGCCAAGTAGCCACGACTCCACCGACGGAGCACGCCCCCGCCGTCCCCGGCCTCGCTGCCCTCCCCGATCTTCCGGACGCGACGATGCCGGAGGCCGCCGATCCACTGGCGGTACGCCTGCTGCTGCTCGGCCGCCCCTACGCGACTCCGGTCACGGTCACCGGTCCCGCGCTCGCCGAGGCCCGGCGGACACTGCGCGACTGGCGGCGATCGGTCGCCGACTGGGCGCAGCGGCCGTCCAGGCCGATCCCCGTCGACCTGCTGCGGCAGTCGCACACGGCCCTCACCGAGAACCTCGACGTCGCCGCCGTCCTGACGCTGCTGGCCGAGGTGGCGGAACGGCCCGATGTACAGCCGGGCGCCAAGTTCGAGACCTTCGCCCATCTCGACCGCGTCCTCGGCCTGGACCTCGCCCGCGACGTCGGCCACCAGCGCCGCCCGTGACGACCGGCGGCTCCCGAGCAGGCATACTGCCTGAATCCGGAAGGCCGTCGGCCGCACTCGTACTGCCGGACGTCGCCGACGCGTACGGGATGTCGCATGGGCTAGATGTCCCGGGAAAGACCTGTGAATGCCGAGACCAGCCCTCGTGGACCGTGCCGTCGCCACCTCCCACCTCGTTCCCGCAGATCCGGCCGTCTTGCTTCCCGCCTTCGCGGCTCGGCAGTGCCCATACCCCTGGGCGGCGGCATTTCCTTGGCCGCCCTCACTCTTCGGGCTTCCGAGCACTGATGGGCTTCCCCGATGGGTCGGGCGCGGAGTGGCGCAAGGAGGCGTGGGCATCGGTGGGCCTACTCCGTGGCGGGCCGCCCTCAACGGTTCTCCCTGAATCTGCGGTGCACATCGGCCCTCGAATGGATGACAGGATCGGGCGAGCCGTCCGTATTGACCTTGCGCCAGCTGATCCGACGACCGCCCGTCCCGACCGCCCCGTCCGTCCGGATCTGCGAGAACCCGGCGGTGCTCGCTGCGGCTGTCGACTCACACGGCCCGCACTTCGCGCCGCTGGTCTGTCTCCAGGGTCAGCCCTCCGCCGCCCCTCTCACCCTCCTGCGCCGCCCGCTTGGGGGCGGGGCAACACTGCCCTACCACGGGGACTTCGACCGGGGTGGGCTGCGTATCGCCTCGGCACTTCTGCGCCGCGTCCCCCCGCGGCCCTGGCAGTACACGGCCACCGACTATCGCGCGGCAGCGGTACTCGCGGGCCCTCATGGCTCGCCGCACCGGCCGACCGACGCGCCCTGGGATGCCTGGCTCTCCGGGGCTCTCTTGGAACTGGGTATCCGTGTCGAGGAGGGGACGGTCCTCGATACGCGGCTGACCGACCCAGCGTGACGGCAGAGGAGGTGTGCGGCCCGGAGCCGGAATGCTTGATTGTCAGTGACGTCTGGTAGGCCTGCCGTGATGGTGATCGAACGGTTCGCACCGTTCTGGGGATGAGGATGGGTATCGGGATGGCGCCGAACGAACAGCCGGTGTTTCTGCTGGGCGAGGGACTGAGCGCACTGGAGGCTGCCGCCTTCGAGACCGAGGCCGAGTTCCAGATGCTGCTCGCACGCCATCCTCGGATCCTGGACTTCGGTTCGCTGGCCGATGGCCGGCCTTTGCGGCTCGTTCTCGTGGCACGCGAGATGAGAGTTCCGACCAGCAACGAAAGCGGCTCCACGTACTGGCTGGACCACTTGTTCGTGGACGCGGACGGGGTGCCGACCCTGGTGGAGGTCAAGCGGGCGTCCGACACCCGCATACGTCGGGAAGTCGTGGGCCAGATGCTCGACTACGCGGCCAACGGGGCACGCTATTGGCCTGCCGCGCTGCTCCAGCGGACTTTCGAGGAGACCTGCGCGAGGGACGGGCGGCCTCCTGAGGATGCCTACCGAGACCTGCTGGGAGGCCAGTCACCCGAGGAGTTCTGGAAGACGGTCGAGGAGCGGCTTGCGGCCGGACGGATGCGGCTGCTCTTCGTGGCGGACCGAATTCCCGTGGAACTGAGGGCCATTGTGGAGTTCCTGAACTGCCAGATGCGGCAGACCGATGTCTATGCGGTCGAACTGGCCCAGTACCGGGGCAGTGGTGATTATCGTGTGCTCGTCCCGAGGGTCCACGGCGAGGTGGCCACGGCGAACAAGACGCAGTCGAGATCCGGACAGACAAGTCGCAGATGGACGCGGGCCGATATGGACGCGACATTGGAGAGCCGTAGCCCGGAGGAACGGCGAGTCGCCCTGGCGCTGCTTGATCACGCGGAGGCGGCAGGGCGCCCCGTGGGGAACAGTGCGGCGTACCCAAGTTTCTCCGTCCACTGTCCGGCCTTGGGGAAGGAGGTCCCCGTCTGGACGCTGTCGCTGCGTGAGAATCCGGACAACGACGACCTCGCCTTCAACTTCGGGTCTATCACCCACCACCTGGGGCAGGACGCGACGGCTGCCTTCGCGGACGCTTTGCCCCCTGTGGACGGACTTCGGAACAGGATCGCTGCACAACGGGCAAGGGGCTTCAACGGCTGGCTGTCGGTCTCGCTGGCAGCGCTGTCTGCCCAGCCAGAGGCGTTGGGCCAGGTGCTTGCGGCGATCGAGCAGCTTATGAGTGAGGGTAGCGCCTGACTCGTTTGATCTGTGCGTGGCATGCGGCAGCAGATGTTCGCCGTCAGGCCCTCCCGGCGTGTACGGGGTTAAGGATCACCATGTGGTTCCAGGACATGCGCGATAGGGTCTATGAGGTGGTTTGCCCCTCTGTCGGGGCGTGGGTGTGGTGGAGTCCGAAAGCGGTAGCGTCGGGAGGAGGGTCAGCACCCGAGCCCGGTCCGCCGGGGCCCGTCCAGCAGTGATCCCGTGATCGCCCCGCGGCCTATGCCTGGGAGCAGGATGCGTTGGCCCACGCACGGAGACGGATGCCGGCGGCCGAGCCCTACCGGGCCAGGGCTGCCTTCTCCTTCACTGAGCACTCGGGCCTGGTCAATGATGCGATCTCCCCGTCGCGGTCCCTCTGGCCTGCTCCTGACCGAGATCAAGAGCGACCCAGGAGAGCTGCATAACACCGGCTCCACCTGGAACGGCGGATCACGACCGAGTTCGCCTGCCAGAAGCCGCGGCAGCTTCTCCGGACCATCGGCATTCGGTAGTCCAGCGGGCATCTGCGGTTCGGAGGCGCCTGAAATGTGCGCGCATCCGCCCGATGCCGGAGCGACCTGGGAGGATCGCCTCGCCATGCGCGACGACGGCCTGGTACAGGAGGAGGGCTGGGCCCGTATCTATCTGGTCAGCCAGGGGGCGACCGAGGCGGCTCGCAAGTCCACGGAACGTGCCGCTCGTCGCGAATACCAGGTGCTGCAGGGCATCAACCACTGCGGCATCATCGGCGCCGTCGAGTTCCGGGAACAGGAGGGCGGCCGGGCCGTCCTCTCGACCAGCACATCTTCAAGGTGACGCAAGGCAAGGAGAAGGCGGAGCGGCTGCCTGCCGAGGCCGGCGCCCCCAGCTCACCAACCACGAGCTGGAGCGTTTCGACGAAGACCTCTTCCAGGCACTCGACCAAATCGCCGGCAATGGAGTGCGCCACCGCGGCACCAAGCCCGATAGTTTAGGCATCCAGCGCCGCAAGGGCCGCCCCCGGCAGCTGAAGCTCTTCGACTTCTCACTGACCGACGCATCGGACCGGGATGTGAAGGCGGGCACCTGCGGCTACACACATCGACTGGAAGCGAAAGCGCTGTTTCGTGAAACCCATGGGCGGGGGCGGAAGGCAAAGCGGATCAGCACCGGATCGGGCCCTGGCGCTTTGTCCGAAGCGTCGCCGATGGTAGGCGAAGTGCTGCTGGGCGCAGGCTCGTCCCTCCGGCGCACACAGCGGGCCGTCCGGTCGCTGAGTGAAGCGCGTGGACACTTCCCGGAACGAGTGCAACCAGGAGGCACGCTCATCATTCGTGAAGCGGGCGGCGGCATGCACTGGTGGACACGGGGGCACCGGGTCAACGCCGCCCTTGACAATGTGGCGGTGCCGGGCCAGCGCGTCAACGATCACTGGATCCGGCTGCGCGAGCAGGTGACGCCGGCGTCCTGGAAGAGTTGCACCGCGGGTGCGGCGGACCGGCTCTGTCTTCCCACGGTCGATGAGCGGGCCGTACGATTGAAGTTCGCAGAGGCCCTTCCGCCGAGGCTGGAAGAAGCGACGCTTTCCGCGCGGCTGGCCTGCTTGGGCCTGCGGTCGCCGTGCTGGCCGGACCTGTGCGGTTCGTCTCGGCCGCCGGCCAATGAGGGTACCCATGAGTACGAACCGTCAGGTCTACGTACTCACACTCAGTGCCTCCTCAGCACAGGATGCAATCCTAATCAGCTTGGTAGCCGTACCGCACGCGGTGGCATGAAGGCTCCTTCGGCGTGTTCCTTGTCCACGTAGCACTGCGTGATCCAGCCATGCTCGCCGCAGTTCCGGCCGACAGCCGTGGTGACGTCTTAGGTGGGCCGGACCTTGTCTAGGATCACGACAACCGAATTGCGGCCCGACGGGCTTCCTGAACAGGACACGCCCCCACCCGCACGAGTTACTCGTGCCTTGGGGGAACCACCTCGTGTCCATGCTCCTGCTGAAGTTGTCGGCGCAGGATCTGCTCACCCTCGACTCGCGTGATCGGATGGTGCCGCACCTTGCTGCCCGGTGGCGGTATTTCCGGGGAGCGGATGCCTCTGAGTCAGAGCGTGCCGCGTGGGCGGAGAGCCTGGTTAACCTTGCGAGCGACCTGGTCGCGGCGGAACGCGGCAACGTAGAAATGATCGTCGAGTGTGCCGCTACGCTCGATGAGGCGGTCTGCCCCGGTGACCCCCGCCTCATCGATGTCGTTCTGGTGGGGCGTCATCCCGTGCGGCACGTGCCCTCCGTGCAGTTGGTCGAGTTGAAGCGTTGGTCGACGGTGAGCCGGGTGGAACGGGCGACCGCGGATCTGTTGCACGTGCCGGGTATCAAAGAGAAGAAGAAGCACCCGGCACTGCAATTGGGAGTCTATTACGAGGCCTTTACGAGTGATCGGGGCCCCTTTCAAGGTGCCGACTTCGAATGCGGCGGTTTTGCCTATCTGCACAACGCCACCGACGACTCCATACGGACTCTGATCGACGTGGACGCGCCGACAGGCTCGTATGCCCGCATATACACGAGTGACCGGCGCGAGCAGTTGCTATCCGATCTCAGGAGGACCTTTGCCGAGGAAGGCGCGGCCTCCATGGCCGAGAGGATGCTGCAGAGCATGGGCCTGCGTAACACCCCGCTGCTCGACGCCATGATCTGGTCTCGCGGAGCCGACACCGTCTTCACTCTGCGTGGGCGGCAGAAGGAGGTGGCCGACCAAGTGCTGGAGACAGCTTCGAAGGTCCTGCCAGACCCGCAGCGTCCCGCCTTGGTACAGGACGAGGGGCGTGTGATTTTCCTCGTGACCGGTGGCGCGGGAACGGGGAAGAGCGCGATCGGTCTGCAGATCAAGGCAGAACTGGAAGCCCAAGGCCGTACGGTCAATTACGCCAGTGGCAGCCGAGCCTTCAACGGGGCTCTTCAAGAGCATGTCGGTTACGGAGACCGGGAGTTCAGGCAGACGTTCACCTACTTCAGTAACTTCGTCTCCCCACCCGACCCGCTCTTGGACGTCCTGATCTGCGACGAGGCGCATCGTCTCCGGGACCGGTCGACCAATCGATTCTGGAAACCCGAGGACTGGGGTACGGGGCCGCAGGTGGACGAACTCCTCGCGGCGTCCCGGTTGACGGTGTTTTTCCTGGACGAGGGCCAGTCGGTGCGACCGAACGAGGTCGGCACCGTCGGTCTGATCGAGGACGCGGCCGAACGGCACGGCGCTCAAATCCTTCGGTACAAGCTGCGGGAGCAGTTCCGATGCGGCGGCAGTGGTTCCTACGTTCGCTGGGTACGGGCGTTGCTCGATGTGGCGAACGAGGAGCCGGGCGAGTGGCGGCCGGACGGACTGATGCACATCGAAGTGGCGGACAGCCCGGAGGAACTCGAGCAAATCATTCGTACGGAAGCACGTGCCGGCGCTTCCGCGCGCATGGTCGCCGGTTACTGCTGGCCGTGGACGAAGCCGCTCGGCAAGGAGCGACGACTGGAGGCCGACGTTCGCATCGGTGAGTGGCACCGGTCGTGGAACGCGGACAGCGAAAGCTTCTGCGAGGGCGAGGCGCCACCGTCGAGAATCTGGTCCGTGCATGAGAACGGCCTTGGCCAGATCGGCTGTGTCTACACTGCACAGGGCCTCGAATGGGACTGGTGCGGTGTGATCATGGGTGAGGACATGGTGCGCCGCGGTGACCGGTGGGTGTTTCGACGGGGTAAGGAACTCAAGACGGCGGAGCCGGGCATCAAGCGCGTTGCCGAGCCGGGTTCATTCGATCCGAAGGTTAAGGCCAGCAGCGTCGACGACAAGGAATTCGCACGCCTCGTCCGACATGCCTACCACGTGTTGATGACCCGGGCCAGTCGCGCCACGGTGCTCTATTCCACTGACAAGGAGACTCGGGACTATCTCAAGAAGCTCGTCGGCAAGGTCGAGATCCACGGATTGCGTCCCACCTGGGAGAACCTGCCGGTGGAGGCACGCAAGCAGCATCTGCCCCGGCCCGGCCGGGGTCGGGGTCGGGAGAGGGGCAGAAGCAAGCGTCAGAAGGGCGCGGGGTCGCAGGCCCCAGACCTGCGGCTGTTCTGAGAAGTGCTGTCGCGCGAGTGAGGTGGCGGGCTCGCCGGGCCCGCCACCGGTCTGCGCTAGAAGAGCAGACTTGCAACCGCCATCAGGGTCGTCACCAGTAGGTTGGAGACAACCGAGGCAGCGATCTCGATCAGGATCGCGCGGATCCGTTCACGACGCGCAGGCTTGTACTCGACCGAGGTCATGGCCACTCCAGAGCAGTTAGATCGGAATGGCAGGGGGACGCCCTACCGGGCATCCACGCTCGCGCCGCGTGTCACCACGCGGCGGGCACAACCATTCGTCATCCACAGCTCGTTGGAGCAAACTCAGGAACCGCAGCCGCGTACCCTCCGGGAAGGTGCGCAGCACGATCATGCTATCTCGTGAGTCGGCTTCGGGCGATGTGGTTTTCACGGCGGTACGCGCACGCACGGTCTCGGTGGGACTGCAGGCGCTGTGGAGGGCTAGTTGTTCTGTGCCGGGAGGTTGTGGGCGGGTGAAGCAGGTCTCGACTGAGGGTTTTTGAATGGGTGAGGGTTTTCCGGGTTCGGTGTGGACTCGACATCTCCACCGAACGATCAGAAGACCCTCGTGCCCCATCGTGATGTACCCCTGACCGAGACCGGCCGTCTGCGTCAGGCCCGCTGCGTGGCCGAGGACGGCCGGCCCCTGCGGCGGGCCGCCGAACGCTCCCGGGTCTCACCCACCACGGCCCAGCGGTGGGACACCCGCTACCGGAGCCTGGGGGAAGCGGGCATGCGCGACCGCTCGACGAATGGGCCTACGCTCGCCCCTACCGATTAGAAACCGGATAGCGCGAAGCCTTCCCCAGCTGGTTGCACACCTACAATCACCACCGCGGACACACCGCGCTTGCAGGTAAACCACCCGCCAGCCGCGTCCCCAACCCCCACCGGGCAATACAGCTAGAGCACCGACGGAATCAGTGAGCGGAGTTTCTCGCGGGTTTCCGCGTCTGTCGAGTAGACGATCGTGCCGATCATGCCCCGGGTCAGCAACACCTTGTACGTATTGCGGACGAGTCGGTCGACGTCCTCGTCCGGGGTGGCTTTGGTGAAGGACGGGTCTTTGGACGCGCTACGGTCCACGATCCATCGATCAGTACGCCACACAAGGTCCGGGCCCATGATCACTCCGGACCAGTCGTACTCGAACCCCTGCGCCGTGTAGACGCATCCGATCTGTCCGAACCCGGCGGGGTCGGTGGCCCAGAGGGGCGCTGGCGGCGCGCCGAGCAGGGCGCGGTCGCCATAGAGGTTCCAGGGCCTGGCCCAGTCGCCGATGACCACGTCGGTGGGCAGGGCGTGCATGCTGGAAGTGATCTTTGTCGTCCACTTCCAGCAATAGCCCGCAGACATGCGCGCGCCATAGCCCTGCGCTCGCCGGTCGGCCAGAAGGTCCTCCAACTCCTGCGGGCTGTCGGCAGTCAGGAGCCGTACCTTGCCGTCCGGCTCCCACAAGGTGGGCGCGTTGCCTTCGAGTCCCAGCAGGTCGACCACCCACCGCAGGTAGGCGTCACTGCCACCGCACCGGAATTGGCTGTCCAGCCTCACCACCGTGCAGTCCAGATCGAGTTCGGTCGCGGACGCCTGGATCTGTTCCACGGTTCCCATCTCACCCGGACGCACGACCTGGTGCTGGTCCAGCAGGAACACCGGAACCCGAGCAGCGTCCATCAGCTCCGCCACCTGCGGCCGGCCAGTTCGAAGAGTCGCCTTGGTGTAGCGGTTGGCGGAGGTCTTGCGGAGCCGGTGAGCCTCGTCGCACACGAGCACGTCGAGGTCGTTCGGCTCCGCTTCCATGAAGCTGTTGAAATAGCGGAAGAGCCGCTGGACCTCGGGCTTGCGGGCACCGGCGACCTTGCGCATCGTCTTGGTGAAGGACTGCGAACCGGTGGCGTGCAGGGTGGGCACCCCGCGCCGGTAGAGGTCTCCCAACAGGGAGAGCGCGATCACGCTCTTGCCGGAGCCCGGTCCGCCGGTTACGACCACGACCTGCTTGCGGTTGGACCGACGGGCCTGCCGGACCGCTGACATGACCGTTTCGTAGGCGAGTCGCTGTTCGTCCAGCAGCACGAACTGTTCTCGGGTTCGCACCTCCTCGGCGGCGACAGCCATAAGTTGTCTCGACGGCCGGATCTTGCCTTGCAACAGCGTGTCGGCTGCCTCGGCACCCGGCTTCGCCGCCAGTCTGGAACGGAGGTAGCCGATGAAGGCTCCACGCTGGTCGCCGGTAAACATCTGGCCCCGATCGTCCTCTGGCACGGCACGGAGCCCTGCGACCCCGAAGTCGGTCGCGTTGTGCAGGTAGGCGACCCCTGAGACCGACTCTGGAATGCTTTCCAGGGCTCCGTTGAACGAGACCAGATAGTCGCAGTAGCCCCGCACCTGCTCGATCGGGTTGAGGACTGGATCCGGATAGGCGTCGGTGCGGCACAGCAGCGGATCGTCCTCCTCCGGGTAGGCGTCGCTCCACTGCTTCAGCTCGACGACCACGTACGAGGGCTCGCCAGAGCTCGGATGGACGCCGGCCAATATCACGTCCGCGCGCTTGCTGGTCAGAGGCAGCCCGTACTCCAGCAGCATCTCGACCTCACCGAGACCAGCTTCGATCAGCGCGTTGGTCAACGCGGGGATGCTGCGCTCCCAGGAGCGCACCTCCGCCGGCTGAGGCCGGTGGCGGTGTTTGTGCAGGAAGTTCTCGGTAAGAAGCTGTGCCAGCCGGCCTTCGACGTGTGTGCGAGTGGCCAACGACGCCGCAGACTCACGGAACAGCAAGGGAATGCCCCCAGGCAGCACGAAGTGACTCGTGCGGGTGGGGGCATGTCCTTCAGGTCCACGCAAGTGGAGCGGAAGCCCGTCGGGCCGCTGAGATGGTCGTAGTCATCCTAGAGCAGGACGTGGATCACGCACTCAGAGCTGCGCAGCAGTCTCGAACGCCGGCTCTGGTGATGCTCCGCCGGTGAAGGCTGTCGTACAACGTTGATGACAAGGAACTCTGACCTGTGGTTTCGCCGAGCCCCCAGCTTTCAGAGCGTTCCCTCCTGGCTCGCATGCATGCAGGCCAGGAGGGGTGTGACGGCATGGCTTCTGAAGACGGTCAGATGTCGCGGAAGATCTCGATCTGCGCGCCCACCGAGTTGAGGCGCTCCGCGAGCTCCTCGTAACCCCGGTTGATGACGTACACGTTGCGCAGTACGGACGTGCCCTCCGCCGCCATCATGGCGAGCAGCACCACCACGGCGGGGCGCAGTGCGGGCGGGCACATCATTTCGGCGGCGCGCCACCGGGTCGGGCCGTCGACCAGGACGCGGTGGGGGTCCAGGAGTTGGAGTCTGCCGCCGAGGCGGTTCAGGTCGGTGAGGTAGATGGCCCGGTTGTCGTAGACCCAGTCGTGGATGAGGGTCTGGCCCTGGGCCGAGGCGGCGATCGCCGCGAAGAAGGGCACATTGTCGATGTTGAGCCCGGGGAACGGCATGGGGTGGATCTTGTCGATCGGCGCCTCCAGTTTGGAGGGCCGGACGGTGAGGTCGACCAGTCGGGTACGGCCGTTGTCGGCGGTGTACTCCGTCGTACGGTCGCAGTCGACACCCATCTCTTCGAGGACCGCGAGTTCGATCTCCAGGAACTCGATCGGCACCCGGCGTATCGTCAGTTCGGACTCCGTCACCACGGCGGCGGCGAGGAGGCTCATCGCCTCGACCGGGTCCTCGGACGGGGAGTAGTCGACGTCCACGTCTATGTGCGGAACTCCGTGCACGGTCAGCGTGGTCGTGCCGATGCCGTCCACGCGTATACCGAGTGCCTCCAGGAAGAAGCAGAGGTCCTGGACCATGTAGTTGGAGGACGCGTTGCGGATGACGGTGGTGCCGTCGTGGCGGGCGGCGGCCAGCAGCGCGTTCTCGGTCACGGTGTCGCCGCGCTCGGTCAGCACGATGGGGCGGCCGGGGGTGACCGAGTGGTCGACCTGGGCGTGGTAGATCCCCTCGGTCGCGGCGATCTCCAGACCGAAGCGGCGCAGCGCGATCATGTGGGGTTCGATGGTCCGCGTACCGAGGTCGCAGCCGCCCGCGTAGGGAAGCTTGAACCGGTCCATGCGGTGCAGCAGCGGGCCGAGGAACATGATGATGGAGCGGGTCCGGCGCGCGGCGTCCGCGTCGATCGCCTCCATGTCCAGCCGGGCGGGCGGGACGATCTCCAGATCGGTTCCCTCGTTGATCCACCGGGTCCGCACACCGATGGAGTTCAGCACCTCCAGGAGACGGTAGACCTCCTCGATGCGGGCCACCCGGCGCAGCACGGTGCGGCCCTTGTTGAGCAGCGAGGCGCAGAGCAGTGCCACGCACGCGTTCTTGCTCGTCTTGACGTCGATGGAGCCCGAGAGCCGACGGCCACCGACCACCCGCAGGTGCATGGGGCCGGCGTAGCCGAGGGACACGATCTCGCTGTCGAGTGCCTCACCGATGCGCGCGATCATCTCAAGGCTGATGTTTTGATTGCCGCGCTCGATGCGATTCACGGCGCTCTGGCTTGTGGCGAGCGCCTCGGCGAGCTGACTCTGTGTCCAGCCCCGATGCTGACGGGCGTCACGGATGAGCTTGCCGATGCGTACGAGGTAATCGTCTGACATGGCGAAAGGCTATCTCAGATATGAGATGAGACCGGTGCCGGGGTGTGGTGTTCGGGTGACACTCGCGCGTGTCGGCGCGGAAATTGCAGGCCGGGTCCGATGAAATGAGCGGGTCCGGTGCGTGCCGTGCGTTCCATGGTTCCCCCGGATCGCCGGGACCGCGCGCGGTGTGCGTCCGTACGGGGACCGGAGGGGGCAGGAGGGGACGGGGGAGGGGGCAGGAGGGGACGGGGGAGGGGCGACGACGTCGGGGCCCGACGCCGCCGCCCGGTGGTCAGTCCTCGAAGCCGCCGCTGCGCAGGATGCTGTCGATGCGGGCGCGGTGGGCCGCCTCCCACGCGTCGAGGGATTCGCCGGCCTCCTTGGCGGCCTTCGCCCGGGCGTCGATGAGCACCTGCTCGTGCCGGGCCCGGGGAACGACCACGATGCCCTCCTCGTCGGCCACCACGATGTCGCCGGCGTCCACCTCCACACCGCCGCACCGCACGCGGCCGTTGAGCGGCTCGACGGCCTTCTTGCTTCCCGGGATCGGGATGACACCCCTGGCGAAGACGGGGAATCCCCTCTCGCGCACCTCGGCGAGGTCGCGGATCACCCCGTCGGCCACGAACGCCGCGATGCCCCGGCGTTGGGCCACGGCACAGACATTGCCGCCGGCGAGCGCGTAGTCCACGTCACCCGACTCGACGACGATGACGGAGCCGGGCTCCGCGCGATGGATGGCCGCGTGCAGCATGAGGTTGTCGCCCGGCGGACACCGCACGGTGAACGCCGGGCCGGCGACCCGCGGGACCGAGGGCCACAGTGGCCGGATGCCGATGTCCATGACCTGCCCGCGCCCCAGGAGATCGGCGAGGGTGGTCGGGGAGATGTCCTTGAACCCGCTGGTGTCGTTCATGTTCCTCCGTCGTCCGGGCCCGCATGTCAGGTGTCGTACTGGCCGTCCCAGGGGGCGTAGAAGCCGAGGCAGTCGGGGTGGAGCTCGGCCCATTCGTCCTCGTGCCCGTCGTTCTCGTCCTCGCCGCCGTCGTGGCGTTCGACGACCAGACCGAACAGCACGCCGTCGACCGTCAGCCGGAAGGGCCGGATCGCGATGTCCCCGTACTCGCGTCCGGGAAGACCGTCGAGCAGCGCCGCCATCCGCGACTGTGCCCGCGCCATGACGGAGCCCTGGCCGTGCGGGCGTTGTTGCTGCTCGGCCCATGTGCCCGCGCGTTCGATCTCCGAGCCGGTGTGGCGGCCGTCGTGGTCGAACCGGTGGAGGACGGTGTAGAGGCGCTTGTGCTCCTCCCAGCCGTCGCCGGGCGTGAACCCGTCCGGGAAGGCGTAGGTGATCGAGGCCAGGAACTGGCCGCCCGTGTACCGCCCGATGGTGTCGGTCCGGTAGTCCGGCTCGTGGGCGATGGGGATGATCGCGGGGACTGCCATGGCGAAACCATAGACAGAGCAAGGGACATGAGGGCGTCCGGGGCGGCGGATCCGGCCGTGCCGGACCGGATCCGTCTCGGGCGGACCGGATCCGCCGCGGTTGTGCTCAGGCGCCGGCCGGACGGCGCGGCTCGCGCCACATGGCCCACAGCGTCGGCCCGTTCTCCGGCAGCCGCACCTCTTCGCGCACGGTGAAGCCGAAGTGTTCGTAGAAGGGGAGATTGGCCGCCTTGGAGGATTCCAGATAGGCGGGCAGTCCCGCCGCATCGGCCTTGGCCAGCCCCGAGCGCAGCAGGGCGGCGCCCTGCCCCTGCCCCTGGGCGGCGGGGTCGGCGCCGATCAACGCCAGGTACCAGTGCGGTTCCTCGGGCGTGTGCTGGGCGGCCGTCTCGACGGTTTCCTTGAACAGCCCGGCCCGGTCGCCGAGGATGTTCAGCAGCTCCTGGATGGTCTCCGCGTCGGGCACCGCCTTGGCCTGCGCCTCCGGCGGCACCCAGAAGGCCGCCGCGGACCCGGTGCGCTCGCACACACTGGTGTGGGAGTACTGCCGGGTGAAGATCGTGGTGAAGTAACTGACCAGTGAGGCCTGACGCGAGGAGCCGTCGGGGAAGAACGAGCGCATCATCGGGTCGTCGTCGAAGGCGAGGGCCAGGGAGCGGCTGATCTGCGCGGCGTCGTCGAGCGTTGCCGTTTTCGGCGTATTCGTTATCGGCATACGGACATTCTGCATCCGGTGATCTTGGACGGCGGGGCGGGGTTGTGGTCCTGAGGGGGAGTCAGGCGGTGGCGCGGACGCGCGAGGTGTACTGCTTCGACCACGTGAAGGACTTCGGGCTCAGCTGCCTGGCCGGCACGCACTGCTCCCGCGCGACGCTCCGCACGGACGCGCCCGTGGTGCTCGCCCTCGCCGGGGCACAGGCGAAGGACGAGGAGTACGAGGACGAGGGCGAGTACGAGTGCGAGGACGACCGGCTCGGCAGGGATGTCCGGCCGCTGCTGGACTCCCCGCTGCCGGACGAGGTGCTCCGTGCCGTGTGGCCGGCCGCCGTACGGCGGTGCTTCGACCCCGTCGGGGAGTACACGGACACCCGGTGGGACGGACCGGCAGAGAGCCCGCCGAACAGTTCGGATACGGCGCGGACCACCTCGACGAACAGCTGCCCCGCCGGCCGCACTGATCCGTCCGCGTGCCGTCCTCCGCTCCTGCCCGGGGATCGTGCGGGGCGCTGTCACAGGCTTGCCGCCCGGCGGTGATCCGCGGTCCCGTCCGCGGCAGAGGGCCTCACCCCCCGAATCGCGGCGCGAGAGATCGGTGCCGCCCGCGCATGACCGTGCGACGGTGATGTACTAGAGTTATCTCGACATCGAGATATATGCCGAAGGCGCACCGTAGTCCGTTAATCGGTAAGGGTTACCTAACTAAGCCTTACCTTAGCGGATGGTCGAGGGGCCGTAGGCGGCACCACGCGGCGCCCGGCCAGATGAGGCGCGGCGCGGAGTACGCGCACATTGATGAAGGAGACTGTCGTGTCGGCGAACAGCTTCGACGCCCGCAGCACGCTGCGCGTGGGCGACGAGTCGTACGAGATCTTCAAGCTGGACAAGGTCGAGGGCTCCGCGCGCCTCCCCTACAGCCTGAAGGTGCTGCTGGAGAACCTGCTCCGCACCGAGGACGGCGCGAACATCACCGCCGACCACATCCGGGCGCTCGGCGGCTGGGACTCCCAGGCACAGCCCAGCCAGGAGATCCAGTTCACGCCGGCCCGCGTGATCATGCAGGACTTCACCGGTGTGCCGTGCGTCGTGGACCTCGCCACCATGCGTGAGGCCGTCAAGGAGCTGGGCGGCGACCCGGCCAAGATCAACCCGCTCGCCCCCGCCGAGCTGGTCATCGACCACTCCGTCATCGCCGACAAGTTCGGCACCAACGACGCGTTCGCGCAGAACGTCGAGCTGGAGTACGGCCGCAACAAGGAGCGCTACCAGTTCCTGCGCTGGGGTCAGACCGCCTTCGACGAGTTCAAGGTCGTCCCCCCGGGCACCGGCATCGTCCACCAGGTCAACATCGAGCACCTCGCCCGTACGGTCATGGTCCGGGGTGGCCAGGCGTACCCCGACACCCTCGTCGGCACCGACTCGCACACCACCATGGTCAACGGCCTCGGTGTGCTGGGCTGGGGCGTCGGCGGCATCGAGGCCGAGGCCGCGATGCTCGGCCAGCCGGTCTCCATGCTCATCCCGCGCGTCGTCGGCTTCAAGCTGACCGGCGAGCTCCCGGCCGGCACGACCGCCACCGACCTGGTGCTGACCATCACCGAGATGCTCCGCAAGCACGGTGTCGTCGGCAAGTTCGTCGAGTTCTACGGTGAGGGCGTCGCCGCCACCTCCCTCGCGAACCGCGCCACCATCGGCAACATGTCGCCGGAGTTCGGCTCCACCGCCGCGATCTTCCCGATCGACGACGAGACGCTGAAGTACCTGCGCCTGACCGGCCGTGACGAGCAGCAGGTCGCGCTCGTCGAGGCGTACGCCAAGGAGCAGGGTCTCTGGCTCGACCCGGCCGCCGAGCCGGACTTCTCCGAGAAGCTGGAGCTGGACCTCTCGACGGTCGTTCCGTCGATCGCCGGCCCGAAGCGCCCGCAGGACCGCATCATCCTCGCGAACGCCAAGGAGCAGTTCGCCCAGGACGTGCGCAACTACGTCTCGGACGACGAGGAGTCGGGCAAGGAGTCCTTCCCGGCCTCCGACTCCCCGGCCGCCCACAACGGCGTCCCGTCGAACCCGACCACGGTCACGGCCCCCGACGGCACGACGTACGAGATCGACCACGGCGCCGTCACCGTCGCCGCGATCACCTCCTGCACCAACACCTCGAACCCGTACGTCATGGTCGCCGCGGCGCTCGTGGCGAAGAAGGCGGTCGAGAAGGGCCTGACCCGCAAGCCGTGGGTCAAGACCACCCTCGCCCCGGGCTCGAAGGTCGTCACCGACTACTTCGACAAGGCGGGCCTGACCCCGTACCTCGACAAGGTCGGCTTCAACCTCGTCGGCTACGGCTGCACCACCTGCATCGGCAACTCCGGCCCGCTGCCGGAGGAGGTCTCCAAGGCCGTCAACGAGCACGACCTGGCCGTGACCTCGGTGCTCTCCGGCAACCGCAACTTCGAGGGCCGGATCAACCCCGACGTCAAGATGAACTACCTGGCGTCCCCGCCGCTGGTCGTCGCGTACGCCATCGCCGGTTCGATGAAGGTGGACATCACCAAGGACGCCCTGGGCATCGACCAGGACGGCAAGCCGGTCTACCTCACCGACATCTGGCCCTCCGAGGCCGAGGTGAACGACGTCGTCGCCAACGCCATCGGCGAGGACATGTTCAACAAGTCCTACCAGGACGTCTTCGCGGGCGACGCCCAGTGGCAGGCGCTGGCGATCCCGACCGGCAACACCTTCGAGTGGGACCCGCAGTCCACCTACGTGCGCAAGCCCCCGTACTTCGAGGGCATGACGATGGAGACGTCCCCGGTCGAGGACATCACCGGCGCCCGCGTGCTCGCCAAGCTGGGCGACTCGGTCACCACCGACCACATCTCCCCGGCCGGTGCGATCAAGGCCGACACCCCGGCCGGCAAGTACCTCACGGAGCACGGCGTCGAGCGTCGTGACTTCAACTCCTACGGCTCGCGCCGGGGCAACCACGAGGTCATGATCCGCGGCACCTTCGCCAACATCCGCCTGCGCAACCAGATCGCCCCGGGCACCGAGGGCGGCTTCACCCGCGACTTCACCCAGGCGGACGCCCCGGTGTCGTTCATCTACGACGCCTCGCAGAACTACCAGGCCGCCGGCACCCCGCTGGTCATCCTGGCGGGCAAGGAGTACGGCTCCGGTTCGTCCCGCGACTGGGCCGCCAAGGGCACCGCGCTCCTCGGCGTCAAGGCCGTCATCGCCGAGTCCTACGAGCGCATCCACCGCTCGAACCTCATCGGCATGGGCGTCCTCCCGCTCCAGTTCCCGGAGGGCGCGAGCGCCGAGGCCCTCGGCCTGACCGGCGAGGAGACCTTCTCCTTCACCGGCGTGACCGAGCTGAACAACGGCACCACGCCGCGCACGGTCAAGGTCACCACCGACACCGGTGTGGAGTTCGACGCGGTCGTCCGCATCGACACCCCCGGTGAGGCGGACTACTACCGCAACGGCGGCATCATGCAGTACGTGCTCCGCAGCCTGATCCGCAAGTAGCCGGTCCGGCAGGGCAGTGGGCCGCACCTCTTCGCAGGACGAAGGGGTGCGGCCCTTTTCCGTACCCGCTCGCCGGGGTTCCCGGAGCCGGGGTCCTCGTTCCGGAGGCGAACCGGTCGTCCCCGTGGGCACGCCCAACACCATGTACCGGCTCGGCGAGGACCCGATGGTACGCCGGCCCCGTACGGATGGCGGCGATCGCCCGGCACGTCATCCCGGTGTCCACCGCCTCGTGCAGCCCCGCGTCGCGGCGGGCAGCCGGGGGCGAGCCGTGGCAGCCGGCGCTGCTCCGTCTCCACCGCACCGGCGGTCCCCACCGCGGGTCCACGGTGTGACGCCGCTCCGGTCCGTCCGGCTGGGGCATTGGGCGGAATGTCGCGGACCAAGCGGCTGCCGTACCCGGAAACGAGCCACCGCCCACCCCGTCGTGGGCGTGCGGAATGCGAGGGTTGCCCAGCGGGTTCACAGATCTGCGGACCACGCGGAACGAACGGCACACAGAGCGGATGACACCCATGGGCGAGCTGATCCTGATCCGGCACGGCGAGACGGAGTGGTCAAGGTCCGGGCAGCACACGAGCTACACGGATCTGCCCCTGACCCCCTTCGGCGAGCGGCAGGCCCGCGCACTGGCGCCCCTGCTCACCGACCGGCGGATCGCGCTCACCCTCGTCAGCCCCGCCGTACGCGCCCGGCGCACCGCCGAACTCGCCGGGCTCGCCGCCCCCCGCATCACGCCCGAGCTGCGCGAATGGGACTACGGCGGCTACGAAGGGGTGACCACCGACGAGATCCGCCGCACCCGCCCCGAGTGGAACCTCTGGACCGACGGAGTGGCCCCCGGGCCCGAGGCGCACCCCGGTGAAACCCCCGCCGAGGTCGGAGCCCGCGCCGACCGGGTGCTGGCCGAGGTCGCGGAGGCGGCGGGCCGTGCCGCGGGCGAGGACATCGCGCTCGTCGCCCACTCCCACTTCCTGCGCGTGCTCACCGCCCGCTACCTCGGCCTGACCCCGGCCGAGGGCACACTGTTCCAGCTCGCCACGGGTGCCGTCTCCCGGCTCGGCACCGAGCACGGGAAGCCGGTCATCACGGCATGGAACGTGACACTGCCCGAGGGCCTGTTCCCCCGGGCCGTTCCGGAGACCCCCGAACACGACTGAGCGGGAGCCGCGCCGCGGGCGGACCGATGGCCGGTACCCCGGGGCGGGGTACCGGCCATCGGCCGTGACACAGGTGGAACAGCGGGTCAGGAGAGCAACTCCAGCTCCGCCAGCGTGCCTTCACCGGCGAACACCAGGCGGTAGTGCGCGTACGTGCTGGGCTCACCCACCGAGAACACCCTCGTCTGCTTGTCCCAGGCGAAGGATTCGGCCGACCGCTTGTCGAGGTCCTTCCACGTCGTGCCGTCCGACGAGCCCTGGAGGACCCAGCCGGACGGGGCCCCGGCCGCCTTGTCCGACGTCAGCGTGTACTGGACCGCCTCCGTGGCCGAGGCGACCGGCAGGTCCACCGTGGCGGCCTTCGCCGAGGTGGCCGACGTGTTGTCGAACAGGGCGCCCTCGCCCTTGATCACGTCCGCCCGCGGCGACGCCACCTTGTCGTCCGTGGTGATCGAGGCCGGCGCCGCGTCCTTGCCGGTGCCCCACGACGACGGCTCGGGGCCCATGTCGAAGTCCAGCACCCCGCCCTTGGCCAGCAGGCCGTGCGGCAGGGAAGTCGAGGTCCACTTCTTGCCGTTGACCCTCAGGCCCTGCACATAGATGTTCTTCGCGCTGTTCTTCGGCGCCCTGACCACCAGGTCGCGGCCGTTCTCAAGACGGACGGTGGTCTTCTTGAAGAGCGGGGAGCCGATCGCGTACTCGCCACTGCCCATGACCAGCGGGTAGAAGCCGAGCGAGGAGAAGAGGTACCAGGCCGACTGCTCGCCGTTGTCCTCGTCGCCGTGGTAGCCCTGGCCGATGTCGCTGCCGGTGTAGAGCCGGCTCAGGACCTCGCGGACCTTCTCCTGCGTCTTCCACGGCTGCGAGGCCGCGTCGTACATGTACGTGACATGGTGCGCGACCTGGTTGCTGTGGCCGTACTGCCCCATCCGTACGTCACGCGCCTCCGTCATCTCGTGGATGACACCGCCGTACGAGCCGACGAACTCGGGACCGGCCGTCTCCGGTGTGGCGAAGTACGTGTCGAGCTTCTTCGCCAGGCCGTCGCGCCCGCCGTACAGGTTCGCCAGACCGCGGCTGTCCTGCGGGGCAGTGAACGCGTATCCCCAGCCGTTCGTCTCCGTGTAGTCGTAGCCCCAGACCCGGGGGTCGTACTTCTGCGAGGGGAGCCGCCAGCCGCCCTTGGCGTCCTTGCCCTGGAAGAAGCCGGCCTTGTCGTCGAAGAGCTGGACGTAGTTGCGGGCGCGGTTGAGGAAGTACTCGGACTCCTCCTTGTACCGGGCCTTCTTCGTCTTCTTGTAGAGGGCCTCGCCCATCCGCGCGATGCCGTAGTCGTTGAGGTAGCCCTCCAGCGACCAGGACAGGCCCTCGTGCGTCGAGGTGTCGGCGTAGCCGACGAAGGGGGACGTCGCCATGCCCTTGCGGCCGACGCCCGAGGACGGCGGGAGGGCCGTGGCGTTCTTCAGCGCCGCGTCGTACGCCGCCTCCGCGTCGAACTTCACGCCCTTGACGTAGGCGTCCGCGAACGCGACGTCCGAGGAGGTGCCGGTCATCAGGTCGGAGTAGCCGGGGGAGGACCAGCGGGAGATCCAGCCGCCGTCCTTGTACTGCTGGACGAAGCCGTCCACCATCTCGCCGGCCCTGTCCGGAGTGAGGAGCGAGTACGCGGGCCACGTCGTCCGGTAGGTGTCCCAGAAGCCGTTGTTGACGTACACCTTGCCGTCGACGATCTTCGCCCCGGTGTGCGTCGGGGTGTCGGAGCCGACCTGCGGGGAGAACGGGCTGGCGTACTTGTCCTTGCCGCCGACCTTCTCGAAGCCCGAGTTCGGGTACAGGTACAGCCGGTACAGGCTGGAGTAGAGGGTGGTCAGCTGATCGGCCGTGGCACCCTCGACCTCCACCTTGCCCAGGATGTCGTCCCAGGCCCGCTGCGCACGGTCCTCGACGCGGCCGAAGGAGCGGGAGGCGGGGATCTCGGCGGCGAGGTTCTGCTTCGCCTGGTCGATGCTGATCAGCGAGGTCGCCAGGCGCAGTTCGACCGTGCGGTCCTTGCCGGCGGCGAAGCGGAGGTAGCCCGTGACATCGTCGCCACCGCCGCCGGACAGCTTGCCGCTCGCGGTGACCGGGGCGTCGAAGACGCCGTAGACGAAGAGGCGGGTGGCACCGGTCGAGCCGCCGCTCTTGACGTCGGAGAAGCCGGTGAAGGAGCGGGTGGCCGGGTCGAGGGTGAGCCCGCCGTCGTTGGAGACGTTGTCGAAGACGACGCTCGCGTCGTCACCGGGGTAGGTGAACCGCATCCGGGCCGCGTGGTCGGACGGTGTCATCTCGGCCTTGAGACCGTTGTCGAACGTCACACCGTAGTAGTGCGGCTTCGCCGTCTCGTTCTCGTGGTGGAACGGCAGCGCACGCGCCTTGCGGGAGGCGTCCGGGGTACCGGTGGCCGCCGACGGCATCAGCTGGAAGGTCTGCCGGTCGCCCATCCAGGGGCTCGGCTCATGACTGGCGCTGAAGGCCTGGAGGGTGGGCAGATTGTCGTCGTTGTTGCCCCGCGCGTAGTCGTACAGCCAGCTCGTGGACCCGGCGTTGGTGACCGGGGTCCAGAAGTTGAAGCCGTTGGGGACCGCGGTGGCGGGGAAGTTGTTGCCCCGGGAGAAGGCACCGCTGGAGTTGGTGCCGCGGACCGTCGACGCGTAGTCCGAGAGGTGGGAGCGGCGCTTCCCGGGCGCCTTCGGGGCGATCTCGATGTCGTCGATCCAGCCCTGGAACTTCGCCGTGCCCTTGGGGGAGTCGTACGCCACCAGGATCCGGTCCACGGTCCTGCCCGCCGCGACCGTGCCGATCGTCGACTCGACCTTGTTCCACTGGTTGACGTACAGCCGCTTGGCATCGGCCTGGCCCTGCGGGGTCAGCGGGCCGCCGTTGCTGTCGGTGGCCCCCAGCTCGCTCAGATACGTGCCGTCCGTGAACGCCAGGTCCACCGCGACATGCGTCGCCGGGTAGGAGAGGTCGGTCTCGCCCATCTGCGGATAGACCAGATAGGACAGTGTGGTGTCACGGGTGACGGCCGTGTTCACATCGAAGACCTTGTTGTACGAGTACGCCCGGCCGTCCGCCTTGTGCGTACCGGCGTACCGCAGGGCCTTCTTGCCGCTGAAGCCCGCGCCCGCCTTCGCGGTGGGGGATCCGGAGGGGCCGCGGTCGACCTGGCTGCGCATCTCTCCGGGGGCCGGGGTGGAGGTGTCGCCGTCGGAGAACTGGACGTCGGCGAGCTGGGTGGCGTCGGAGGCGCCGTTGTTCTGCGTGATCTGCAGGCGGAAGTGCCGGTATGCGGTGTCGGAGGTGAAGTCGTACGACTTCGTCTGGAACCGCTCCGTGAAGGTCTGGCCGGTCCGGGAGTCGAGGTCCTTCCAGTCCTTGCCGTCGGCGGAGCCCTGGAGGGTCCAGTCCTTCGGGTCGCGCTCGGCGTGGTCATTGGCCGAGGTCAGCGCGTATGTCACGACCTCGACCGGTTCGTCGAGATCGAACTCGACCCAGCCGGTGGATTCGAAGGCCAGCCACTTGGTGCCGGACTCCCCGTCGATCAGGTTTTCCTTGACCTCTCCGCCACCGGTGTTCTCACCACTGGCACGGACGTCTGTCACCTTGTCGGTCACATTGCCCGGTATTCCTGCGGAGAAGCCGCCATCGACACCCGATGACCGCTTCTTTCCGTCGGGACCCTCTTCTACGGTGTTGCGCCAGTCCGGCTGCTTTTCATCCGCTTCGAAGGACGAGCTGAATGTCCGGTCCCCCGAGGGGGTCCGGTCCTTTTCGTGCGTGCCGGCCGGCTGTGCGGCGGCCACGGCGGGGGCGGTCACGACCAGGACCAGTGAAGCCGCGATCAGTGCGGCCGTACGGCTTTGTCTCTTGCGAGAACCATGTCGGGGCTGCATGTCGAGCTGTTCCTCCCGGGGGAAGTGCATCTGGACAACGTTGTCAGAGCGATACGCAAGGTCCAGTAGGGAGCCAAGTGCCGGGATGTGTCAAGGGTGTTGGGCGTGAATGGCAAGCGGAATCGACCGGAATGCGGAAATCGTTACACCCGGACCGAGAGCGTGCGGGGGCCATGTATCCCTGAGGTCTCAACTCGGGAAAGACTGCTGTTCAAACTCGCATTCGATCTTGCTCAGTCGGCCGTGAGTGGACTATACCTGTCGGCGTCTGCACAGCTTTTCGGCGACGCGGGCAAGGGGGACAAGGGGGAAGGCCGAGGACGGCACGACGGGTGCATCCGACGCCTGATCCCCCTGAGCCCCCCACTGCACATGGCTAGCCTGAAATCAGCACCACCCAAGCGCAACTGACCGCGGTGGCGGGGCCCTTCGCCTGAGGCGAATATCGACGGGCGACCGGTACACACCGCCTGAGTCCTGGAGAAGGCGAGGACTTGAGCATGGGATCCACCTCCGCCCACAAGAATGAGGGCCTTGGCCGTCGCGATGTGATCAAGCGATCGGCCGCACTCGGTCTGATCAGCGTTCCGACGATGGGCTTCCTGTCGGCGTGCGCGAGCAGCGACGGCGGCAGCGACAAGAAGGTCGAGAAGGGCAAGGCCACCAAGGCCAACCCGCTCGGCGTCAACGAGACGGCCCCGCTCGAGGTGGTCATCTTCGACGGCGGCTTCGGCCAGCAGTACGCGATCGACGCGGAGAAGAAGTACAACGCGGCGTTCCCGAAGGCCCCGAAGGTCAAGCACGTCGCGACCCAGAAGATCCAGTCGCAGCTGCAGCCCCGTTTCAACGGTGGCACCCCGCCGGACCTGATCGACAACTCCGGCGCCGAGCAGATGGACATGGGTGTCCTGGTCGGCAAGAAGCAGCTGCTCGACCTGACGCCGCTGATGGACGCCCCGTCCATCGACGACCCGAGCAAGAAGGTCCGCGACACGCTGCGCCCCGGTGTCCTGGAGATGGGTCAGTTCGACGGCGACCCGGTCTGGATCATGTACTACGCGTACACCGTGTACGGCGTCTGGTACTCGCAGACCGCGCTGGAGAAGCTCGACGCGGAGTACCCGGAGGACTGGGACGCCATGCTCGCCCTCTGCGCGAAGGCGAAGAAGCAGGGCATCGCGGGCTGGACGTACGCCGGTAAGTACCCGTACTACCTGCCGTTCTCGCTCTACCCGTTCATCGGCAAGATCGGTGGCCGGGAGGTTCTCGACAAGATCGACAACCTGGAGCCGAACGCCTGGAAGGACCCCGCGGTCAAGGCGGCCTTCGAGGCGTACTACGAGCTGTACCAGAAGGGCTACATCCTCAAGGGCACCCCCGGCCTGACCCACATCCAGTCGCAGACCGAGTGGACCAAGGGCAAGGCGCTCTTCCTCCCGAACGGTTCGTGGGTGGAGAACGAGGCCGCGCCGACCACGCCCAAGGACTTCAAGATGATGGTCGCGGCGCCGTCCAGCCTGGACTCGTCCGACAAGATGCCGTTCGGCACCATCTGGGCGTCCGGCGGCGAGCCCTTCATCGTCCCGGCCAACGCGAAGAACCCCGAGGGCGGCATGGAGCAGCTGCGCATCATGCTCTCCGAGGAGTCCTCGAAGAACTTCACCAAGCAGGTCAAGTCGCTCAGCGCCTTCAACGGCGGCACCGACGGTCTGACCCTGTCGACCGCCATGCAGTCCGGTGTCGACGCGCTGAAGAAGGCCGGCGACAACGTGGTGAACCCGCGTCTGCAGGACTGGTACGTGAAGCTCCAGAAGGAGCAGATCGGTGTCGCCGGCATCGGCGAGATGATGGCCGGCCGCGCGACCCCGGCGGAAGCCATCAAGAAGATCCAGGCCTTCGCCGACGCGGCGGCCAAGGACCAGTCCATCAAGCACTACAAGCACCAGTGAGCAACCGTCACCAGCGGCGGCACCCGCGGAAAGATCGGGGTCGGTAAACGATGCAGCACGGCAAGTACCGTTTCATCGTGGGATTCTTGGTACTCCCACTCGCGTTGTACGCGGTCTTCGTCATCTGGCCGTTCATCCAGTCCATCTACTACTCGTTCACGGACTGGACCGGCCTGAGCCCGGACTTCAAGATGGTCGGGTTCGACAACTACACGAGGATGCTGAAGGACGACATCTTCTGGAAGTCGTTGCAGCACAGCGTGTTGCTCGTGCTGCTGCTGCCGCTGGTGACGCTGGGCCTGGCGCTCTTCTTCGCCTTCATGCTCAATGTCGGGGGCCGGCGGCGCAAGAACGCCGCGGTCTCCGGCGTGCGGGGTTCCGGTTTCTACAAGATCGCCTATTTCTTCCCGCAGGTGCTCTCGATCGTCATCGTGGCCCTGCTCTTCCAGTTCGCGTTCAACCCCACCAGCGGGATGCTGAATTCGACACTGAAGGGAATCGGCCTGGATTCCGTCCAGCCGGACTGGCTGGGCGACCCGAGTCTCGCGCTGGTCTGCGTCATGACGGTGCTGGTCTGGTCGACGGTCGGATTCTTCGTCGTCCTTTTCTCGGCCGGAATGGCGTCCATCCCGAAGGACTTCTACGAGGCGGCGCTCCTCGACGGCGCCAACCGCTTCACCACGTTCTTCCGGATCACACTTCCGCTGCTCTGGGACACGGTGCAGTCGGGCTGGGTCTACATGGGCATCCTGGCCCTCGGTGTGGAGGCGTTCACCGCCGTACAGGTCATGACCGTGGGCCCCGGTGGCCCCGACTACTCGACCACGGTCCTGCCGCTGTACGTGTACCAGACGGCCTTCCGCGACGGGCAGGCCGGCTACGCGACGACGATCGGTGTCGGACTGCTCATCGTCACGCTGGCCTTCGCCGCCATCGTGATGCGACTGGGCCGCCGCGATCGGCTGGAGTTCTGATGCTGCGATTCCCGGGAGACGTCCCCCGGACCCCCAGCAGGCACCACAGGTCGGCCTCCGTGTCCGGCTCGACAGTACGAGGTGAGTACACGTGAAGACGACCGACACTCCTCCCGCGGCCCCGGCCGCGGACCCGGCTCCGGTGGCCAAGGCGCCCGCACCCGCCGCCAAGGAGAAGAGCAGCGAGGGCCAGGTCCTCAACGTCTTCTCGCACGGTGTGCTGATCATCTGGGCGATCCTGGTCGTCCTGCCGCTGCTCTGGGCTGTGATGGCGTCGTTCAAGACGGACGATTCCATCCTGTCGACGCCGTGGGCGCTGCCCGACAAGCTGCACTTCGAGAACTGGTCGCGCGCCTGGAGCCAGGCGCACATGAGCGACTACTTCTTCAACACCGTCGTGGTGGTGGGCTGTTCGCTCGTCGGCACCCTGCTGCTCGGCTCGATGGCGGCGTACGTACTGGCGCGGTTCGACTTCCCCGGCAACCGCTTCATCTACTACCTGTTCATCGGCGGGATGAGCTTCCCGATCATCCTGGCGCTGGTCCCGCTGTTCTTCGTGATGAACAACATGGCCCTGCTGAACACGCGGCACGGACTGATCATGGTCTACATCGCGTACTCGCTGCCGTTCACCGTCTTCTTCCTCACCTCGTTCTTCCGTACGCTGCCGACCTCAGTGGCGGAGGCGGCGATGCTCGACGGGGCCTCGCACACCCGGACGTTCTTCCAGGTGATGCTGCCGATGGCGAAGCCCGGCCTGATCAGCGTCGGTATCTTCAACTTCCTCGGGCAGTGGAACCAGTACATGCTGCCGACGGTGCTCAACACCGAACCGAAATACCGGGTGCTCTCCCAGGGCCTGGTCGAGCTGGCCACCAGCCAGGGGTACAAGGGTGACTGGTCCGGTCTCTTCGCCGGTCTGGTGATGGCGATGCTGCCGGTCCTCGCGGCCTACATCATCTTCCAGCGCCAGGTCGTCGCCGGGCTCACCGCGGGCGCGGTGAAGTAGCGGCACGCACCCCTCCCGTACCCATGAACCGCCCGTCGGCCACGCGCCGGCGGGCGGTTCACGCGTGTACCGGGTCCGTCATGGTGCGGGCGCCGCGCTCATCCGAGGCTTCGCTTGCTCAAGGTCTTGACGGGGAGTACCGCAAAACGCTCAGCTTAGAGTTCACATGTTAGAGAAAACGGTAGGAGTGAGAGAGTCGATGGAGACTCCGGGGTCGCAGACATCTCTGCATCGCGCCAACCTTGAGCGGGTCGTGCGCGCGGTACGCATGGCCGGCTCGCTCACCCAGGCGGAGATCGCGCGGAGCACCGGCCTGTCAGCGGCCACGGTCTCCAATATCGTTCGTGAACTGAAGGAAGGCGGCACGGTCGAGGTCACCCCGACCTCGGCGGGCGGCCGCCGGGCCCGCAGCGTCTCGCTCAGCGGCGACGCGGGCATCGTGATCGGGGTCGACTTCGGCCATACGCATCTGCGCGTCGCGGTCGGCAACCTCGCCCACCAGGTGCTCGCCGAGGAGGCCGAGCCGCTGGACGTCGACGCCTCCTCCGCGCAGGGGTTCGGGCGGGCCGAGCAGCTGGTCAGGCGGCTGATCGGGACGACCGGGATCAGTCCGGACAAGGTGATCGGGGTGGGGCTCGGAGTTCCCGGCCCGATCGACGTGGAGTCCGGCACGCTGGGCTCCACGTCGATCCTGCCGGGCTGGACGGGCATCAACCCCAGCAAGGAGCTCGCCGGCCGGCTCGGTGTGCCGGTGTACGTCGACAACGACGCCAACCTCGGCGCGCTCGGCGAGCTGGTCTGGGGGAGCGGCCGGGGGGTCAAGGACCTCGCCTACATCAAGGTCGCCAGCGGTGTCGGCGCCGGTCTGGTGATCGACGGACGCATCTACCGGGGGCCGGGCGGCACGGCCGGCGAGATCGGGCACATCACGCTCGACGAGTCCGGGCCGGTGTGCCGCTGCGGCAACCGCGGCTGTCTGGAGACCTTCACGGCCGCCCGGTACGTACTGCCGCTGCTCCAGCCCAGCCACGGGCCCGATCTCACCATGGAACGGGTGGTCCAGCTGGCCCGCGAGGGCGATCCGGGCTGCCGCCGGGTGATCGGCGACGTCGGACGGCACATCGGCAGCGGTGTGGCCAACCTCTGCAATCTGCTCAACCCCAGCCGGGTGGTCCTGGGCGGATCGCTCGCCGAGGCGGGCGAGTTGGTGCTGGCCCCGATCCGCGACTCGGTCTCCCGGTACGCCATTCCGAGCGCGGCCCGGCAGCTCTCGGTACTGCCCGGGGCGCTGGGCGGCCGGGCCGAAGTCCTGGGCGCACTGGCCCTCGTGCTCAGCGAGATGGGGGATTCGACCCTTTTGGAAAGCACCTTGCCGAAGACCACTCCTGCCTTCACTTAGATAACGAATGGCACCGTTGTCATCTCGTTAAGGATTTACTCCTTGACGCTGACGTTGTAGCCGAGTTGACTGCCAGCCACCTCGGCCGCAACGTTGCGGCCTCGTCAGGGAGGCAACCCGAAATGAACGCAACGACGCGACGCATCGTCATTGGCACGGCCGCACTCTCCATGGCCGTCTCCCTCGCGGCGTGTGGCAAGGCCGGCGACGACAAGGACTCCGGCAGCGGCGGCGACGGCAAGACCATCGGCCTGCTCCTGCCGGAGAACAAGACCACGCGTTACGAGACGTTCGACCGCCCCATCATGGAGGCGAAGATCAAGGCGCTGTGCTCCGACTGCGAGGTCAAGTACAACAACGCCGCGCAGGACAGCGAGACCCAGAAGAAGCAGTTCGACGCGCTCGTCACGCAGGGTGTGAAGGTCATCATCCTGGACACCGTCGACTACAAGGCCGCGAAGTCCTGGGTCCAGCAGGCCGCGAAGAAGGACGTCAAGGTCGTCGCGTACGACCGTCTCGCCGAGGGCCCGATCTCCGCCTATGTGTCGTACGACAACGAGAAGATCGGCCAGCTCCAGGGCGAGGCGCTGGTCAAGGCGATGGGCGCCAAGGCCAAGGACAGCAACGTTGTCATGATCAACGGCTCGCCGACCGACCCGAACGCCCCCTTCTTCAAGAAGGGCGCGCACAGCGTCCTCGACAAGCAGGTCAAGAAGGTCGTCTACGAGCAGGACATCCCGGACTGGTCGGCGGACGAGGCCAACAAGAAGATGGGAGCGGCCATCGACTCCCTGGGCAAGAACGGCTTCCAGGGCGTCTACTCCGCCAACGACGGCATGGCCGGCGGCATCATCACGGCCCTGAAGAAGCAGGGTGTGAAGGTCCCGGTCGGCGGTCAGGACTCCGAGCTCGCCGGTCTGCAGCGCATCCTCGCGGGCGAGCAGGCCTTCTCGATCTACAAGCAGATCAAGCCGGAGGCCGAGACCACCGCCGAGATCGCCGTCCGGCTGCTCAAGGGCGAGAAGTTCGACGACCTGGCCCCGGTCAAGGTCGACAGCCTCTCGGGCGAGTTCAAGGGCACCCCGTCCAAGCTGTACGACGCCTCGGTCGTGACCAAGGAGAACATCGCCTCCACGATCGTCGCCGACAAGGTCTACAAGGTCGAGGAGATCTGCACCGCCCAGTACAAGGCGGCCTGCGACGCCGCCGGCGTCAAGTAGTCACCCGCCGGCAGACGTCACCCCGGTCCGGTCCGGCGCCCGCCCCGTCACATGCCCCGCAGCAGGGGCGGGCGCCGGACTTCTCACCGGTTCCGGACCTCTCGCGGACCCCGGACTCCCGCGGTTGCGGCCTTCGGCGCGTCCTCGCCCCCGGGCGACGGCCTTTCGAGGGCATCCCCCGGGGCTCCCGGTCACTCCGGTGGCCCGGCGACCGGCTCCGCCCCCTGTGCTCAGCAGCACCATCCCCGCCGGTCAGGCGGCGAAGGAGATGATTCACGTGTCCGCTACGCCCGTGCTGGCGTTGCGCGGAATCTCCAAGCGGTTCGGCGCCGTACAGGCGCTCACCGATGTGGACCTGGAGATTCGCTCCGGCGAAGTGGTCGCCCTGGTCGGCGACAACGGCGCCGGCAAGTCGACCCTCGTCAAGACCATTTCGGGTGTCCACCCGATCGACGAAGGCGCCATCGAGTGGGAAGGCGCACCGGTCCGCATCAACCGGCCGAACGACGCCCAGGAGCTCGGAGTCGCCACCGTCTACCAGGACTTGGCGCTCTGCGACAACCTCGATGTGGTCGCCAACCTCTTCCTCGGCAGCGAACTGCGCAAGGCCTCCGTCCTCGACGAGATCGGGATGGAGAAGCGCGCCAAGGAACTGCTCGACACGCTGTCCATCCGGATACCCAGCGTCCGCATCCCGGTCGCCTCGCTCTCCGGCGGTCAGCGCCAGGTCGTGGCCATCGCCCGCGCCCTGATCGGTGACCCCAAGGTCGTCATCCTCGACGAGCCGACCGCCGCCCTCGGCGTCGAGCAGACCGCCCAGGTCCTCGACCTCGTCGAGCGGCTGCGCGAGCGCGGCCACGGCGTCATCCTCATCAGCCACAACATGGCCGACGTGCGCGCCGTCGCCGACAGGGTGGCGGTGCTGCGGCTGGGCCGCAACAACGGAGTCTTCGACGTGGCGACCACGTCCCACGAGGAGATCATCTCCGCGATCACCGGTGCGACGGACAACGCCGTCACGCGCCGTCAGGCCCGCACAGTCACGAAGGAGGACGCGAAGTGAGCGACCTCGCCAAGACCCCCAAAACCGCTGCCGACGAGCCCGCCGCCGCGATACCCGCGGCCGAGCCGTCGGCGGCCCCCGCCCCCGCGGTGGACCCGCGCCTGCTCGTCCGCGAGGAAGGCTTCAAGGGCTACTGGTCCGAGTTCACCCGCAAGGTGCGCGGTGGCGAGCTCGGCTCACTGCCGGTCCTGGTCGGCCTGATCATCATCGCGGTCGTCTTCCAGTTCCAGAACAGCAACTTCCTCTCCGCCAGCTCCATCGCCAACGTCGCCGTCTACAGCTCCGGCCTCGGCATCATGGCGGTCGGCATCGTCTTCGTGCTGCTGCTCGGCGAGATCGACCTGTCCGTCGGCTCGGTCGCCGGTGTCGGTGCGGCCGTCTGGGCCGTGCTCAACGTCAACCACGGCTGGAACGACTGGTCGGCGGTGCTCGTCGCGGTGCTCTCCGGCATGGTGCTCGGCGCGCTGCACGGCTTCTTCTTCGCCAAGATCGGGGTGCCGGCCTTCGTCGTCACCCTGGCCGGTTTCCTCGGCTGGAGCGGTCTGCAGGAGTGGATGATGGGCGGTGAGGGCTCGATCAACACGCCGTCCGGCAGCATCGTCGAGAACCTCACCAACTACTTCTTCGAGGACAAGGCCGTCGCGTACGGTGTCGCCCTGGTCGCCGTCCTCGCCTACGCCGTCTCGCTCCTGATGGACAGCCGGCGCCGCGGGGCCGCGGGTCTGCCCGCCCGTCCCACCACCGAGGTCCTGCTCCGCACGGGCGTCGTCGCGATCCTCTGCTTCGCCGTCGCGTACGTCCTGAACGAGCCCTCCGGCGCCCGCGGCCTGCCGCTGGCCCTGGTGATCTTCCTCGCCGTGCTGGTCGTCGCGGACTTCGTGGCCCGCCGGACCACCTTCGGCCGCCAGGTCTTCGCGGTCGGCGGCAACCCGGAGGCCGCGCGCCGGGCCGGTATCGACGTCGACCGGATCCGGATCACCGTCTTCGCGCTCTCCGGAATGCTGGGCGCCTTCGGCGGACTCTTCATCGCCAGCCTCTCCGGCGGTGCCACCAAGAGCGTCGGCGGCGGAAACACGCTGATGCTGGTCATCGCGGCCGCCGTCATCGGTGGCACCAGCCTCTTCGGCGGCCGGGGCAAGGTCTGGTCCGCGCTGCTCGGCATGATCGTGATCCAGTCGATCCAGCAGGGCCTGAACATGATCGGCATGGCCAACGCCATCCAGTACATGATCACCGGCGCGGTGCTGCTGGCCGCCGTGGTCATCGACTCGGTCTCCCGCCGCACCCAGAAGACCGCGGGCCGCGCGTAACCACCACGCCGCACGGTCCGGTGCCCGGCGCCCCGAAGCGGGCGCCGGGCACTTCCGGGTGCCGGGGACGGGGGTGGGACAGCACACTCCATGCCCGATGCCCGGGAGGACGAGCGGAACATTAGACTCATCGGATCGGCATGCTCGACCAGCTCAAGACGCAAGGAGGCACGGGTGGCTCTGCTGACCCGCATCGGTGGACCGCGTGACCTGGACCGGCTCACTCCCGAGCAGCTGGACCAGCTCGCCGAAGAGATCCGGACCTTCCTCGTCGACGCCGTATCGAAGACCGGCGGCCACCTCGGCCCCAACCTGGGTGTGGTCGAACTCACCATCGCCCTGCACCGGGTCTTCGACTCGCCGAAGGACAAGGTGCTGTTCGACACCGGTCACCAGAGCTATGTGCACAAGCTCCTCACCGGCCGGCAGGACTTCTCGAAGCTCAAGAGCAAGGGCGGCCTCTCCGGCTACCCCTCCCGTGCCGAGTCCGAGCACGACATCATCGAGAACTCGCACGCCTCCACGGTGCTCGGCTGGGCCGACGGCCTCGCCAAGGCCAACGAGGTGCTGGGCAAGGACGACCACGTCGTCGCGGTCATCGGTGACGGCGCGCTCACCGGCGGCATGGCCTGGGAGGCGCTGAACAACATCGCCGCCGCCAAGGACCGCCCGCTCGTCATCGTCGTCAACGACAACGAGCGCTCCTACGCGCCGACCATCGGCGGCCTCGCCAACCACCTCGCGACGCTGCGCACCACCGACGGCTACGAGCGTTTCCTGGCCCGCGGCAAGGACCTCCTGGAGCGCACCCCCGTCGTCGGGAAGCCGCTGTACGAGACGCTGCACGGGGCCAAGAAGGGACTGAAGGACTTCATCGCCCCGCAGGGCATGTTCGAGGACCTCGGCCTGAAGTACGTCGGCCCGATCGACGGCCACGACATCGAGGCCCTGGAGTCCGCGCTGCAGCGCGCCAAGCGCTTCGGCGGCCCCGTCATCGTGCACTGCCTCACCGAGAAGGGCCGCGGCTACACCCCCGCCCTGCTCGACGAGGCCGACCGCTTCCACGCCGTCGGCAAGATCCACCCCGACACCGGCCTCCCGGTCGCCACCTCGGGCCTCGACTGGACGTCCGTATTCGGCGAGGAGATGGTCAAGCTCGGCAAGGAGCGCGAGGACATCGTCGCGATCACCGCGGCCATGCTCCAGCCGGTCGGACTGACCAAGTTCGAGAAGGCGTTCCCGGACCGGATCTACGACGTCGGCATCGCCGAGCAGCACGGCGCGGTCTCCGCGGCCGGCCTCGCCACCGGCGGACTGCACCCCGTCTTCGCGGTGTACGCCACCTTCCTCAACCGCGCCTTCGACCAGGTACTGATGGACGTGGCGCTGCACAAGTGCGGTGTGACGTTCGTCCTGGACCGGGCCGGGGTCACCGGCACCGACGGCGCCTCGCACAACGGCATGTGGGACATGTCGATCCTCCAGTGCGTGCCCACGCTCCGGATCGCCGCCCCGCGCGACGCCGACCAGGTCCGCGCCCAGCTCCGCGAGGCCGTCGAGGTCGACGACGCACCGACCGTGGTCCGCTTCTCCAAGGGCGCGGTCGGCCCGGCGGTCAAGGCCGTCGGCCGGGTCGGCGGCATGGACGTGCTGCGCGAGCCCGGCACCACCCGGCCGGACGTCCTCCTGGTCTCCGTCGGCGCGCTCGCCCCGATGTGCCTGGAGATCGCCGAGCTGCTGGAGGCCCAGGGCATCTCGACGACCGTCGTCGACCCGCGCTGGGTCAAGCCGGTCGACGAGGCCATGGCCCCGCTCGCCGAGCAGCACCGGGTCGTCGTCACCGTCGAGGACAACAGCCGGGCCGGCGGCGTCGGCTCCGCCGTCTCCCAGGCCCTGCGCGACGCCGGGGTCGACGTACCCCTGCGCGACTTCGGCATCCCGCCGCGCTTCCTCGACCACGCCTCCCGCAAGGAGGTCATGGCCGAGATCGGGCTGACCGCGCCGGACATCGCCCGCCAGGTCACCGGCCTCGTGGCCAAGCTGGACGGCCGCTTCGGGAACGGCGCCGACGCCCGCTCCGTGATCGAGCCCGCCCGCGACTGACACGGCCGGCCCGCGAGAGCGCGCACCGATACGGCCGATGGGCCGGTCGAGTCACCCTGTACGGGTGGTCCGACCGGCCCATTCGCGTGAAATCGTCCGGTGCGCAGCCCTGCGTCGCCGAAGCGGTCCCAAATCATGGCGTACACGACGAGTGCGTGGAGGTACGCCGGTGACTGCCCAGCAGGACACACCACCCAGCAGCGACGGACTGTTCCGGACCAAGACGGTCGAGCAGTCCATCCGCGACACCGAGGAGCCGGAGCACGCGCTCAAGAAGTCCCTCTCCGCCCTGGACCTCACGGTCTTCGGAGTGGGCGTCATCATCGGGACCGGCATCTTCGTCCTCACCGGCAAGGTGGCCAAGGAGACGGCGGGCCCCGCCACCGCCCTGGCCTTCGTGGTCGCCGCCGTCGTCTGCGCGCTGGCGGCGCTCTGCTACGCCGAGTTCGCCTCCACCGTGCCGGTCGCCGGCTCCGCCTACACGTTCTCGTACGCCTCGCTCGGCGAGCTGGTCGCCTGGATCATCGGCTGGGACCTGGTGCTGGAATTCGCACTGGGCACGGCGGTGGTGGCGGTCGGCTGGTCCGGTTACGTCCGCTCCCTGCTGGACAACTTCGGCTGGCACATGCCCGACGCGCTCTCCGGAACGGATGCGGCGAAAGGATTCGGCTTCGACCTCCTGGCCTTCGTCCTGGTGCTCGTCCTGACCGTGGTGCTGGTGCTCGGCATGAAGCTGTCCGCCCGGGTCACGACCGTCGTGGTCGCCATCAAGGTCGCGGTGGTGCTGATCGTGATCATCGCGGGGCTGTTCTTCGTGAAGGCCGCCAACTACTCGCCGTTCATCCCCGAGGCACAGCCGCAGCCCGCGGGTTCCGGGCTGACGGCGCCGCTGGTCCAGCTGATGTTCGGTTACGCACCCACCAACTTCGGCGTCATGGGCATCTTCACCGCCGCCTCCGTCGTCTTCTTCGCCTTCATCGGCTTCGACGTGGTGGCCACCGCGGCCGAGGAGACGAAGCTTCCGCAACGTGACATGCCCCGTGGCATCCTCGCCTCGCTCTTCATCTGCACCGTGCTCTACGTCGCCGTATCGCTGGTGGTCACCGGCATGGAGCACTACACGGAGCTGTCGGTGGAGGCCCCGCTGGCCGACGCCTTCAAGGCCGTCGGCCATCCCGTCTACGCCGGGCTCATCAGCTTCGGAGCCGCCATCGGCCTCACCACCGTCTGTCTGATCCTGCTGCTGGGACAGACCCGGGTCTTCTTCGCGATGAGCCGGGACGGACTGCTGCCGCGGTTCTTCTCCAAGACGCACCCGAAGTTCGGCACCCCGTACCGCCCGACCGTCCTGCTCGGCGTGATCATCGCGATCGTCGCCGGTTTCACCAGCATCAACGAACTGGCGACGCTGGTGAACATCGGCACGCTCTTCGCGTTCGTCGTGGTCGCCCTGGGTGTGCTGGTGCTGCGCCGTACCCGCCCCGAACTCCACCGTGCCTTCCGCACCCCGTGGGTACCGGTGATCCCGGTCCTCTCGGTCGCCGCGTCGGTGTGGCTGATGCTCAACCTCCCCGCAGAGACCTGGCTGCGCTTCGGCATCTGGATGGTCATCGGCGTGGTCGTCTACTTCGCCTACGGGCGCGGACACAGCCGGATCAACGACCCCGTAGGCCGTCCGTAGCTCCGCCCGTACACCGCGGCACCGTCGAAGACCGACGGAGCCGCGGTGTACGGGTCGTGCCTTCCGCCCCGTCAGCCGCCGGTGGCGGGGGACTTCTTCGCGGACTCCGGGATCGTGCCGTCCTTGCGGATGGCCTTCCAGAGGTCGTCGGCCTGCGGCTGGGCCGCCACCACGCGGTTGGGGTCCTGCTTGTCGTACGCCACCGGCAGCATGATCGTCTCCATGGTGCCCGGGTCCACGCCGTTCATCGACCGCGCGAACTCCGCGAGCGATGTGAGCGAGGCGAGCCCCGCGTCGGTGGTCAGCGACTTGGTGGCCGAGTTGGCGATCTTGTAGGACTTGGTCGGACTGCCCAGCAGGTTCTGCGACTTGACCTCGCTCAGCAGGGCGAGGAGGAACTGCTGCTGAAGCCCGATCCGGCCGAGGTCGCTGCCGTCCCCGATGCCGTGGCGGGTACGGACGTAGGCGAGCGACTCGGTGCCGTCGAGCTTGTGCGGGCCCTTGGTGAGGTCGAGGCCGGACGACTTGTCGTGGATGTCCTGCGGAACATCGACCGTGACGCCCCCGATGGCGTCCACCAGATCCTTGAACCCGGCGAAGTTGATCTCCAGGTAGTGGTCGATCCGGACCTTGGACATCTTCTCGACGGTCTTGACCACACAAGCCGGACCGACCTGCGAGTAGACGGAGTTGAACATCACACGGTTCGCCGACGGCACCGTGGAGCCGTCGGCCTTGGCGCACTCGGGCCGGGTCACCAGGGTGTCACGGGGTATGGACACGGCGACCGCCCTGGACCGGCCCTCGGGAATGTGCACCACCATCGCGGTGTCGGACCGGGCGCCGCTGACGTCACCGCCGCCGCCCAGCTCCTTGTTCTCGGCACCGGCCCGTGAGTCGGATCCGAGCACCAGCAGGTTCTGACCGCTGGTGGGCAGCTTCTCGGGACGGTCGTCGCCGAGCGCCTTGTCGATGTCCACGCCCGTGATGTTCCCGTCGAGGCGGCTGTAGAGCCAGTAGACGGTGCCGCCGCCGGCGAGCAGCAGGACGAGCAGGACGCTCAGAGTGATCTTGAGGCCGCGGCGGCGCTTGCGAGGGGCGCCCCGCCCCTTCCGTCCGCCACCGGAGGCCGGACGACCGTCGTGCGTGCCCTGTGTCATGGCGTCGTGGGTCATCCTGGTCGAGTCCTCATATCTCGTGGCCCGAGGTGGGCTGTGGAGTGCGTGGGACTCGGGTGGGGGGTGTGGCCGGTCCGTGCGTGCATGGCTGAGCGTGCACTATAGAACAGAGGATCGTGCGAATGGGTGTTTTGGTCCCCGGAATCATGATCTGCGCTGCTCGAACTACTATTCGTTCATGACTTGGTTGATCACGGGTGGGGCGGGCTTCATCGGGGCGCATGTCGTCCGCGCTATGCGCGAGGCCGGTGAGTCGGTCGTCGTGTACGACGACCTGTCGACGGGCGACCGCTCGCGGGTGCCCGCGGATGTCCCGTTCATCCAGGGATCGACGCTCGACGCGGCCCTGCTGCGCAGCACCCTGGCGGAGCTGCCGGTGCGGGGCGTGGTCCATCTCGCCGCGAAGAAGCAGGTCGCGGAGTCCGTCGAACGCCCGCTGTTCTACTACCGGGAGAACGTGCAGGGCCTGCAGACCCTGCTGGAGGCCGTGGCCGACAGCGAGGTGCGGGCGTTCCTCTTCTCCTCGTCGGCGGCGGTCTACGGAATGCCCGACGTAGGGGTGGTGACGGAGACGACTCCGTGCGCCCCGATCAACCCCTACGGCGAGACCAAGCTGGCGGGCGAGTGGATGGTGCGCGCCGCGGGGAAGGCGCACGGCATCGCCACGGCCTCGATGCGGTACTTCAACGTCGCCGGCGCGGCCGCGCCGGACCTCGCCGACACGGGCGTCTTCAACCTGGTGCCCATGGTCTTCGAGAAGCTGACCCGGGGTGCGGCCCCGGTGGTCTTCGGCGACGACTACGACACCGCGGACGGCACCTGCGTACGCGACTTCATCCACGTCGACGACATCGCCTCGGCGCACCTCGCCGCGGCGCGGGCGCTCCTCGGCCGGGAGCCGGGAACCGACCTGACCGTCAACATCGGCCGGGGCGAGGGCGTCTCGGTGCGGGAGATGATCGAACTGATCGGTGAGGTGACGGGGTACGGGGCCGATTCGGCTCCGGTGTCGGCGCCGCGCAGGGCGGGCGACCCGGCGAGGGTCGTCGCCTCCGCCGACCGGATCCGTGCCGAGCTGGGCTGGTCCGCCCGGCACGACGTGCGCGAGATGGTCGCCTCGGCCTGGGAGGGCTGGTGCCTCGGGCACCCCGCGGCGCGCCGTCCCGCCGCTGCCGCCTCGACCTGAGCATGCCATGGCTTGTTTATGATGTCTCGATCCAGAGCCCGTGACCCGCGCGGGCCTGCTCACCGGGGAGGGTGACGAACGGCGATGCGCAGCGCCCCCCTACGTGAAGCGAAGCAGCGGAACGAGCCCGCGGCGGAGGAGCCCGGGCGGCCCTCCCGTGTTCTGGGCGGTCCCTGGCTGCTGACCGGACATGACGGCAGGCTGACCGCGTACGTCCACGTCGACGGTGCCGTGCTGCGATGGACCGAGTCGGCCCCCGGCGGCCGACAGTGGGCGGGTCCGGACGTCCTGCCCGCGAAGGGCATCGACCGGCTCACCGTGGTGCAGGGGCAGAATCGTTACGCCCATCTGCTGGGGCGCCGCGTCCGGCCGCGGGCCGACGGCTGGACGAACGTGGACATCATGTACGCCACGCAGTACCAGACGGGCCGCCCGATGACGCAGTGGCGCTCGCTGGGCAATCCGTTCAAGGAGATCGACAAGGCGGTCGAGATCGGTGCCCCGGCCGCCGCCGTCGCGAGCGACGGCTCGCTGTACATCTGTGTCCCGACCGGACCGGGCGGAGTGGCCCTGCGCCGCGAGGACAAGCGGGGCCGATGGGAGGCGTGGGCTCAGCTCCAGGTCTCCGGCGGCACCGACGGGCCGGTCCCCGCGGCGACCTCGTCCGGCCAGGTGGAGGTCCTGGTCCCCACCCGCACCGCCGCGCTCCAGCTGCGGCAGACGGAGCCGGGTGGCGCCCTGGTGCGCGGGTACGAAGCGGCCGTGGCCCCCCTGCCCGGATCGGTGACCGCGCTGGAGACCGCCCCGGGACGGCTGACCTACTACCTGACCGACGCACGGGGCTCCGGTGCCGTCGCGATCCGGGAAGGAAGCTGGCCGCTGCCGCTGGGGGGCAACCCCGGGGACGGTCGCATCGCCGCGGTCCGGACCACGGTGGACGGCTTCGACTGCACGGTGCTCGCGGTCCGCGGGGCCGACGGGACGGTCAACCTCGGTGTCTGCGCGACCGAGAGCGAGCAGGCCGGATTCTGGTGGACCGGTACCGGAATGAGCTGTACCGGAGATCCGGCGGTGGCGGCCGACGGCCTCGGAAGAGCCGTCGTCGCGGTCGTCGGCGCCGATGGCGGGCTGGCCGTCGTACGCCAGGAGGAAGGCCAGGGGCTCACCCTCGGCGACTGGAGCCGGGTATGAGCGCCACGAGTCCGACGCAGCGCGTGACGATCGTCGCCGTACGCCATCGCGAGGCGGTGGCGCTCGTCGCGGCGGAGGGCGCCGGCGCCGAGCTCACGGTCCTGTGCGTCGAGGAGGACGGCAAGGACGGACGGGCGGCACTGGACCGCGCCCTCGCGGACGCCGGACGGCGCGGCTGCAAGGTCGCGGGCTCCCCGCGCACCATCGGTACGCGGGACGGCGGCGACGCACTGCTCCGGGAGCTGCGCGCACTGCGCCCGCAGCGGGTGCGCCTGGCGGACCCCGACCCGGCGCATGTCTCGTACGACGACGAACACGACCTTCCCGTGCACGACGAGCCGGCCGAGCACGCCGCCGCCGCGCTCGCCGCGCTGACCGCGGCCCGCGAACTGCAGCTGGAGTCGGGGACCCCGGTCTTCGTCGACTGTCACCGCGCCGGCGCGGACGGACGGACCGGCACCGCCCCGCAGCCGCGCTACCCGTACCCGGCGCACTGGCTGACCGAGGGATTCGACGGCAGGCTCACCGCCTTCCTGCCCTCCGCGGCGGGCGTCGTGCGATGGACGCAGCGCGAACCCGGGGGCACCGCCTGGCAGGGACCGGAACTCCTGCCCGGCCCGCGCCTGATGCCCGGCCTCCGGGTGGTCCGGGACGCGCACGGCTTCCCGCATCTCTTCGCGCTGCGCCGGACCCCGCTCAAGGACGGCGGCGACGACATCGCGGTGGTGCGGGCCGCGCAGTACCGCACCGGCCACCCGCTCACCCCGTGGCACTCGCTGGGCAGCCCGAATCCCGGGAACCGGTACCGCAGCCGGGAGGTCGGCTTCCCGGCGGCCGCGTTCGACGGCGCGGGCGGCCTCTTCGTCTTCGTACGCAATTTCGGCCACAGCGTGAGCTACCGGCACCAGGGGGCCGACGGCGTCTGCACTCCGTGGCAGCACCTGCGGGGCGTCCGCGTCGCCGACGAACTCGTCGCCGTGACCACGGCCGGCGGAGAGGTCGAGCTCTTCGCCCGGGCCCGGGATTCCGCCGCGGTGCTGCGCTGGCACCGCTCGGGGCCCGACGGTGCGTGGACCGAGGACCGGTCGGTGCCCCTCGCGCCCCGCCCGGGATCGATGGCGGCCGGGCCGGAGCCCGGGACGATTGTCATCCGTGACCTGAGCACCGGCGAGCCCTGCGTCTGGTGGCCGGGCGCGACGGGCCCGGTACCGCTCGGCGGCGCCGGGGGAGCGGGCCCCGTCACCGGCGTCCGGGGCGTCGAGGTGGACGGCTGGGCGTACTCCCTGCTGGTCCGGTCCGGCCCCGGGGGAGCCTGTGCGGTGGGGATGCATGCGGAGGGCCGGGCGGATGCGGGCGTGTGGTGGAACGAGGTGCCCGCGGATTCGACGGTGATGCCCGCTGTTGTCCGGGATCGTGCGGGGACTGTTACTTTGGCGGCGCTCACAGCCGGATCACAGCTGGCACTCTCTCACCGAGAGTCACCTTCCGACGGGTTCGAATTCGGTCACTGGTACACAGTGTGACCACCTGTCGTCCTTGATGATCTTTTTTGCCACAAGGTTGGCCGAAACCTGTTCAGGTTTTGATAAAGTCTGTGAATCTTCAATGTGAAGGGTTCGGGGGGGTCTCGTGAACATTCGGATGCCCCTCGACTGTGTATGGATGGACGGGGGCCTGCCGCTGTCGTTCTCGTGACTGAGGGGTTATGGCCAAGCTGTCCTTGCGTGCCGTCCAGAAGCTCACCTGCAAGAAGCGCGACGCGTGGTGGACGGTGATCCTGGTCGACCCCGTGGCCACGCGGATGCTCATCGTGATGGCGCGGTTCAACTTCATCACGCCCAACCGTGTGACGTGGGCGGCGCTGTTCGTCGGACTCGGTTCCGCCGGGTTCTTCCTCAAGGGCGACATGCAGTCCCTGATCATCGGTGCGGCGCTCTATCACCTGAGCTTCATCCTCGACTGCATCGACGGGAAGCTCGCGAGGCTCAAGGGCAACGGCACCGTCTTCGGCGGCTGGCTCGACTACGTCTTCGACCGCATCAGGGTGCTCTTCTGTGCCCTCGCCCTGATGGGCGGGCAGTACCTGCGCAACGGTGATGAAAGGTTTCTGCTCGCCGCGCTGATGGTCGTCTTCCTCGACATGCTCCGGTACGTCGACGCGCTTCAGATCTACAAGATGCGCATGTCGATGCGGACGAAGATCGAGAAGGTCACCCAGGAACGCCGCGAGGCGGAACGCCTGGCCGCCGGCGCGATCCAGGCGGAGCCCGAGGCGCAGCGGATCCGGTTCATGGAGGACCTGCTGCGGGAGAACCCCGAGGCCGAGGCGGAGCTGCTCAAGGAGCAGGCGGGCGCCGGACAGGTGGTCGACCTGCACGCCCAGTTCCGCCACCGGTTCCCCTGGTACCTCCGGGTGCGGCAGGCGCTGCTGCGCAGCCGTATCAGGCCGCACCTCATCAGCGGCATCGAGTTCCAGATGTTCGTCTTCATCGTGGGACCGCTGATCGGCCAGATCCTCCTGACCACGGTGGTCTCCGCGGTCCTGCTGGGGATCTTCGAGCTGATCATCATGTACAAGTTCTGGCTCTCCACCCGCGACTTCACCCATGTGATGGCCGAGCTGTCGCAGACCCCGTCCGGCGCGGGCTCCATCGCCCCCCACCTCCACCGGGGCCGGCACCGCCGCGGTGTGCAGGGCGACCCGCTCGCCGACCCGGCGTTCCAGGCACCGCCGCCCCACGAGGACCCCGGATTCCAGCCGTACCCCGAGCCCTACCCCGCGTACGAGCCGCAGCTCCCGCCGCTCCCGGAGCGGCCGACGCAGATGTACCGGCCGCTGGGGACCCAGGGGTACGACCACCCGGCACCGGGGCAGCAGCAGGTGTACGCCCCTTATCCCGTGCCGCCCACCCACGGATACCCGGGAGATCGAGAGGGCGTCGGATGAACCGCGAACAGGACACACCCGACGTCTGGGTCACGGTGGTCATCCCCGCGTACAACGCGGCCACGACGATCGGCAAGGCACTCCAGTCCGCAGTCAACCAGACGTACGAGCTGGTCGAGGTCGTCGTCGTCGACGACGCCTCCACGGACAACACCCTCGACGTCGTGAAGAACTTCGCCGGGAACAACCACCGCGTCCGCGTGCTCCGCCGGCCCACCAACAGCGGCGGCGTCGGTGCGCCCCGCAACCTGGGCATCGCGCAGGCCGCCGGCCGGTACGTGATGTTCCTCGACGCCGACGACGAGCTTCCGCCCCGCGCCTGCGAGCTGCTGCTGGCCGGCGCGCTGGAGAGCGGCAGCGACATCACCGCGGGCAAGGCCGTCCGGGTCAACCGGGCCACCGGCGAGAGCGAGGGCTGGGCCCCCGAGGTGTACGCGCTGGCGCGCACCGTGCCGGGCCTGGCGGAGTTCCCGCTGATGCTCGCCGACCCGATCGCGGCGGCCAAGCTGTACCGGGTGGACTTCCTCCGGGCGGGCGGGGTCTGGTTCCCCGAGGGGGTCTTCTACGAGGACACCTACTTCTCCACCGTGGCGGGCTGCCTCGCCGACGGGATCACCATCATCACCGACCCCGTCTACCGGTGGATGTGGGAGCCCGAGGGCGGATCGATCACCGGCCGCACGGGCGAGCTGCGCTCCATCAACGACCGGGTAGCGGTGCACCGCGCCACGGACGCCTTCCTGCTCGACCGCGGCCTGTGGCAGCTCAAGGTCCGCAAGGACTCGAAGTTCCTCGCTCACGACCTGCGCCTGTACATGCGGGCGCTCGCGGAGGGCGACCCGGAGTTCCAGCAGGGATTCGCCGAGATCGCGAGCAACTACCTCTTCTCCATCAGCGACGAGGCCTTCGAGCTGTGCGACCCGGTCGACCGGGTCCGGGCCTACCTCGTCATGTACCAGGAGATCGAGGCGGCGCTCACCACGCTCGACTACGTGCAGCGCAAGAGCGTGCTGTCCTCCTTCCTCGTGGAGGAGGACGGGCGGGTCTACTGGTCGGGCGACCATCTGCATCTGCCGGACGCCCGGCGCATGCTCGATGTGACGGAACTCGGCCTCTCGGCGGCCAGGCTCGCCCAGGAACCGCTCTTCGCCCAGCTCGACCAGTGGTCCGTGGCCGACGGGAAGCTCCGCTTCGACGGCAGGCTGGTCAACCGCTTCGGGCGGATCGAACCCGGGCACGACCTCAAGCTGACCCTGGCCGTGCGCAACCGTCACACGAAGAAGGACGTCACGGCCCCGATCGACGGCGTCGAGGTCGACGAACGGTTCGTCGGCTTCGGGGGAACCGTCGATCTGCCCTCCGTCCTCGGCGACGAGTTCTCCGAGAGCACGGTCTGGAACGTATCGGTCGTCGTCGAGTGGAACCGCGCCAGGTCCCGCTCCCCGCTCAATGTGCGGGACGTGGAACTCTCCGGGCTGCACTTCTTCGCGAACGGGGAGGAGCTGGAGGGCTACCGCACGATCAGCGGCAACCTCGCCCTGCGGGCGGCGACGGCGGGCCGCCGGACCTTCGAGTCCGCGCAGAACGACCCCGACGCGCCGTGGATGTGGTGGCGCAACCGGCTCCACCCGCCGATATCCCGCCTCGACCACCCCTTCGAGATGGCCGTCGTCGTGCCCTGCTACAACGTGGCCAAGTACCTGGACGACTGCCTCGGGTCGATCGCGGCGCAGGAGGGCTTCGCCGCCACCCAGGTCATCCTGGTGGACGACGGCGCCACCGACGAGACACCCCGGATCCTCGACAACTTCGCGCAGTACTACGCCAACGTCACGGTCGTCCACCAGACCAACGGCGGACTCGGCAACGCCCGCAACAACGGCCTGGACCGGGTCACCGCACCGTATGTGACCTTCCTCGACTCCGACGACATCCTCGGCGAACGGGCCCTGTCGCACATGCTCCAGGCGGCCTGGCGGGACGGCTCCGAGCTGGTCGTGGGCGACCTGGTGAACTTCCCCGACCGGCCCTACGGCCCCTGGAAGCAGTACTTCGGCCAGGGCGACCGCCTCATCGACGACTTCGCCTCCGTACCCGATCTGATCTTCAGCGGATCCGCGTGCAACAAGCTGTTCAGCACGCAACTGCTGCGTGGGCTCGGGGTCCGCTTCGGCGAGGGAGTCCACTTCGAGGACTCCTGGGTCACGCTGCCGAGCATGCTGCGGGCCAACGCCATCAGCCTGGTCGACCGCCCCGTGTACTACTACCGCGGGCGCCCCGACGGGTCCTCCATCATGGACTCCCTGTGGAGCAAGCCGGCGAACTACCGGGACCACCTGCGGCTCAACCACTTCCTGCTGGACTGCACAGCGACCGAGCGGGCCGACGTCCGGCACATGTTCCAGCGCTATGCGGCCCGTACCTACAAGGGCTTCCTGTGCAACGCCCGTAACGTCATGGGGCGGACGCAGCTGGAGGAGATGTTCCCGGACATCTGCCGCCACTACGCGCAGATACCCGACGACGTCATCCTCGAATACGCCACCAACCCCGCCCAGCAGCTCGACCACTACGCGGCGAAGAGCGGGAACTTCGAGCTCTTCTGCAACCCGGAACCGGCGCTGGAGAACGCCCCGCTGGCACTGGAGATCGACGACGACGGCTTCCACCGGACCTTCCCGGGAGGCAGCCGGAACACCCGCACCGCCCGCGTCAACGACCCCAACGTCGTCGTCGAATCGGTCCGTACCCGAGGCGATGTGCTGGTCGTCGAGGGCTGCCTGGCCTTCCCCGGCATGAACATCAGCGGCCCCATGGAGAACCCGCTGGAGTTCGTCTACCAGACCGCGCACGCCAAGATCGTCGTGCCGCTGCGCCAGGTCGCCCGGCGCGACCTGTGGAACACCCGCAACGGCCGCGACCTGTACGCCGGCTGGTACGCGGAGATCCCGGTCGAGGACCTGGCACGCAGTGGATTCGGGGTCGGCGACTTCCGGCTCCGGGTGCACCGGGAGGATCATTCGCGCCAGCGCAACATCGTCATGAAGGCGCGCCTCCCGCTGCACCGGCTGAAGGGCCCCGGCCGGATCGCCGGCTACCGCTACATGCTGACCATCGGGGGCCAGGACGCGCTGCACCTGCGGCTCGTCGACCGGAAGGCCGGCGCGCGGGCGAAGCACCTGCTGTGGCGGATGTCCCGTGAGATCCGCATCCTCAAGACCCGCAACCCGGGCTGGCGGATGCGTCTCGCCTACTGGCTCGTCCATCCCTTCCTCAACCGCCGTGAGATCTGGCTCATCGGCGAACGGTCGGACACGGCCCAGGACAACTCGTACCACTTCTTCAAGTGGATGCGTACCCACCGCAAGCGGCGCAAGGCGTACTACGTCATCGACGGGAACTCGCCCGACTACGAGAAGGTCGCTCCCTACGGCAGGGTGATCAAGCTCGGTTCCTTCAAGCACCGGATGTATCTGCTGCATGCGACCAAGCTGATCGGCTCGTACGACTCCGAGTCGTACCTGCTGCCCGAGGGCTACCGGAAGGTGCTCTTCCTGCACCGGTTCGGCGAGCTGCTGAAGTACCAGCGGGTCTTCCTGCAGCACGGAATCATCTACAACGACGTGACCTCGGGTGTGGACCAGCGGATCACCAGTTACGACATGATCGTGACCACGGGCCGTCAGGAACGCGCCTACCTGGCGCGCGAGGCCGGCTTCGGCGACCGCGCGGTGCTGGCGGGCCTGCCCAGGTTCGACGCGCTGCGGCGCGAGCCGAGGGAGCGTCCGCGGATCCTGCTCATGCCGACCTGGCGGCAGTGGATCGTCACGGCCTCCTACAAGAAGTCCGCGGGCCCGGCCAAGACGGCCTTCACCCAGTCCGAGTACTTCCGGTTCTACCGGTCGCTGCTCTCGGACCGGAGGCTCGTCGCGGCCCTGGAACACCACGGCGTCGACCTGGAGTTCTTCCCGCACTACGAGATCCGGCCCTACCTGCACAACTTCCGGATCGACTCCCCGGCGATCGAGGTCGCCGACCCCGGGACGCGCAATGTCCAGGAAGCCATGAAGGAGTGCTCCCTCATGGTCACGGACTACTCGTCCGTCTTCTTCGACGTGGCCTACATGGGGATCCCGCTCGTCCATGTGCCCTTCGACGAGGAGGACTTCTACGGACGCCACTACAAGCGGGGCTACTTCGATCTGACGGAGCACGGCTTCGGCCCGGTCTGCCGCACGGTGGACCAGGCCGTCGACGCGATCATCGCCTCGATGGCCGGGAACTTCACCGTCGAGAGCCCCTACCGCGAGCGCGCGGAACAGTTCTTCGCGCACCGCGGCGCGGGCAACTGCGAGCGTGTCTACGAGGCGATCGACGCCCTGGGCACGGCGAGCGCCGCCGATCTCGGCCCCTCGGGACCCGTCGCCGCACTGCCCGCCGTCCGCACGCACCCGGACGACGGAACGCGGAGCGCGCGGGACATCGGCCGGACGGCCGTGCCCGCGGCGGACCGGGGGACGCACGAGGACGGGTGGGACCGTGCTGTCTGACGGGAACGCCGGGCAGGGCAGGCCCCGCCGGATCTTCCTCGCGGGTGACTCCGCCGCGGTGACGCGGGAGGCGAGCAAGGCGCCCATGACGGGCTGGGGCCAGGTGCTCCACTTCTTCCTCGACTCGCGGGAGGTGGAGATCGTCAACTGCGCGCGGGCCGGAGCGAGTGCCCGCACCTTCAGCGAGCGGGGCAGGCTCGACTGGATCCTCCAGCACATCCGCCCCGGGGACTATCTGTTCGCCTCCTTCGGCATCAACGACGCCAAGCCGGAGGAGTGGCTCCGCACGGAGGCGTACGGCGACTTCCCCCACCACCTGCGGAAGTTCGTCGACGGCGCGCGCGAACGCCAGGCCCATCCGGTGCTGATCAGCCCGCCGGAACGGGACACCCACGATGTGCACGGCAACATGCCGAGGAGCATCACGGAGTACCCGATGGCGATGCGCGACCTCGCGGCCGAGTGCAGCGTTCCGTACATCGACCTCTACGACCGGAGCCACGGCTGGTGGCAGGGGCTGGGGCCGGAGGGCGTACGTCCCTTCTTCATCCACCTCGAACCGCAGGAGCACCCGAACTATCCGGAGGGTTTCCACGACCCCGGTCACATGACGCCGGAGGGTGCCATCGCGTGCGCACGCTATGTCGCCTACGCGCTGGTGGAACAGCGGATCGTGCCGGCGCACTGGGCCATCAACCTCGACCGGGCGGACCTTCCCCCGGAGTGGGTGACCTGGCTCGACGAGGAGACACACGCCGAGCTGACCAGGTCACGCACGCTGGGCTCGAACTGAGAGTCGGACGATCATGAGTACCTTCACCCTCACCGGAATGCGCAGCGTCCAGCAGGACGATCCCTCGATCGTGGCGTACATGGAGCTCCGGTCCACCGCGGACCCCCGGCTGCCCGTCGAGCCCGGCCGGCAGATCGACTTCGAGTGGATCCTCACCCCGCACGGCGACGGCACCCGCTACTACGGCTACCTCATGGCCGCCTCGTTCGACTCGGTCGCCACCATCGAGAACATGGCCGGAATGAGCCTGCTGCCCTCGGGCGACCGGTACGCGACATCGACCGGCCCCGGCGTCGAACGCGTGGCCAGGTTCACACTCCGGGTGAACCGGCACGTCGCTCCCGACGCCTTCCTCGTCCCCGTCCTGCGCGCCGGCATCATCGCCGACGGCGGAAAGGGGCTCACCTCCACCACGTTCTCCCTGAAGAACCATGGATTCCGCATCGCCCCGCTGCCTCCGCAGGGACGGAGCATGACGGTGGTGCCCGGACACCGCGGAGTGCTGACCGGTCTCACCGCCGGGATGGGCGAGGACGTCCGGCTGGTCGGTGTCGGACCCGCCCGGCACGGGGTGACGAGCGCCGAGGCGGACGGCGCGGTGACGTACCACCCGTTCTCCGGTCATCTGGGCTACGACTGGTTCGACTACGTGCTCGACGCCGGCGCCGGCCGCCTGGTCCCCGGCCGGGTGACGGTCCACGTCGGGGACCTCGGCGAGACACCCGGAGTGCTCGGAGGCCGGGCACCGGGAGCATGAGGCCGTACCGGGGACGCCTCGCGCGGTGGTGTGCGGCCCTGCTGGCCCTGGCGGCGACGGCCACCGGCTGCACCGGACACGCTCCCGCCGGGCGCGACGTCCTGCCGCGCCCGTCCCGGCCGGCCGGGGAGTGCGGGCAGGGCCTGCCGTGCGGGGTGGGGGAGAAGTGGATCACCCGCCGGCTGGCGGACGGAGCGCGGGTCTCCATCGGCGTGGTGACCGTCCGTCCGTCCGCCCGTGTCACGGTGAAGCCGGTCGTCGGCGACCATCTCGCGACCACCGAGACCGTTCGCCGGACGGCGCGGCGCGAGCGGGCCGTGGCCGCGGTGAACGGCTCCTTCTTCGACATCGCCGGCTCCCCGGTCTTCAGCGGCTATCCAGGAGATCCGCTGGGCATCCTGGTGGTCGACGGCCGGCTGCTCAGCGAGGCGGCGAACGGCCGGACCGCGCTGATCCTGCCCGGCCCCGGAGGCCGGCCCCGCATCGACGAAGTGCGTTCCGGGATGCGGCTGACCGCGCCGGACGGCGCGGTGCGTGAGCTGGACGGGGTCGACCGGGTGCCGGGCAGAATCGTCGGCTGCGGGGGCACCGGCGGGGACCGGCTGGCCGGTACGGGGCTGCCGGAGCAACGGCCCCGGCACAACCGACTCTGCCTGGACGACAGCGAGATCGTCGCCTTCACACCCGACTGGGGCGCACATTCACCCCCCGGCGCACCCGGCAGCGTGGAGGCCGTGCTCGACCAGGACGGGCGGGTGACGCAGCTCCGCAACCCCGCCGGCGGCGAGATCCCGCGAAGCGGCTCCACCCTCACCGGGATCGGGGAGGGCGCCGACTGGCTGCGGGAGCACGCCCGTCAGGGACCGCCGTTCGTCCGCCGGACGACCGTGACGGACGGGAGCGGGCGGAGCATCCTGGCGCCGGGAGTCTCGGTGCTGGGCGCGGGCCCCGCGCTGCTGCGCGGCGGGGAGACATGGATCAACGCCGCGGCCAACGGCTTCACGGGCGACACGTCGACCGAGCGCCGGCCCCGCACGGTCGCCGCCGTGACGGCGGACGGCACACTCCTGCTCGCGGTCTTCGACGGCCGCAGCCCCGCCGACGCGGGCGTCACCCTGCGGGAGGCGGCGGGGATACTGCGCTCCCTGGGTGCTCGGGACGCCATCAACCTCGACGGCGGAGGCTCCACCACGATGGTGGTGAACGGACGGCTCCGCAACCGGCCCAGGGATACGGAGGGAGCGCCGGTACGGGAACGCGCGGTGGCCGATGCGCTGGTCGTCGTGGCGCGCTGACGTGCACGGGCGACCCGACACCTCGCGGGCGTACGCGGACCCGTGCGTACGCGGACCCCGCCCCATGCGGAACGGGCCGTACGGAGAGGTCTCCGTACGGCCCGTCCGATACTGCCGGCCGACCGGTGCTACGCCGGAACGCTCGCCACGCCCTGCGCGAGGAACTTCTTGCCGTTCACCCGCTCCGAGACGCCCTCACGGTCCAGGTACGGCGTGATACCGCCCAGGTGGAAGGGCCAGCCCGCGCCGGTGATCAGGCAGAGGTCGATGTCCTGGGCCTCGGCGACGACGCCCTCGTCCAGCATCAGACCGATCTCCTGCGCCACCGCGTCCAGGACCCGGTCGCGGACCTGCTCCTCGGACAGGACGGTGTCGCCCTGCTCGAGGAGGGCGGCGACCTCGGGGTCGAGGACCGGCGCGCCGGAGTCGTAGACGTAGAAGCCGCGCTTGCCGGCCTTGACGACCGCCGCGAGGTTCTGCGAGACGGTGAACCGGTCCGGGAAGGCGCGGTTCAGGGTCTCGGAGACATGCAGACCGATGGCCGGGCCGACCAGCTCCAGCAGCACCAGCGGGGACATCGGCAGGCCGAGCGGCTCGATGGCCTTCTCGGCGACCTCGACCGGGGTGCCCTCGTCGATGACGTTCTGGATCTCGCCCATGAAGCGGGTGAGGATGCGGTTGACGACGAACGCCGGGGCGTCCTTCACCAGCACCGCGGTCTTCTTCAGCTTGCGGGCGACACCGAACGCCGTGGCCAGCGAGGCGTCGTCGGTCTGCTCGCCGCGGACGATCTCCAGCAGCGGCAGGATCGCGACCGGGTTGAAGAAGTGGAAGCCGACGACCCGCTCGGGGTGCTTCAGCTTCGACGCCATCTCGGTGACCGAGAGGGACGAGGTGTTGGTGGCGAGGATCGCGTGCGCCGGGGCGACCGCCTCGACCTCGGCGAACACCTGCTGCTTGACGCCGATCTCCTCGAAGACGGCCTCGATGATGAAGTCGGCGTCGGAGAAGCCCTCCGCCTTGTCCAGCACACCGGAGACCAGGGCCTTCAGACGGTTGGCCTTGTCCTGGTTGATACGGCCCTTGCCGAGCAGCTTCTCGATCTCGGCGTGGACGTAGCCCACACCCTTGTCGACGCGCTCCTGGTCGATGTCGGTCAGCACGACCGGCACCTCCAGGCGGCGCAGGAACAGCAGCGCCAGCTGCGAGGCCATCAGACCGGCACCGACGACGCCGACCTTGGTGACCGGCCGGGCCAGGTTCTTGTCCGGTGCACCGGCCGGGCGCTTGGCGCGCTTCTGGACCAGGTTGAAGGAGTAGATCCCGGAGCGAAGCTCACCGCCCATGATCAGGTCCGCGAGGGCCTGGTCCTCGGCGTCGAAGCCGGCGCCCAGGTCGCCGTTCCTCGCCGCGGCGATGATCTCCAGCGCGCGGTAGGCGGCCGGGGCGGCGCCGTGCACCTTGGAGTCGGCGATGGCCTTGCCCCGCGCGACGGCCTGGTCCCAGGCCTCACCGCGGTCGACCTCGGGACGCTCGACCACGACCGTGCCGTTCAGCACGTTCGCGGTCCAGATCAGCGACTGCTCCAGGAAGTCGGCGCCGTCGAAGAGCGCGTCCGCGATCCCGAGCTCGAAGACCTGCTTGCCCTTGAGCTGACGGTTCTGGTTCAGCGAGTTCTCGATGATGACCGAGACCGCACGGTCGGCACCGATCAGGTTGGGGAGCAGCGCGCAGCCGCCCCAGCCCGGGACCAGACCGAGGAAGACCTCGGGCAGCGAGAAGGCGGGCAGCGCCCTGGAGACGGTGCGGTACGAGCAGTGCAGGCCGACCTCGACACCGCCGCCCATCGCCGCGCCGTTGTAGTACGCGAACGTCGGGACCGCGAGGCCGGAGAGGCGGCGGAAGACGTCGTGGCCGCCCTTGCCGATGGCCAGCGCGTCGTCGTGGTTCTTCAGCAGCTCGACGCCCTTGAGGTCGGCGCCGACCGCGAAGATGAACGGCTTGCCGGTGAGGCCGATACCGGTGATCGCACCCTCGGCGGCCTCCTTCTCGACCTGGTCGACGGCGGCGTTCAGGTTCGCCAGCGACTGCGGTCCGAAGGTGGTCGGCTTGGTGTGGTCCAGGCCGTTGTCCAGCGTGATGAGGGCGAAGCGGCCCGCACCGGCCGGAAGGTCCAGGTGGCGTACGTGCGCCTGGGTGACGACCTCGCCGGGGAACAGCTCGGCCGCACCCTTCAGAAGCTCGGTGGTGGAGCTCACTTGCTGCCTCCGTCTGCCTTGTCGAAGTGCGGGTTCTCCCAGACGACCGTCGCGCCCATGCCGAAGCCGACGCACATCGTCGTCACGCCGTAGCGGACCTCCGGCTGCTCCTCGAACTGCCGGGCCAGCTGCGTCATCAGACGCACACCGGAGGAGGCCAGCGGGTGACCGTAGGCGATGGCGCCGCCGTACTGGTTGACGCGCGCGTCGTCGTCGGCGATGCCGTAGTGGTCGAGGAAGGCGAGCACCTGGACGGCGAAGGCCTCGTTGATCTCGAACAGACCGATGTCGTCGATGGTCAGACCGGCCTTGGCCAGGGCCTTCTCGGTCGACGGGATCGGACCGTAGCCCATGACCTCCGGCTCGACACCCGCGAAGGCGTACGAGACCAGGCGCATCTTGACCGGGAGGCCCAGCTCACGGGCGACGTCCTCGGCGGCGAGCAGGGAGGCGGTGGCGCCGTCGTTGAGACCGGCGGCGTTACCGGCCGTGACCCGGCCGTGGGCACGGAACGGGGTCTTCAGACCGGCGAGCGACTCCAGGGTCGTACCCGGGCGCATCGGCTCGTCGGCGGTGACCAGGCCCCAGCCGGTCTCGCCGGCCTCGGCGTTGGTGCGGCGCACCGAGATCGGCACCAGGTCCTGCTGGATCTTGCCGTTGGCGTACGCCTTGGCGGCCTTCTCCTGCGAGCGGACCGCGTACTCGTCGGCACGGAGCTTGGTGATCTGCGGGTACCGGTCGTGCAGGTTCTCCGCGGTCATGCCCATGAACAGCGCGGACTCGTCGACCAGCTTCTCCGAGACGAAGCGCGGGTTCGGGTCGACGCCCTCGCCCATGGGGTGGCGGCCCATGTGCTCGACACCACCGGCGACGACGACGTCGTACGCGCCGAAGGCGATGGAGCCGGCCGTCGAGGTGACGGCGGTCAGCGCGCCCGCGCACATGCGGTCGATGGAGTAACCGGGGACGGACTGAGGCAGCCCGGCCAGGATTCCGGCGGTACGGCCCAGCGTCAGGCCCTGGTCGCCGATCTGCGTGGTCGCGGCGATGGCGACCTCGTCGATCCGCGCGGGGTCCAGGTCCGGGTTGCGGCGCAGCAGCTCCCGGATGGCCTTCACGACGAGATCGTCGGCGCGGGTCTCGTGGTAGATGCCCTTCGGGCCCGCTTTGCCGAACGGGGTGCGGACGCCGTCGACGAAGACGACGTCCCGGATGGTACGAGGCACGGTGGCTCTCCTCCAGGGTGCGGGATGGCACTGCTGCGCGGCCCGCCCGGAAGCGCGCCGCCACCATCATGCTACTTGCGGGTAACCAGACTGCCCACCCCCCGCGGCGGGAGCGGCGAAGGTCACATGCGGGCGGGCCCGGTGCGCGGGCCCTTCCGTCCCGGGCCGCGGCGTCGGCGCGCGGCGGCCCGGCCCCGGAAACGCCGATCGCCGGACGGGCTGGAACCAGCCCGTCCGGCGATCGGGAACACCACTCGGCCACCGGCCGCACAACCTGGCGCGATTGCGCCCCCGTCGGAGCCCTCAGGCCGCCGGCGTCAGCGCGCGGAGCAGCAGCGGCGCCACCTGCTCGATCTGCCAGCGACGCGCCCCGTACCCGGCGAGCGCGGTCTCCACCGCGTCCGGGGACGGGTTCCTGGGCGGCTCCCAGCAGATCCGGCGCACCGTGTCCGGGGTGATCAGGTTCTCCTGGGGCATGTGCAGCCGCTCGGCGAGCTCCGACACCGCGGTGCGGGCGGCCGAGAGCCGGGCCGCCGCGGCGGGGTCCTTGTCCGCCCAGGCGCGGGGCGGCGGCGGACCGGCGAGGGTCTGGCCGGGCTGGGGGAGCTCGGCGTCCGGCAGCGCCTTGGCCCGGTCGACGGCCGCCTGCCACTGCTCCAGCTGGCGCCGCCCCATCCGGTGACCGAACCCGGGCAGCGCGGTCAGCGCCTGGACGTTCGGCGGGAGCGCGAGTGCCGCCTCGACGATCGCGGCGTCGCCCAGCACCTTGCCCGGCGAGATGTCGCGGCGCTGCGCGACCTGGTCACGCGCCGTCCACAGCTCCCGTACCACCGCCATCTGGCGGCGACGGCGGACCTTGTGCATGCCGGACGTGCGGCGCCAGGGGTCCTTGCGCGGGGGAGCGGGTGGCGCCGAGGCGATCGCGTCGAACTCCTCGCGGGCCCACTCCAGCTTGCCCTGCCGGTCGAGCTCGTCCTCCAGGGCGTTGCGCAGGTCGATCAGCAGCTCGACATCGAGCGCCGCGTAGCGCAGCCAGGGGTCGGGCAGCGGGCGGGTGGACCAGTCGACGGCGGAGTGGCCCTTCTCCAGCGAGTAGCCGAGCACGTTCTCGACCATGGCGCCGAGGCCGACGCGAGGGAAGCCGGCCAGCCGCCCGGCCAGCTCCGTGTCGAAGAGCCCGGTGGGAGCCATCCCTATTTCGCGCAGACAGGGCAGGTCCTGGGTGGCGGCGTGCAGGATCCACTCGCTGCCGGTCAGGACCTCGCCGAGGCCCGAGAGGTCGGGGCAGCCGACGGGGTCGATCAGCGCGCTGCCCGCGCCGTCACGGCGCAGCTGCACGAGATAGGCACGCTGGCCGTAGCGGTAGCCGGAGGCCCGCTCGGCGTCGACGGCCACCGGGCCGGAACCGGCCGCGAAGGCGGCGATCACCCGGGCGAGGGCGTCGTCGGACGCCACCACCGGGGGAATGCCCTCGCGAGGTTCGAGCAAGGGGATCGGCGCCGGGGCGACGTCGTCCGGGGGAGCGCCCCCGGTGGTTCGCAGTGATGTGTCTGCTGCGGTCTCTTGGGCGTCGGTCACGTGTCAAGGGTATCTGTGTATGTACGGCGCCCGTCGACGGAACGTTCCGTCGACGGGCGCCGATGAATGCAAACCAGCCGGTCCGTGCCTGTGCGGACCCGCCGGAACGTGGGCGTCAGTGGATGATTCCCGTGCGCAGGGCGACGGCGACCATTCCTGCGCGGTCTCCGGTGCCGAGCTTGCGGGCGATTCGGGCGAGGTGGCTCTTGACGGTCAGGGCGGACAGGCCCATCGAGACGCCGATGGCCTTGTTGGACTGGCCCTCGGCGACCAGCCGGAGGACCTCGACCTCGCGGCCGGACAGTTCGCGGTAGCCGCCCGGGTGGCTCGGGGTGCCGGGGGGCCGGCGGTGCATACGGGCGGCGTTGGCGCCGATGGGGGCGACGCCGGGACGGGTGGGGTGGCCGATATTGGTACGTGTGCCGGTGACGACGTAACCCTTCACACCGCCCGCGAGGGCGTTGCGTACGGCGCCGATGTCATCGGCGGCGGAAAGGGCGAGGCCGTTCGGCCAGCCGGCTGCTCGGGTCTCGGACAACAGGGTCAGCCCGGAACCGTCGGGCAGGTGGACGTCGGCAACGCAGATGTCGCGCGGGTTGCCGACGCGGGGACGAGCCTCCGCGATGGACGACGCCTCGATGACGTCACGTACTCCGAGGGCCCACAGATGGCGGGTGACGGTGGAACGGACGCGCGGGTCGGCCACGACGACCATGGCCGTCGGCTTGTTCGGGCGGTAGGCGACCAGGCTTGCGGGCTGCTCTAGGAGAACGGACACCAGGCCTCCTGGGGAGTGGCGGGACGGGCCGGCTCGGGGATGAAGCCGGGGCGAACCGTGCTTGAAGGGTCATTGACCTCTTCGGCAGCAGACCCGTGCTCCTTTAGGGGAAGATCACGATTTCGTGAGTAACAATTCGGGCAAATCGGACATGCGATCGATTGTACGAAAAGAACGCCGGTAACTGGGCGGCGAATGTGACGCACAGTTACCGGCGGGGGATGATTTCGGCCAGAGGTGAAGTCCGGCGAAGAAGTCGGCGGGAGAAGAAGTCCGAGAGATCCGCGAGAAAGCTCAGGGAACCTGCGGGCCGCGACGCTGCGGGAGGGTCACCACCGCCGCGTCGACGGGACCCGACGGCGGCAGGCCGGCGATCTGGCACAGCAGATCGCCCCACGCCATGAGATGCGCGGCCGTGTCCGGCACCCCGCCCCGGCCCTCGCGCGGCGTCCATGACGCCCGGATCTCGATCTGGGTCGCCGGGCGTCGGGTGCCCAGCGCGCCGAAGTAGTGCGAGCCCGCCCGGGTCACCGTGCCGCCCGCCTCCCCGTACGACAGACCGCGCGCCTCCAGCGCACCGGTCAGCCACGACCAGCACACCTCCGGCAGCAGCGGATCGGCGGCCATCTCCGGCTCCAGCTCGGCCCGCACCAGCGTCACCAGGCGGAAGGTGCCCTGCCAGGCGTCGTGCCCGGCCGGGTCGTGGAGCAGCACGAGGCGGCCGTCCGCGAGATCGTCCTCGCCGTCGACGACCGCGGCCTCCAGGGCGTACGCGTACGGAGCCAGCCGCTTGGGCGGCTTCGTCGGCTCCACCTCCAGCTCGGGTCGGAGCCGCGCCGAATGCAGCGCGTCCACCGCCGACCGGAACGCGGGCGGGACGGAACCACCCTCCTCGCTGTCCTTGCTGTCAGCGCCATCGGTTTGATCGGAGAACTGTCCCTGAGCCGGAGCCATGCGGGGAAGAGTAGGCGGAACCGGCGCTTCGTGCAGGGAGGGACACCCGGGCGGGCCCGGCTGCATACCGCTTCGTGCGAAGATTCCTGGTGTGAGTGCCAACGATCGCCCCATGGGCCAGCAGACGAAGACCTCCGCCACCCATGAGTCGGCGTTCCTGAAGGCGTGCCGCCGCGAACCCGTGCCGCACACGCCGGTCTGGTTCATGCGGCAGGCCGGGCGCTCGCTGCCCGAGTACCTGAAGGTCCGCGAGGGCATCCCGATGCTCGACTCCTGCATGATGCCGGAGCTGGTCGCGGAGATCACGATGCAGCCGGTCCGCCGGCACAAGGTCGACGCCGCGGTCTACTTCAGCGACATCGTCGTACCGCTCAAGGCCATCGGGATCGACCTCGACATCAAGCCCGGTGTCGGCCCGGTCATCGCCGACCCGATCCGTACCCGCGCCGATCTGGCCCGGCTGCGCGACCTCACGCCCGAGGACGTCGGCTACGTCACCGAGGCCATCGGCCTGCTCACCGCCGAGCTGGGCGCCACCCCCCTGATCGGTTTCGCCGGGGCGCCCTTCACCCTCGCCAGCTACCTCGTGGAGGGCGGCCCGTCCCGCAACCACGAGCACACCAAGGCCCTGATGTACGGCGACCCGCAGCTCTGGGCGGATCTGCTGGACCGGCTCGCCGAGATCACCGGCGCCTTCCTCAAGGTGCAGATCGAGGCGGGCGCCTCGGCCGTCCAGCTCTTCGACTCCTGGGTGGGCGCGCTGGCCCCCGCCGACTACCGGCGCTCGGTGCTGCCCGCCTCGGCGAAGGTCTTCGAGGCCGTCGCCGGGTACGGCGTCCCGCGCATCCACTTCGGCGTCGGCACCGGTGAGCTCCTCGGCCTGATGGGCGAGGCGGGCGCGGATGTCGTCGGCGTCGACTGGCGCGTCCCGCTGGACGAGGCCGCGCGCCGGGTCGGGCCCGGCAAGGCGCTCCAGGGCAACCTCGACCCCGCGGTGCTGTTCGCGCCGACGGCGGCGGTGGAGGAGAAGACCCAGGAGGTGCTGGACGCGGCCGCCGGCCTCGAAGGCCATGTCTTCAACCTGGGCCACGGCGTGATGCCGACGATGGACCCGGACGCGCTGACCCGGCTCGTCGAGTACGTGCACACCAGCACCGAGCGCTGAGCCGCCGGAGCCGGGCACCGCGTACTCAGTCGGTGCCCGCCCGGCGCACCGCGGTCACCGCCTTGCGGGCCGCCACCAGGACGGGGTCCCAGACGGGGGAGAACGGCGGGGCGTAGCCCAGGTCGAGGGCGGTCATCTGCTCCACCGTCATCCCGGCCGTGAGCGCCACGGCAGCGATGTCCACGCGCTTGGCCGCCCCGTCCCGGCCCACGATCTGCACCCCGAGCAGCCGCCCCGTGCGGTACTCCGCGAGCATCTTCACCGTCATCGGCCGCGCCCCCGGGTAGTAGCCCGCCCGGCCCGTCGACTCGATCGTCGCCGTGACGAACCGCAGGCCCACCGCGCGGGCGTCCTTCTCGCGCAGCCCGGTGCGGGCGATCTCCAGATCGCACACCTTGCTCACCGCCGTGCCGACCACCCCCGGGAACGTCCCGTAGCCGCCCGCCACGTTGGACCCGATGATCTGGCCGTGCTTGTTGGCGTGGGTGCCCAGCGCGATGTGACGGGTGCGGCCCGCCACCAGGTCCAGGACCTCCACGCAGTCGCCGCCCGCCCAGATGTTGTCGTGCCCGACGACCCGCATCGACAGATCGGTCAGCAGGCCGCCGTGCGGGCCCAGCGGGAGGCCGACGGCGCGCGCCAGCGTCGTCTCCGGCTCCACCCCGATGCCGAGCACCACCACGTCCGCCGGGTAGGAGGCGTCGCCCGTGGCGACCGCGCGGACCCGGCCGTCCGGACCGGTGCGGATCGCGGTGACCTCGGCCCGGTCGACCGTGGTGATGCCGAGCCCGTCCATCGCGTCGTGCACCAGCCGCCCCATGTCGGGGTCGAGCGTCGCCATCGGCTGCTCGCCGCGGTTGAGCACGGTCACGTCGAAGCCGTGCTTCAGCATCGCCTCCGCCATCTCCACGCCGATGTAGCCCGCCCCGACGACGACCGCCCGCCTGCTGCCCGGCGCCCGGTCCAGCGACTCCAGCAGCGCCTGGCCGTCGTCCAGCGTCTGCACCCCGTGCACCCCGGGCGCGTCCATGCCGGGCAGCGCCGGGCGCACCGGGCGGGCGCCCGTGGCGATCACCAGCTTGTCGAAGCCCGTCCAGTACGCCTCGCCGCTGCCCAGGTCCACGGCCCGCACCCGCTGCCCGGCGACATCGATCTCCGTGACCTCGGTGCGCGTCCTGAGGTCGATGTCGCGGGCCCGGTGCTCCTGAGGCGTACGGGCGATGAGCGCGTCCCGGTCCGTGACGTCGCCGCCGACCCAGTACGGGATGCCGCACGCGGAGTACGAGGTGAAGTGGGAGCGCTCGAAGGCGACGATCTCCAGCCGGTCGGGGCCCTTGAGCCTGCGGGCCTGGGACGCGGCGGACATGCCCGCCGCGTCACCGCCGATGATCACCAGTCGCTCCGCCGTCATGCCTGGTCCCTTCGACACCGAGTCCGAAGGGACCACGCTACGACGCCGGGGGAGCGGGCGAGGAACCGGCGGCCCCGGACGTCCGCTGCTTGTGGCGTCCGGGCAGCCGGTGGCGCAGCAGCCGCCACAGCAGCAGGAGCACCGCGAGCGCGGCCAGGAACGGGGCCGCGGCGCCCACCGCCATCGCGAGCCACAGCAGCACCGTCACGAAGGCGTGCCAGCCGCCGGAGAGCGCGTCCAGGAAGCCGGGGCCGTCGTCGTCGCCGTCCTTCGCCGCCGTCTCCGGTTCCGAGAGGTCGAGGGTGATCGTGGCGAGCGAGGTGCGGTCCGCCAGCGACGCCTGCCGGGCGAGCAGCGACTCCAAGGACGCCTGACGGCTGCTCAGTTCGCCCTCCAGCGTGACCACGTCGCTGAGCTTCCCGGCCTGCTCCATCAGCTTCCGCACGCGCGCCACACTCGCCCGTTGGGTGGCGATCCGGCTCTCCACGTCGACCACCTGGTCGGTGACGTCCTTCGCCGTCGAGGTGCGCGACAGCAGCTTCCCGGTGCCCGCGAGCTCCTTCAGCACCGCGTCGTACCCGCCCTGCGGAACGCGCAGCACGAGGTGGGACGTCTCATGGGTGTCGTCGACGCGCTCGGTCTCCTCGTCGGCCACCAGACCGCCCGAACCCTCCGCGACCGAACGGGCGACCGCGGCCGCCCTCGGCACGTTCTTCACCTCCACCGAGAGCGCGGCGGTACGGATGACATGGGTGCCTGCGGGCAGGGCATCGGACTTCTTCCGCTGCGAGGGCGCACCGCCCGCTCCCTGCTCCGCCTTCCCGGACGCGGCGTCGGCGGCGCCCCGCTCCGCCGCGCCGAGCGCCTTCTTGCTGTCCCCGGAACTCGCGTCGCTCGCGCTGTCCGACGCACCGCAGCCGCTCAGCGCGAGGAGGCCGGCGACCAGACCGGCCGCCAGAAGCATGCGCGGACGACGGACGGTTGAACGGCCGGGATACCGGTAGGTCTGCATGACTGCCCCCCAAGGCGGGTCGTTGACGATGCCGGTTCGACGCAGGGCCCCCGCCGAGGGTTGCCGAATGACGGTTTCGAAGCAGTCACGTTCAGGACTCGGAAGAGGTTTGAGAGAGTGGGGGCATGCAGCGTTCACACAACCGCGCGGTCCAGGGCACCGGACATGTCGTCGTCATCGGCGGAGGCATCGCCGGTCTCGCGGCCGCCCACCGGCTCCTGGGGGCCGGACTGCGCGTCACCCTGCTCGAAGCCACCGAGCGGCTCGGCGGCAAACTCATGACCGGTGAGATCGCCGGGACCCGGGTCGACCTGGGCGCCGAGTCGATGCTCGCCCGGCGCCCGGAGGCGGTCGGCCTGGCTCGCGACGTCGGGCTCGGCGACCGGCTGCAGCCACCCGCCACGGCCACCGCCTCGGTCTGGACGCGCGACGCCCTGCGGCCCATGCCCAAGGGCCATGTGATGGGCGTGCCCGGCGATCCGGCGGCGCTCGGCGAACTGCTCTCCCCCGAGGGCCTCGCCCGCATCGCGCAGGAGCGCGACCTCACCCCGACCACCGTCGGCGACGACGTCGCCGTCGGCGCGTACGTCGCCGACCGCCTGGGCCGCGAGGTCGTCGACCGGCTCGTGGAGCCGCTGCTCGGCGGTGTGTACGCGGGCGACGCCTACCGGATCTCGATGCGCGCCGCCGTACCGCAGCTCTTCGAGGCGGCCCGGGAGGGCGGCTCGTTGCTCGACGGGGTCCGGCGCATCCAGGAGCGGGCCGCGGCCCGGCAGGAGACCGGACCGGTCTTCCAGGGCATCGACGGCGGCATCGGCACCCTGCCCGGCGCGGTCGCCGACGCCGTACGCGCGGCGGGCGGGGAGATCCTGACCGCCACCCCCGTCCTCGGTCTGAGCCGGACCGCCGAGGGCTGGGACGTACGCACGGACAGCCGGGTGATCACCGCCGACGGCGTCGTGCTCGCCGCCCCGGCCCGGTCCGCCTCCACCCTGCTCGCCGCCGAGTCCCCCGCGGCCTCCGCCGAGCTCGCCGCCGTCGAGTACGCGTCGATGGCACTCGTCACCATGGCGTTCCGCCGCTCCGACGTCGCCGCCACGACCGCACTCGACGGCCGCTCCGGCTTCCTCGTCCCCCCGGTCGACGGCCGCACGATCAAGGCGTCCACCTTCTCCTCCCACAAGTGGAACTGGGTCGCCGAATCGGCCCCGGACCTCTTCGTGCTGCGTACCTCCGTCGGCCGCTACGGCGAGGAGGACCACCTCCACCGCGAGGACCACGAACTCGTCGACGTGTCGCTGCGCGACCTCGCCGAGGCGACCGGACTGGCCGCGAAGCCCGTGGACACCGAGGTCACCCGGTGGACGGGCGGACTGCCCCAGTACCCCGTGGGCCATCTCTCCCGGGTCGCCAGGATCCGTGACGAGGTCGCCGAGCTGCCCGCGCTGCGGGTCTGCGGAGCGGTCTACGACGGCGTCGGCATCCCGGCGTGCATCGCGAGCGCCCACCGCGCCGCGGACGAAATCGCGGCCGGGCTCGGCGGCGGTTCCGGGGAAGAGATCATCGCCACGTCGACCCTGGTTACGGGCACACGGAGCGAGGCGGGACAATAGCCGTATGAGTGCGCCTGAGACTGTGAAATCAAGCAAGGGCCCCAACGCGGGTAAGAAGGCCAAGGACCTCAACGAGGTCATCCGCTACACGCTGTGGTCCGTCTTCAAGCTGCGCGACGTCCTGCCCGCGGACCGGGCCGGTTACGCCGACGAGGTCCAGGAGCTGTTCGACCAGCTCGCGGCCAAGGACATCACCGTCCGCGGGACCTACGACGTCTCCGGCCTGCGTGCCGACGCCGACGTCATGATCTGGTGGCACGCCGAGACGGCGGACGAGCTGCAGGAGGCGTACAACCTCTTCCGGCGCACCCGGCTCGGCCTGGCACTGGAGCCGGTCTGGTCGAACATGGCGCTGCACCGCCCCGCCGAGTTCAACAAGTCGCACATCCCGGCGTTCCTGGCCGACGAGACGCCGCGCAACTACATCAGCGTGTACCCCTTCGTGCGCTCCTACGACTGGTACCTGCTGCCCGACGAGGACCGTCGCCGCATGCTCGCGGACCACGGCAAGATGGCCCGCGGCTACCCCGACGTCCGGGCCAACACCGTCGCCTCCTTCTCGCTCGGCGACTACGAGTGGATCCTCGCCTTCGAGGCCGACGAGCTCTACCGCATCGTCGACCTGATGCGTCACCTGCGGGCCTCCGAGGCGCGGATGCACGTCCGTGAAGAGGTCCCGTTCTACACGGGGCGCAGGAAGTCGGTTGCAGACCTGGTGGCCGGGCTCGCGTAGCGAGCGGGCTCCGACCACCCCAACCCGGAAGATCAGACGGCGGGCACCGGCGCATTCGCGCTGCCCGTCGTTCCAGCGACACCGGGTTCGGCTCCGGGTGCGGCGCGCCTCCAGCGCGCCGCACCGGCGTCATCCGCACCAACCGTGACGGACCGGCGGTACTACCGCAGAGGTCCGCCCGCCCTGCCGCCGAGCGCGGCCCGCAGCGCCGGATCGGCCACGGCGCGCACACCCCGTACGGCGAGCGCCGCCAGGACATCGCGGTCCGCCCCCGCGGCCGGGACCTCATTCGCGGCCAGCAGTCGCTGACCGGCCGGTGAGGCCCACGAGCCGTACGGATGGATCTCCATCCGGGCAATGATCAGACAGCCGACGGTCAGCGCGAACGGCAGCCCGAACCAGACGAGCAGCGACATCACCGCCCCGCCGGGCCCGTGTTCCTGACCGGGCGTCAGCAGCACCGCACCGCCCATCGCGACCACCAGCACAGCCGCGCCCCGCACCGCGCGCACCGCGCCGACGACATCGCTCCCGGCATCGCCGGGCAGCGCCAGGCCGGCGGCGACGAGCCGGTCGGCCAGGGCGCGCACGGCGTCGGTGGTGACCGCGGCCGCCCGCACCGGCGTTATCCGGGACTGGCCCTGCGGACCTATCGCCCGTATCACCGTGCGCTCCATCTCGTCGCGGCCCTCCGGGTCGACGACCGTCGCCCAGCCGGTGTGGGCGAGCAGCAGCCGTCGGCGCAGATGCATGGTGGCCAGCGCCAGATCGACCACCCGGTGGGGGCCGCCGGCCAGGAACGCGGTCTCGTACAGGGTCAGTTCATGACCGGTGCCGGTGCCGGTGCCCGGCCCTGCCTCCTCGGACGCGTCGGACAGCAGCCCCGTGCGGGCCGATACGAGGCAGAGCCGTGCACACGAGATGGCTGCCGCACCCCATGCGACCAGCAGGAACAGAACCCAGAACATGGCGGATTCCTATGCGAGGCGGGCCGGGAAAGCCATGGCCTGTTCATCATGCGGACGAGCCGGCGGCGCCGAAAGGGCCCTAACTGCCACAACTGGAACCGCCACAACTGGAACCGCCACCGCAGCTGCTGCCGGAGGAACAGCTGGAACCGCTGCTGCCGCCGCAGCCGGAGCCGCTCGACCCGCCGCAGCCGGAGCCGGACCCCGATCCACAGCCTGACCCGGAGCTGCATCCGCCCCCGCCTCCGCCGCTGCCCCCGTCGCCGGAGCTCCCGCAACTGCCCTGCCCGGGGCTCGTACCGGCGCACCACACCACCGGAGCGAGGAGCAGGGCGGAGGCGCCCGTGGAGGCCGTCGCCGCCGTCCGCCCGTGCAGGCCCGCCCCCCGTCCGCCCGACTGCATCCGGGCCGCCGCGATCAGCTGGACCCGGAGCACGGGATCGGGGAGGGCCCGCAGCCCTTGCGTGGCGACCAGATGGGCCGGCTGCGGGTTGCCCGCCCGGGCGGAGCGGTACGCCTCGGCGGCCCGCCGCCCCGACCTGGTGACGCGTCCCCGGGCGATGCCGGCGCAGATGAAGCCGGTGAGGAAGCCGGGGATCAGGACCGGGAGCACCTTGAAGACGAACGGCACGGGGGAGTCCGGGGAGAGTTCGTCGGACAGCGACTGCGTGACGGTCGCCACGACGGTGAGCGGCACGGCCAGTACGCAGAGCAGTCCCTGGGCGATGCCCCAGCGGCGCAAGATCCGGCCCGAGGCGGGCGCGGCCAGCAGACCGCGGGCCGCGAGTCCGTCGCCGATCTCCTGCACCGCAGGGTGCCGCATCACTGCCTCGCGCAGGGTGTGCAGCGCGCCGCTGGGGGCCGTGGCGTGTTCCTGGAGCACCGCCCGTTCCACCGGGTCCCGGGCGTCGGCCAGCTGGACGGCGACGATTCCGGGACCGCCGACGGCGATCCGCCCGTCCGCCTGCATCGCGGTGAGCGCGGTGTCCACGACCCTGCCCGGACCGCCGTTGAGGAAGGCGGTCTCGTAGAGGTCGTGGACCGAGCCGCCGGCGCCGCCACGGGCCCGCGCCAGTCCCACGATCAGGAGGACGGAGGAGACCACGACGCCGAGATCCACCAGCAGTGCCAGGGTGTTCATGCCGGTCACCTTCCTGTCAGGGCCGCGCGGGCCGCTCGTACGAGCCGGGTGGTGCGGCGTGGCGGGCGTGCGCCGGCCCGGTCCTGCCACCAGTGGGTGAGCCGGCGCCGCGCGGCGTCATCGGCGGGCCCGCCCGCGATCAGCAGGTCCTCGGCGAAGTCCAGTGCGTCGCGCCGGTATCCGGCTGACATGGGACGGGCCGCGGCGTACGCGAGGAAGGCGTCCCGGTAGCCGGCGCCCAGGATCTCCGGCAGCTCGGGCGCCACCTTGGCGACGACGCCGGCCCGCTTGGCGGCCAGGGCGCGGCTCTGGATCCCGAGGCGGCGCCGGTCGAAGCCCTGCGGGGCGGGGCCGCCGGCGACCAGGGCGGAGAGCAGCGCGGTCTGGCCGGCCGCGAGCCGGTCACGGGTGACGTCCGGGGGAGCGGACACTGCGGTCCGCACGGCCGTGCGGACCTCCGGTGCGGGCCGCGTCGTGCTCGCCGCCGCCCGGTCCAGGGTGGCGCGGATCGTGTCCAGTTCGCCCGCCAGCTCCCCGGCGGGCGGGAAGTCGTCGTCGCGTTCCAGGAGGACGCCGGGCGGGTCGACCCGGGCGCGGAGTCCGGCGAGGACATCGAGTACGGGTTCGGTGACCGGGTGGGCATGGGTGTCGTGCCAGACGCCGTCCTTCTCCACACCGCCCGCCACATGTACGTACGCGATGGCCTCCACCGGCAGCTCGTCGAGCGCGGTGGCCGGGTCCTCGCCCCGGTTGACGTGGTTGGTGTGCAGATTGGCGACATCGATCAGCAGCCGGACCCCGGTGCGCTCGACCAGCTCCGCCAGGAACTGTCCCTCGGTCAGCTCCTCGCCGGGCCAGGAGATCAGCGCCGCGATGTTCTCCAGGGCCAGCGGCACCGGCAGCGCGTCCTGCGCGATGCGTACGTTCTCGCAGAGCACGTCCAGCGCGTCCCGGGTCCGCGGCACGGGCAGCAGATGGCCCGCCTCCAGCCCGGGCGAAGAGGTGCGCGGCCCCCCGGCCCGTACGAACGCGATGTGCTCGGTCACCAGCGGCGCGGAGAGCAGCTCGGCGCGGGCGGCGAGATCCGCGAGCCGTCCCGCGTCGGGGCGTTCGGCCCCGCCGAGGCCCAGCGAGACGCCGTGCGGCACGACCGTGACCCCGCGCTCCCTGAGCCGGGCCAGCGAATCGGGCAGATGGCCGGTGCAGATGTTCTCCGCCACCGCCTCCACCCAGTCGATCCCCGGCAGCGCCTCGACGGCCTCCGCGATCTCCGGCCGCCAGCCGATACCGATCCCCAGCCTCATATCGTCCCCCTCCTCCACTCCGTGCAGGGCTCATGGCCCCGGAGGGCGGTGCCGAATCCGAACAGGAGGACGTTCAGAGCTTGATTTGAGGTTCCCGGTCCGAGGAGGCCGGGGCGGGGACGGGCCCCGGGACCGGGCGAGGACGGAGCCGCCCCGACCGTGGTCAGCCGCGTCGCAGCGCCGGGTGGTCGGCGACCACCGTGCACGAGCCGGGAGCGATCTCGGTGAAACCGGCGTCACGCACCACCGGAAGCCCGCTCACGGTGAGTTCCCGCCAGCGATCCGCCTCCGCGGTGGCCACCGAGAGCGGAAAGCCGGCCTCGCGCCACGCCTTGCGCTCCGTCTCCGACAGCTCCCACCAGGCGAGCTGAGCGCCGTGCCCGGCCTGTGCCATGGCCTTGCCCGCCGACATGTCCAGCTCCGGGTTGAGCCACAGCACCGGCCCCGAGGGACCGGGCGCGGCCGGCGGCTCGGGGTCGTCCAGATCCGTCCCCGACACCTGAAGCTTCGCCAGTTCCTTCGGCCAGCCGTCCAGCGGCACCGGAGGGAAGACCCGCACCTCGGCGCTCTCGCCCGTGACCGTGATGCCCGGCAGCGCGGACGCCTTGCGCCACTCCGCGCCGCGCGCCCGCCGCACCACCTTGCGGATCCGGGCGTCCTGCCAGTCGCGCATCGCCCGTGCCCACTCGCCCTCGCCGTCCGAGCGCTCGTCGGAGAGCATCACCAGCACCGCGCGGGCGGCGGTCCGCAACGCGTCGGTACGGGCCGGGGGAGCCGTCTTCTCGATGTGCACGACCAGCGGCAGTACGTACTGCGGTGCCTCGTCGCGGTCGGTCGGCTCCGGCCTGAACGGACTGTCCGCCTCGGGCGAATAGGGCGTGTCCGGGGATCCGGACGGGGTCACGGGCGGGGTCACGGACAGGGTCGCGGGGGTGTCATCGCTGCTCACCCGTCCAGTCTGCCAGCCGCCCGGAAGCCGGTTCTTGGCGGAATGAATCGCTCCGGGTGAGGATGCACCGCATGAAGAGCGATCTCTTTTCCAGTGAGAACATGGCGCAGCAGGCAACCGCCCCCGGGATGACCCTGCAGAACGCCAAATCCATCAAGTACGCGGTCAACGGCGAGATGCACGCCCGTCAGGGTTCGATGATCGCTTTCCGCGGCGATCTGCAGTTCGAGCGCAAGGGGCAGGGCATAGGCGGCATGCTCAAGCGCGCCGTCACCGGCGAGGGGCTGCCGCTGATGGCGGTCCGCGGCCAGGGCGAGGCATGGTTCGCGCACGAGGCCGCCAACTGCTTCATCGTGGACATGGAGCACGGCGACGTCCTCACGATCAACGGCCGCAACGTGCTCTGCTTCGACGCCACCCTCTCGTACGAGATCAAGACCGTGAAGGGCGCCGGGATGACCGGTGGCGGGCTCTTCAACAGCGTCTTCACCGGGTACGGCAAGCTCGGCCTGATGTGTGAGGGCCACCCCATCGTGATCCCGGTCACACCGCAGCAGCCGGTCTGCGTGGACACGGACGCGGTGGTCGGCTGGAGCGCCAACCTGACCACCTCGCTGCACCGCTCGCAGAGCTTCGGCTCCATGATCCGCGGCGGGTCCGGGGAGGCCGTCCAACTGCGGCTGGACGGCGAGGGCTTCGTGATCGTACGACCCAGCGAGGCCAAGCCCGAGAAGGCGACGGCCAACTGAAGCTGACAGGCGTGGGCCGGCGGTACGGCCTCGGCGGACCCTGGGTGCTGCGCGGGGTCGACCTCGACCTGCCCGCGCACACCCTGATCCGGATCGAGGGCGCCAACGGCACCGGGAAGTCGACCCTGTTGAGGCTGCTCGCCGGGATCGACTCCCCGACGGAGGGCCGGATCACCGGCCGCCGGCCGCGTACGGCGTACGTCCCCGAGCGGTTCTCCGCCGCGCTGCCGTTCACCGCGGCCGGGTACCTCGTCCACCTCGGCCGCATCCACGGCCTGCGCACCCCCGAGGCGGCGGACCGGGCGCGGTCGTGGCTCGACCGCTTCGGGGCCGCCGGCCACGCCCGTACACCGCTTCCCGAACTCTCCAAGGGCACCAGCCAGAAGGTCGCCGTCGCCCAGGCGCTCCTCGCCGAACCGGAGCTGCTGATCCTGGACGAGGCGTGGACCGGGCTCGACACGGCGGCCCGCGACGAACTGGACCGGGCCGTTGCCGAACGGGTCGCGGCCGGCGCCACCGTCGTCTTCGTCGACCACGACCCGCACAGGCTCGCCGGGTCGGCCGCCGCCGTGCACCGGATCGAAGGCAGCGGCCTTCGCGCCGCGTCCAGCGCACCGGCCGCGCAGACGGGCCCGCGGACACGGATCGAGGCGGCGGGCCCGCCCGGCGCCGCGCTCCCCGCCGGGCTGCCGGGGGATCCGGAGCACACGCCCGCGGCCGACGGGGGCGTGCGGTTCACCGTCGCGGCCACGCACTCCGACGCGCTGCTGCGCGCCCTGCTCACCGCGCGACCGCCCTGGCACATCCGGCAACTGGCCGCCGCCCCCGGCATCGGGCAGGACCCGGGGACCGACGGCCCCGCGCACCGCACCCCGACCCCCGAGGCACCATGACCGCCCTCCTCCGCTACCAGACCGCCCTGCTGGTCCGCTCCCAGCGCTGGCTCGCCCCGGTCCTGCTGTACGTGGCCTTCGTCGGCATCGGCGTGCAGTGGGGGCAGCCCGTCCTCGACTCGCTCGGATACGCCGCCGCCGGGCTCCTGCCCGTCACCGCCTGGCTCGTACAGCTCTGCGCCGACCAGGAGCCGCCGGCCGCCCGGACCGTCACCGCCGCGGTGGCCGGATCACCGAGGGCGCATCTGGCCGCGCTGCTCGCCGGGACCGGCTGTGCCGGGCTGCTGGGCGCGGCCGCCACCCTGGTCGTGCTGCTGATCAGCAAGCCGGCCAGTACCGACAACGCCGTCCGGGTGGCGCTGCTGCCCGCCGGGATCGCGGGACTGCTCGCCGCCGTCTGCTGTGTGCTGCTGGGGGCGGCGATCGGCGCGCTCTGCACCCGTCCGCTGCTGCACCGGCGGGGCTGGTCGGTCGCCGCCACGGTGCTCGCCTCGCTGCTGGCCCTGGTGACCGCAGGGTCGCCCGCGAACACCGCCGTGACGGGCCTGGTCACCGGAGCACGTACGGGTACGGTCCACCTGCCCGTCCTGCCGTTCGTCGCGGCCGCCGCCCTCGCCGTCGCGGCGCACGCGCTCGCCTGCGGACTGGCCGCCCTGCGCGGCTGAGCTACGAGCCGGCCGCCGCGCGAATCAGGTCGGAGACCTTCACGAAGCGGTACCCCTGCTCGCGCAGTTCGGGGACCACCCGGCGTACCGCCTCGTCCGTGACCGGTGCCGCGCTGCGGGTGCAGTGCATGACGACCAGTGAGCCCGGCTTCACCCCTTCCAGCACCTGCGCGGCCACCGCGTCCGCGTCCGTCGCGAAGGCGTCGCCGCTGACGACGTCCCACTGGACCGCCGTCACCTTCTCGGGCGCGAGCGCGCGCAGCGACGCATCGTCGTAGCAGCCGCCGGGGAAGCGGAAGTAGGGCACCGTGTTGCGTACCCCGGCCTTTCGGAACGAGGCGAAGGCCCGTGCGGCATCGGCGCGCATGTCGCCCTTCGCCACGGCCGGCAGCCCGTAGCAGGGGGATCTGAAGGCGTAGTGGCTGTACGAGTGGTTGGCGACCTCGAAGAGGGGGTCGGCGCCGATGGACCTGGCCTGCGCCGGGTACTCATCGGCCCACCGCCCCGTCATGAACACCGTCGCGGGCACCTCCAGCTCCCGCAGCAGATCGATCAGTTCCGGATTGTCGAAGTGCTCGCCCGCCGCCGCGCGCGGCCCCTCGGCGGCCGTCATGTCGGCGTCGAAGGTCAGCGCCACCACCTTCTCGCCGGTCCGCGGGCCGTGCGTGAAGACCGGAGTCCGCCCGTCGGGGCCGGGAGCCAGGGTGGGCGGCGGTGCCGGGGCCGTGTGCGACCGTGCGTGGGCCACGGCAGGTGTACGCCCTGCGGCCGGGGGGCCGTCGGTGGACGTGATGCCGTGGCCCCCGCAGCCGGCGAGGCTGCCGAGCACCACACCAAGAACGGCCAGGTGAGTCGTTTTCCGTGCAGAATGGGTCACCAATGGAAAGTATCGACTTATCTGACTAACAGGTGGATGTGGTGCTTCTCCTTCGCGGAGTCGCGTACGGATTCACCCGGGCGATCCGCTTCTACGCGTACGCGCGAACCGCCACGATGTGCGCCGAAGGGGCTCCGTTGGTCGCCTCGACGACGATCCTCAGCGCCGTCGATGTCACCGGCTCGTCCAGGGTGTGCACCTGGCGGCGCCACCGGTTGTCCTTCGTGCGGGAGACGGTCCGCCAGGTGCCGTCGGCCTCGCGCACGTCGACGCGGTAGTCCCGCAGCAGGGTGGGCAGCGTCTCGAACGGCGTCCGGTGGTGGTGCAGGTTGATCAGATCCTCGTTGACATCGTTATCAGCGAGGACATCGATCCGGCTGAGCGTCACCGGCTGCGGCCAGGACAGCTCCAGCCAGGCCCCGACGCCCTCCCTGAGGGGCTCGGAGACCCACATGTGCGGACCGGCGTACGGGCGGGCGTAGCCGTCCACGGCCTTGGCGGGGGAGTACGCGGAGGTCACGCCCGCACGGAAGCAGAAGGCGCGGCGCAGCAGGCCGTTGTCGGTCCACTCGCGCAGCGGCTGCGGCGATTCGGCGGCCGGGTCCAGCGGAACGCGGGTGAACGCGAGCACGCCCGGGGCCGGCCCGTCGGCGCTGTACAGCGCGAGGTCCTCATTGGCCCGTACGACGACGAAGGCGTTGCGGGCGCTCCCGGGCGACCAGCGCAGGCCCGTACCGACCCACTGCTTCGACCCGGCGGCGACCGGGACGGTGACGGACCCGACGAGCCGGCGGGGTACGTAGTTCTGCCCGAGTTCCGGGTCGTGGAGCTCGACGACGAGTTCCGTGTCCCGCTCGGCGTCGACGAGCAGTTCGAGACCGCTCAGCCCGGGGTCGACGGGCAGCACCAGGCCCGCGTCGGCGGTCAGCGGCACGCGCTCCAGCGGTGTCCCGCTGCCGAGTCCGGTCAGGCTGGACGAGGCCGTTGCGGTGGCGCGCAGCGCCAGGTCGTCCGGGTCGGCCGACGCCAGGCCGATGACGGAGGCGTCCTCCCGCAGCAGGGTGCGCTGGAGTTCCGGTACGTCGAGCGCGCGGGGGGTGACGCCCCGCTCGGCACACAGCGCGGCGGCGGTGCCCGCGGCCTGGCCGATCGTCGCGCAGGTCGCCATCACCCGGGTCGAGCCGAAGGCGACGTGGCTGGCGGAGATGTTGCGCCCGGCGAAAAGCAGGTTCGTGGTGTTCACCGAGTACAGGCTCCGGTAGGGGATGTGGTAGATCCCGTCCGCGTAGCGCTGCTTGGCACCGTCCCCGTCGGCGTACATGCCCTTCGGCGGATGCAGATCGATGGACCAGCCGCCGAAAGCGACCCGGTCGGCGAACTCGGTCTGGCCGAGTATGTCGCCCTGGTGGAGCACGTAGTCGCCGAGGAAGCGCCGGTACTCGCGCTTGCCGGGCACCGAACCCACCCACTCCAGCGTCATGTTGCCGGCGTCGAACTCCCCGGAGTTCTTGATGTGGTCCCAGATGCCGTGGATGACCGCCCACAGCTCGTCGCGGATCTCCTCGTTGTCGTGCACCGTGTCCAGTTCGCCGCCGAACTCGATCCACCAGTAGGCACAGCCGTTGTCACCGGACTTGATGACACGGCGCTGCGGGATCGAGGTCTCGGCGATGTTCCTGGCGAAGGACGGGGGCACGTACTTGACCGGGTGTCCGGCGTCCTTGGTGTAGAAGAGCAGGGTCGAGCCCAGCGTGATGCGGTCGGCCTCCTCGGGCGCCCACGGTTCGAGGTACTCCGCCCGCGACTCCCGGCCGATGCGGTGCCGGGCCCCGGCGAGCGCGCCGACCAGGCCGTCCCCCGAACAGTCCAGGTACAGCTCGCTCTCGAAGCGGATCCGCCGCTCGGAGCCCATCGTCCAGCCGGTGACGGCGGTGATGTGCCGGGCGTCCTCGGGTCCGTCCGCGTCGACCTCCCGCACGTCGGTGTTGAGGTAGAGCGTGATCCCGGGCTCGGCCCGGACCGCGTCCAGCACGACCGTGTCCCAGTAGTACGGATTGCCGTCCGGGTTGCGGAACTGGTTCTCGACGAAGAGTTCGCCCATGATGCCGCCCTCGCGGGCGTTGTGGTTGTTGCCGTGGGCGGTGGCGCCGACGACCCAGACCCGGACTTCGCTGCTCGAATTCCCGCCGAGAACGGGCCGGTTGTTGATGAGTGCCACGGTGCGGCCCAGCCGGGCGGCGGCGATCGCCGCGCAGACTCCGGCCAGACCGCCGCCGATCACGGTGATGTCGTGGTGTGCGGTTTCTTGCCTCATGGTTCACGTCCCATCGGGGGTTGGCTGCGAGGCTGCGGAAAGCATGCGACGCACCGCCGAGGGCCGAGGCGTGTTTCGTTCCCCGTCGGTGCGGACGGGTGCCGCGGAGGCGCGCGGAACCAGGCGGGAGCCTATCCCCCCGTACGGAGTCCCGCCGGGGCTTCCGCGACCGATTCCCGCCGGGACGTGGGTCGTTCGGACAGCGCGAGAGGGGGCGGACGACGTCTGCCCGCCCCCCGGCACCTCAGCGCGTCAGCGCCACGGCCCCGTCACCGCGAACGTCGTCCCCGGTGTGTAGCAGTTCACGTACATCGTCCCGCCGTCCGGAGCGAACGTGACCCCGGCGAACTCCCCCCACTCGGGATCCTGCGGCGTCCCGATGTTCTGCCGGCCCCGTGCCATCGCGTACACCTCGCCGCGCCGCGTCAGGCCGAACACATGCTGCGCGCCGTCGCCGTCCTCGCACACCATCAGCCCGCCGTCGGCGGCGAGGCAGATGTTGTCCGGGGACTCGCCCGGCAGCTGCACATCGGTGCCGGGACCGAAGACGATCACGAGCGTGAGGCGGCGCCGCTTCGGCTCGTACCGCCACACCTGGCCGTAGTGGTCGGCGGCCGACCCCTGCGAGCTGTGCGCGAAGCTGGAGACGAAGTAGACCGAGGAGCCGCCCCAGTAGCAGCCCTCCAGCTTCTGCGCGTGCGTGATGCCCTTCGGGCCGAAGTCCTGGAACCGGATCGGTGTCCCGGCCGCCAGCGGATCCGGTACGGGGACCCACTCGATGCCCTCGAAGCTCGCCCCGGTCTCCTGGACCACGGAGAGGTCGGGCACGCCCGGCACCCGCATGGCCTCCAGATGGCCGCCGGCCCGCAGCGAGCCCGTACCGCCGAGCGGTTTGTTCGGCAGGAAGCGGTAGAAGAGCCCGAACGGCTTGTCGAACGCGTCCTCCGTCTCGTAGACGATCCCGCTCTTCGGGTCGATCGCGATGGCCTCGTGCTGGAAGCGGCCCATCGCGGTGAGCGGCACGGCCCCGGTGCGGTGCGGATCGGCGCCGTCCACCTCGAAGATGAAGCCGTGGTCCTTGGTGTAGCCGTTGGTGCCGGCTCTGTCCTCGGTCTCCTCGCAGGTCAGCCAGGTGTTCCAGGGGGTCCGGCCGCCCGCGCAGTTCACCGCCGTACCGGCGATGGCGACGCGTTCGCCCAGGACGTTGTTGCGGCCGTCCAGTTCCAGGGTCGTACAGCCGCCCTTGCCCATCGGGTCGTAGGTGAGGCCCTCGACGACCGGGACCGGGATCTTCGCGGTGACCCGGTTCTCGTGGTTGCGGACCAGGCGGACATGGCCGTGGCGGCCCGCGAAGGCGGCCATTCCGTCGTGGTTGCCGGGGACCTGGCCCTCGCCGGAGCGGAGCGGGTCGCCCTCCCGGGACAGGACCCGGTAGCGGAAGCCCTTCGGGAGGTCGAGCAGACCGTCGGGGTCGGGCACCAGCGGGCCGTACCCGCTGTGTCCCCGGGCTTCCGCGGTCCCCGCGAAGAGTTCGGAGAACGCCCCGGTGAAGGCGATGGAGGCGACGGCCGCGCCGCTGCCGGCCAGGACCTGGCGACGGGTGGCGGTCGGCCGTGACGTTTCTTCGGTCAGGCGTGACGTTTCTGATGACATGAGGCAACTCCCTGCTGGCGGACAGGAGAAGTGACCCGCATGTGTGTACCACGCGTATCGCCGCGCGGGAACCATGCGGGTCACCGGGCCTCAGGTGTGTCCCGTGCCGGGAGTGGCGCCCGTGGTCAGACCAGCGAAGCGGTGAGTGTGATCGTCGTGCCGGTCAGTGCCTGGCTGACCGGGCAGTTCGCCTTGGCGTCCTCGGCGGCCCTGACGAAGTCCGCCTCGTCGATCCCGGGCACCTGGCCCTGGACCGTGAGGTGGATGCCGGTGATGCCGGTGCCGGGCTGGAGGGTGACGTCGGCCGTGGTGGTCAGCTGGGCCGGCGGGGTGCCGGCTCCGGTCAGACCGTGGGCCAGCGCCATCGAGAAGCAACTGGAGTGGGCGGCCGCGATGAGCTCCTCGGGAGAGGTCTTGCCGTTCGCCTTCTCCGCGCGGGACGGCCAGGAGACGTCGAACTCGCCGATGCCGGAGGAGTCGAAGGTGACGACCCCCTTGCCTTCGAGCAGATTGCCGTCCCAGACCGTGTGAGCCTGACGCGTGGTTGCCATGCCGATTCCCTTCCAACGGTGTGCGCGGTCGATACGGGAGCCCCGGGGCGCTCGGAGGCGCCTCGGCGGTACGCCCCGAACCTACTGCGCCACCAGCCCCTTCGCGTCACGCGCCAGCGCCGTCAGCCGGGAGATCGCCCGGAAGTACTTCTTCCGGTATCCGCCGTTCAGCATCTCTTCACTGAACAGCCGGTCAAACGGCATTCCGGAGGCGAGCACCGGGACCTCCCGGTCGTACAGCCGGTCCGCGAGGACGACGAGCCGCAGCGCCGTCGACTGGTCGGGCACCGGCTGGACCTCGGTGAGGCAGACCGCCCGCAGACCGTCCGTCAGCGCGCCGTAGCGGCTCGGATGGACCCGGGCGAGATGGTCGAGCAGCGAGGGGAAGTCGTCCAGGCTGGCGCCCTCGGTGGCGTACGCGGCCCGGGTGACCTGCGCGTCGGAGTACGGCGGCGGGGCCTCGGGCAGCCCGCGGTGGCGGTAGTCCTCGCCGTCGATCCGCAGCGGACGGAAGTGCGCGGACAGCCCCTGGATCTCCCGCAGGAAGTCGGCCGCGGCGAACCGGCCCTCACCGAGCTTGCCGGGCAGTGTGTTGGAGGTGGCGGCGAGTGCTACCCCGGCCTCGACCAGCCTGCTCAGCAGCGACGACACCAGCACGGTGTCGCCCGGGTCGTCCAGCTCGAATTCGTCGATGCACAGCAGCCGGTGCCCGCTCAGCGTCTGCACGGTCTGCTGGAAGCCCAGCGCGCCGACCAGGTTGGTCAGCTCGACGAAGGTGCCGAACGCCTTCAGCGAGGCGGCGGCGGGGGTGGCATGCCACAGGGCGGCCAGCAGATGGGTCTTGCCGACACCGTAGCCGCCGTCGAGGTAGACCCCGAGCGGTGCCGAAGGGGCCGCGGGCTTCCGGCTGAACCGCCCGCCCGTCGCCCGCCACCATCCCTCAAGGGATGCGCTTCGCGCTCTTCCCCCTTTGCCGGAACCACTGGCATGCGCCCCGCCGAGCCCGGCCGCGAAGTCGCTCAGGACCTCGACCGCCCCGGTCTGGCTCGGCTGGTTCGGGTCCGGGACGTACGTATCGAAGCGCACGGAGTCGAAGCGCGGCGGCGGCACCATCTCGGCGACCAGCCGGTCGGCGGGAACGCGGGGCTCACGTGCGCAGAGGGACAGGGGGGCCGTTTCGGCTATGGGGCTCTGCCCCGGCAGGGCTGTGGAGGACGACACAACTCTCAACCTTAAGCGCCGTGCCAGACTGCAGAACATGCGACGCCTCTTCCCTGTGACCGACCTGACACCGGCTGACCACGAGGGGGAGTGGAGCCTGGACGCCCTGGCCGACGCCTACGCCTACCCCGAACAGGACGGCCCCTGGCTGCGCGCCAACATGGTTTCGACGCTCGACGGGGCCGCCCAGCACGACGGCCGCTCGCAGCCGATCTCCTGCGAGAGCGACATGCGGATCTTCGGCACCCTGCGCGGTCTGGCCGATGTGGTGCTGGCCGGCGCGGAGACGGTACGCCTGGAGGGCTACCGGCCCGCCAGGGCCCGGGAGGCCTTCGCCGCCCGCCGGGCCGCGGCCGGGCAGGGACCCGCACCCGCGATCGCCGTGGTGAGCGGCAGTCTGGACCTCGACTTCTCGTTGCCGCTGTTCACCGAGCCGCTCGTGCCGACCCTGGTACTGACCGGCGCCGGGGCCCCGCCGGGCCGGATCGAGGAGGCGCGCCGGGCCGGCGCCGAGGTGGTGGTCGCGGGGGACGGCTCCCGGGTGGACCCCGCCAGGGCCGTACGGGAGCTGGCGGACCGCGGGCTCAAGCGGCTGCTGACCGAGGGCGGCCCGAGGATGCTGGGGCAGTTCGTGGCGGCCGGGGTGCTGGACGAGCTCTGTCTGACCCTCTCGCCGATGCTGACCGCCGGGGACGCGCAGCGGATCGCGGGCGGCCCCTCGGTGGCCGTGCCGGAACGATTCGCCCTGGCGTCGGTGCTGGAGGAGGCCGGGTTCCTCTTCACTCGGTACCGTCGGAGCTGACAATCAGCGGAATTTGTCGTTCCGGTTAGCTTCCGGTGGGCACAATTACTCTCGCAGACCCCGTGCGAGCACGGGGAAGGATGGTTTCAGCAGTGACCGGCGACGGCCACTGAAGCAGAAGGGCGCCCGTGGTGTTCACCAGCGTTTTGATGATCGAGAAGCCCCTCACCTCCGAGGACGTCGAGTTCGTCACCACCCTGCACGGGGAGGAGCAGACCTCCTTCGTCGTGCTCATGCAGCCGCGCGGTGACCAGGCCGATGTGCTGCTGCGAGCCATCGACGACCTGGCGATGGGCGAACTGAAGGAGGCCGCCCGGGAGGGTGAGGAGCCCGAGGGCAAGAACGCCAGACAGCCCGCCGAACTCGCGCTCGAAGTATCACTGGAGGCACTGCGTCAGGCAGGCTCCGAAGCGGTCGGACAGGTGATCGAGGACCACCCCCTGGACAAGCTGAAATCCGTGGTCGACGACGCGGAGGCGGACGAGGTCATCGTGCTGACCGCACCGCACTACGTCGAGGAGTTCTTCCACCGGGACTGGGCGTCCCGGGCCCGTCACAAGGTCGGCGTACCGGTGCTCAAGCTCTTCGCGCACAGCGAATAGGCTGGGCGGGCACCCCGTACCGACTCGGGTACTCGTATCGACTTCTGGGAGACACACGCATGGCACCCGGTATTCCTGCCGCCATGGAACGGCCGCACTTCATCGGCATCGGCGGCGCCGGAATGTCGGGCATCGCGAAGATCCTCGCCCAGCGCGGCGCCGAGGTCGCCGGCAGCGACGCCAAGGAGTCGGGTACCGCCGAGGCGCTGCGGGCGCTGGGGGCGACCGTCCACATCGGGCACGCCGCCGGACATCTGGCGGACGACGCCTCGTGCGTGGTCGTCTCCAGCGCCATCCGCGCCGACAACCCGGAGCTGCTGCGCGCCGCCGAGCTGTCGGTCCCCGTCGTGCACCGCTCCGACGCGCTCGCCTCGCTCATGGGCGGGCTGCGCGCCATCGCGGTGGCCGGTACGCACGGCAAGACGACCACCACGTCGATGCTGGCCGTCGCCCTGACCGAGCTGAACCTCGACCCCTCGTACGCCATCGGCGGCGACCTGGCCGGCCCCGGCACCAACGCGGCGCACGGCGAGGGCGCGATCTTCGTCGCCGAGGCGGACGAGAGCGACCGCAGCTTCCAGAAGTACGACCCCGAGGTCGCGATCGTCCTCAACGTCGAGCTGGACCACCACGCGAACTACGCCTCGATGGACGAGATCTACGAGTCGTTCGAGGCGTTCGCCGGCAAGATCGTCCCGGGCGGCACCCTGGTGATCGCCGCCGACCAGGAAGGCGCCGTCGAGCTGACGGAGCGGGTCCGCGCCCTCCCCTCGCTGAACGTCGTCACCTACGGCGAGTCCGAGACCGCCGACGTGCGCGTCCACAAGGTCACCCCGCGCGGCCTGACCAGCGAGGTCACGGTCGTCCTGAACGGGAAGTACCTCACGTTCACGGTCTCCGTGCCCGGCCGCCACTACGCCCTCAACGCCGTCGCGGCCCTCGCCGCGGGTGTCGCCCTCGGCATCCCGGCCCACAACCTGGCCTCGGCCCTCGGCAAGTACACCGGGGTCAAGCGCCGCCTCCAGCTCAAGGGCGAGGCGGCGGGCGTGCAGGTCATCGACTCGTACGCGCACCACCCCACCGAGATGACCGCCGACCTCGAAGCGATGCGCGGTGCCGTCTCCGAGGCCCGTCTCCTGGTCGTCTTCCAGCCCCACCTCTTCTCCCGCACCCAGGAGCTCGGCACCGAGATGGGCCAGGCCCTCGCGCTGGCCGACGCCTCCGTGGTGCTGGACATCTATCCGGCCCGAGAGGACCCGATCCCCGGCATCACCAGCGAGCTGATCATCGACGCCGCGCGGGCCGCGGGCGCCGATGTCACCGCCGTCCACGACAAGAACGAGGTCGCCGGGACCATCGCGGGAATGGCGAAGCCCGGCGACCTCGTTCTCACCATGGGAGCGGGCGACGTCACGGAGCTCGGCCCGCAGATCCTGGACCACCTGTCGAGCTGAGGGAGCGACGTGTCGTACGACATCGAGAAGCCGGACGAGCAGTGGCGGGGGGAGCTGACGCCGGCCGAGTACGCGGTCCTGCGCCAGGCCGGCACCGAACCCGCCTTCGTCGGTGAGTACACCGACACCAAGACCACGGGCGTGTACTCCTGCCGAGCCTGCGGCGCCGACCTGTTCCGCTCGGACACCAAATTCGAGTCGCACTGCGGCTGGCCGTCCTTCTACGACCCGAAGGACACGGACGCGGTCGAACTGGTCCAGGACCGCAGCCACGGCATGGTCCGCACCGAGGTCCGCTGCGCACGCTGCGGATCGCACCTCGGCCATGTCTTCGAGGGCGAGGGCTACCCCACTCCGACGGACCAGCGGTACTGCATCAACTCGATCTCGCTGCGCCTGGCCCCGGACGAGGCCTGAGGGGACCGGGACGTGTGCCCCGGAGCATGGTCCGGGGCACACACCGCGCCGTGCGGGTTCAGTACACGTCCCTGCGCATCGGCACCAGCACCGCGACGAACGCCGCGGCCAGGGCGTAGCCGGTGAGCAGCAGTCCGCCGCCGACGGGGGAGAGCAGCGGCACCGGGCCGGTCGCCAGCTCCGCGGCCATCGTGTCCGCGGCGTAGTCGAAGCCGGTCAGGGCCGCCGTGGCGCCACCGGGCAGCAGCGGGTAGAGGAGCTTCACGCCCGGGATCATCATCAGCAGCAACTCGCCCGCGTACAGATAGCCGACGACGACGGCCAGCGCGGCGACCTGATGGCGGATCAACGCCCCCGCGGCCACGCCCAGCAGGGTGTACACCGCCATCGCCACCGCCGGCCGGACGAGCAGCCCCAGCACCTCGCCGGTGGCCATGCCCGGGGTCACCCCGCGCGCCGCCGCACCCCCGAAGAAGGCGGCCGCCGCCGTGCCGGTGAGCACCAGCCCGTACGCCAGACCGGCGACGCCGTACGCGACGAGCTTGGCGGTGAGCACCTGCCGGCGCCGCGGGGCGTGGAGGAAGGTGTACGTGACGGTGCGGTGCCGGTACTCCGACGTCATCGCCAGGGTGCCGAGCGCGGCCGGCAGGAACACCGTGAGGCTCAGCATCCCGAGGACGGAGCGGACGCCGTCCTCGGTGTCCAGGCCGGGCGCCGGCGGATCGAAGTTCTCCGGGCCGACCAGCGTCATCGCCCCCACCATGCCGCCGCCCAGGACGACGGCCGCGAGGAGTGCCCACAGCCACAGGCGGGTGGCGGCCAGCCGCCGGAACTCCGCCTGGACCAGTGCGTTCGTCATGGGTTCCGCCCTTCGTCCGTCAGTACCGCCGGCCGGTCGAGGCCTGCCGGTTCGCCGTCCCCCGCCAGCCGGAGGAAGAGCTGCTCCAGGCTCGTCCCGGCGGACAGCCCGTACACGCGCAGCCGCTCGGCGGCGGCCAGATCGGCGACGGCCGAGTCCGCCATCCCGTACACGCACAGCGTCCCGTCCGGCATGAGGTCCACCCGGTCGGCCGCCCCGCCCCGCGCGGTGCCGCGCAGCAGCGCGGCGCGCAGGGCCGCCGCGTCCGGCGAGCGGACCAGCACCGTGCCGGGCGAGAGCCGCTCGACCTCCGCCAGCGGTCCCGCCGCCACCAGCCGGCCGCCGCGGATCACCACGACGTCGTCGACGATCTGCTGCACCTCGCTCAGTACATGGCTGGACACCAGCACCGTGCGCCCCTCGGCCGCCAGCCCGCGCAGCAGGCCGCGCAGCCAGGCGATGCCCTCCGGGTCGAGCCCGTTGCCCGGCTCGTCCAGCAGCAGCACCCGTGGGTCGCCCAGCAGGGCGGTGGCGAGACCGAGCCGCTGCCGCATGCCCGTGGAGAAGGTGCGGGTACGGCGGTCGGCCGCCTGCGCGAGCCCCAGCCGGTCCAGCAATCGATCGACCCGCTCGGGCGGGTGGCCGCCCATGGTGCGGTAGATGTGCAGATGGTCGCGGGCCGAGTGGCCGGGGTGGACCGCGGAGGCGTCGAGGACGGCGCCCACGGTGGCGGAGGGCCTGGGCAGGTCCGTGTACCGCATTCCGCCGATGGTGGCGGTTCCCGCGGTGGGAGCCACCAGGCCGAGGATCATCCGCATGGTCGTGGTCTTGCCCGCGCCGTTGGGGCCGAGGAAGCCCGTGACGACGCCCGGCCGCACGGTGAAGCTCAGGTCCTCGACGGCGCGGACGCGGCCGAAGCGCTTGGTCAGCCCGCCGACCTCTACGGTCAGGCCCTGCGGACGTCCGCTCACCGGTGGCTCCCCAGCCGCTGCCCGATGAGCTGTGCCGACCGCTGGGCGTCGTCCAGTGAGAGGACCAGCTCGTCGAAGTCACCGCCGGCGGCGCGGTCCAGCTCCACGCGCAGTCCCGGCCTGCCCCGGTAGGCGGCCACGAGCTGACGGGGGCCGGTGATGAGCCCCCAGGTGCCGATCTTGGCGACTCCGGAGGCGTGCAGGCCCTTGCGGACGCCGTGGGCCGCGCGCAGCGGGTCGTCGACGACGGTGACCCGGCGGACCGCGGTGAGCGGGACGGTCAGGGAGCCGCGCAGGGTCCATATGCGCTCACGGCCGCTGAACCCGATGGTGAGGCCGGTGTCGGTGATGTTCATCAGTGCCATGGGAATTCATCCTCCAACGAGGCCTGAGCGTCTGTTCTATAAGATGTATAGCAGATAGAGTTGGGGGCGTGTATCTAGTGCTCGACCTCGACAGCGAGGTGCCGATCTATCAGCAGATCCGGGACCGGGTGGTGGAGGCCATCGCGGAAGGGGCGTTGGCGCCCGGTGCCGGACTTCCTTCCACCAGGCAGCTGGCCGTCGACCTGGCGATCAACTTCCACACCGTCAACAAGGCCTATGACCTGCTACGACGTGAAGGGTTCATCCGCATCAACCGCAAGAGCGGCGCTGCGGTCCGGCCGGACGTCAAGCAGCCCTCGGACGAACTGCGGGCCGGCGTCGACTGGGAGGCGCGGATGCGCACCCTCCTCGCCGAGCTGGATGTGCGAGGGATCGCGAAGGCGGAGGTGATGAGTCATGTCGCGGCGGTTCTGGACCGCTTCCCCGCGAGGGAGGACGAACAGCCCTGATCCCCGGGGCCGGCCGGGGGACCGCGGCGGCCCCTGCCGCGGCGCGACGTCCCCCGGACGACGGCTCCCTGAACGAGACCCCGGAACGTCGTGCCGTGCGCCGGCTCGGCGCCCCGCCCCGCCGGTGCCGGCGACAAGAACGGACAGGTGAAACCCTTGCTGGTCGACGCAGCTCTCAACTTCGGCATACTCGCGGTGCTCGGCGCCGTGCTGTACGCCGCCCCCAGCCCGCTCCTCAACCCCTCCGCAGTGCCCTTCGGCGTCCGCGTACCGCCGGACAAGGCGGGCGCAACCGCCGTCGAGGAACAGCGCAGCCGCTACCGCGGCGCGACGCTCGTCGCCGCGGCCGTCGTCACCGTGCCCGCCTCGGCGCTCGGCGCCGTGCTCGGCACCCCGGCCGCCGGAGTCGCCGGTTCGCTGCTGCTCTGCACCCTCGCCGCCGTCCTGTGGGTACGCGCCCACCGGGCCATCGCCCGCGCGAAGGCGGAGGGCGGGTGGTACGAACACGCCCGGCAGGGCGCCGTCGTGGACACGTCCCTGCGCACCGACCCGGTCCGCTTCCCCTGGGGCTGGACGGTCCCCGCGCTCGTCGTGATCGCCGTCAGCGTTGTCGCGGGCATCGCCGTCTACCCCGGCCTGCCCGACCGCATCGCGCTGCCCGAACGCTCGCCCGGCGGCACCGTGTACCGGATGTACCCGACCAGTGTGTGGACCGCCTTCGGGTTCGTCCTCGGCCAGGTCCTGCTCACCCTGGTCATGGCCGCCACCGTCGCCGGGCTGCTCCGTGCCCGCGCCGACCTCGATGTGGCGCGCCCCGTGGCCGGCGCCGCACGGTACCGCCGCTATCTCACGGTCACGGCCCGCTCCATGATGGGCATCGCCGCCCTGGTGGACCTGATGCTGCTCGGGCTGTCCGCGCTGATCTGGAGCGACACCCGCTCCACGGCCATGACCCTGGCCGTCACCGGGGTGCCGCTCGTCGGGGTCCTCGCCGTGACCGTCTGGCTCGTCCTGCGCGTCGGGCCCTCCGGGAGCAGGCTGCCGACGGACCCGGGCGAGAAGACCACCGGACTGGTCCCGCGCGACGACGACCGCTTCTGGCGCGGCGCCGGCACGGTCTACGTCAATGCCGACGACCCCGCGATCCTGGTGCCCAAACGGGTCGGCATCGGCTGGACGGTCAACCTCGGCAACCCGCGGTCCCTCGTCGTCCTCGCACTGGTCCTCGCCGTCGCGGTGGGAGCGACCGTCGTCCAGGCCGTCCGGTGACTCGGGGTCTTCCGTCCGGATCGGGCCGGATCAGGGGGGCGGGGCCCGGAGATCAGTCCTCGGTCCCGTCCTCGGTGCTCTCCGGCCGCAGCAGGGGATGGGCGACACCCGGGAACACCCGGGCCTGCACGACCGGCTCGGCGGAGCCGCCCCGGACCACGGTCTCGGCGACACCCCAGGGCCGCCCGGGCAGCACCACGGTCAGGATGTACGAGGACGCGCAGCCCATGCAGTCGTAACGGTCGGCCCACGTCTCCACGTCCGTGACACTGCCGGGGTAGCGCGCCACGTGGCGGTGGAGCGCGTGGCAGCGCTCGCACCGCTCGCCGGGCTCGCACGTACCGCCGCAGGGGCACGGGACGTCGAGCGTGTCGGCGGGACGCCAGCGCTGGGTGAGGACGGCCTCACGCGTGGCGCCCATGTCCTTCATGGCCTTCAGATTGCGGGCGGCGACGTTGTACGACTCGCCGGTCGCGGCCATCCGGTCCCGGATGACGTCCTTGCGTCCGCGGTTCGTCGTCATCTGTTCCTCCTGGGGGTGTCACGCAGCCCGCCGGGAGCGCACGAGATCGATAGGTCACACGGTACCGGTCACGCGTGACGGGCCACGACCTCCGTGGCCCGCCCGCGGCCGCCGGGGTGCGCGGCTCACGACCGCCGCACCCGGGCCGCCAGTCTGTTGCCGAGCCGCTTGCGGAGGCCGGCCGGCCGGTTCCACGTGCGGAACGCCTCCGCCGTGCGGCTGCTGCCCGCCCGTTCGGCGGCCTCCTCCGCCGCCGCCACCTCACCGGCGGACAGGCCGCGCACCACCGGACGCAGCACCTCCTCCAGCAGCGCCGCCCGGGTCTCGCTCCAGGCACGGCCCGCGTGCGGGTGGGAGCTCCAGACGGCGAAGCAGTCGGCGACATAGGCCGGGTCGGAGCGGAGCCGGGCGAGCACCGCGTCCTGCCGGGCGGCGCCGCCGTAGGCCGCGATGAGGCCGGGGTCGTCGCTGTGGACGAACGCGTACAGCTCGGCCTCCGGCCGGTCCGGGTCGAGCAGCCGCCGGGCCAGGGCGCCGAACGCCTGCTCGCGCACGCCCGGCTCCACCGGCTCGGCCCCGGCACACAGCTTCCGGGCCCGTTCCGCCCAGCCGGGCTCAGCCGCCCCCGAGCGGACGTCCCGTGCGAACTCCAGGAGGAGCAGCGCGCCGCGTGCCCGCGCGTCGATCTCCTGGGGGAAGCCGCGCAACAGGTCATGGGCGAGCCCGGGGGCCTCCGCGTCGTCGGCCGGGGCACCGAGCGCCGCCGCCACGAGAACGGCCCACGTTCCGGCCGTACGGTGCGCGTCGGACGTGCTCCCGGCCAGCAGCAGCCGCGCCTCGCCCGCTGTGGGGGTGGTGCCGCGCCAGACGAGACCCACCGCGGTGCGCAGTACCAACGGCTCGGTGAAGGGTGACATCCCACCGGCGCGCAGCACGGTGTTCAGCACCTTCACCCGGTCCTCGCCGCCGTCCGCCCCGGCCTCCGGCGCCGCCGCGCACATCCGCAGATGCGGCAGCGCCTGGGCCCCGGTGAAGGGCAGGGCGACATCGGCCAGCAGCCGTTGGGCCGCCAGGGGGTGGTGCGGGGTGACCCGGTCCAGCTCGCCCAGCAGCGCGGTACGGACGTCGAACTGCTCGTCCAGGAGGTCGAGCAGCACCCGTGCACAGTCGCCCGCGCCCTCGTCCAGCAGCACCCGTGCCATCCGGTGTACGACCCCGGGGAGCAGGTCCGCGCAGTCCACCTCCAGCAGTCGCGCGATCCGCAGCAACTGGACGGTGCGCCCCACACTCCGCCCGGGTGCGGCGTCCGGGGCCACGGGCGCACCGTTCTCCAGCTCGGCCCGCAGATCCTCGCCCAGGGCGTCGACGAGCGCCGCGGCGACGCGTTCCCCGTCGGGCCCGGCGAAGACCGAGCGCCCCGGGGGCGTCACGGAGACATCGCTCCCGTGGACCGCCTCCGTCACCAGCAGCGCGCCGAGGGAGGCCGTCACGGCTGCCGGGGCCCTTCCGTCGAGCGCGGTCAACAGCCTGGCCACGGCGGCGAGTTCGCGAGAGGTACGGTCGATGTCCCGGTCGGTCAGCGCGTCGGTGAGCCGGTGTGTCCGCTCCTCGTCCAGCGCGTACGGCCGCTCGGCGGCCCACTCGGCCGCCGCGGCCCGCTCGCCGGGGCCGAGCGGAAGACCCGCGCAGAGGGCGGTGACGGCGAGCGGGCCGGCGGCGAAGGGGCCGCCGGGCAGTTCGGCCGCCGCCCGGAACAGCTTCGGGGACCGGTTCCGCCAGATCCGGGCGCAGGTCTCGGCCCAGGCGTCGTCGACCGGCTCCCCGGGCCGGGCGCCCGCGCAGTCGTGGACCCGCAGCTCCTGCGCCCCGGGTCCGCCCGCTCGCGGTGCGTCCTGCGGGAGTACGCCGACGATCCGGTGCGGGGAGTGCGCCGGACGGCGGGTGTACGTCGTGAACGTCAGCCGGTGCGCGTGGTCCGGCGGGAGCACGGCCGAGGCGAGGGCGATCCACCGGGCCACATCGGCGCTCTGCCGCTCCACCAGGACCAGACGCCCCGCCGAAGGGTCCTCGCACACCCGGCGCAGGTCCGCGAAGACCGCCGCCAGCCAGGGGCTCCGGGAGACCGCGAAGTCGTTCAGCGCCTCCGGCCCGAAGGTGGCGGAGGCCGGCAGGGCGGATATCCGCCCGGGTGCGCCTCCGGCCGGCGGGGTGGACGCCCAGCCCGGCGAGCGCCAGGCGGTGATCGGCAGCGCGTCGTCCGGCAGGCGCGTACCGGCCGGGAGGTGCACCGCGTGCGCGTGGAACCCGAGGGTGCCGGGTCCGGTGGAGGACCCGGAGCCGTGACCGGCGAATGCCACCGTGCGGGCCAGCAGATGTCCGCCGTCCGGCAGTGCGCTGAAGCTGAACGCCTCGGGGAGGGAACGCAGTTGGTCGGGGGTCGGCCGGTGCGGGGCGTCGGAGGGCGGTTCGAGGCGGAGGAGCTGTTCGGCTTCGGCCAGCACCTGCGTGGGCAGTCCGGCGCTCACCGCCGTGAAGCGCGCGCCGCTCCCGCCCCCGTCGTCGTCCGCAGCGGCAGCCGAGGCAGAGGTGTAGTGCAACTGCGCGAGACTCATGCGTCGGGCCCTCTTCGTCCTTGCCGCAGACCTTCCCGTGGCGTCGGCACACCCTTACGTCGACAGCCCTCGGGGCGGACCGTACGAGCACGGCGACGACCCCGGCGGGAAGTGGGAACCGCGATCGCGGGAGCGACGCTATCAAGGCGTGCGCCTCCCCCGCGCGCCCCGCAGAACACCCGTGCCGCGCACCGGAGTCGTCCCGGGACGCGGCATTGCCGAACGATGACCCTCCGGCCGCACCACGGCCGTCGATGATTGCCATCATGACCTCTGAGGACGACCCGACGACGAGAGGGCTCAGAGGTACAGACGTGGACGACGAAATCTACTTCAGCAACAACTACAGCGACCTGTCGCAGCAGCACGGCACCGGTGCGGGCTTCCAGTTCGACTTCCGGTGCCAGCGTTGTTCGGACACCTGGCGCTCACCGTTCGAGCCCTTCAGATCGGGCCAGGCGGCAGGCTGGATAGGCAAGGGCGTCGGCGCCGCCTTCGGTCTGCTGGGCGGCAGCGCCAACACGATCAACAACGCCGCCGACGGGCTGGCCGGTGCGACCTGGGGCGGGGCGCGGGACGCCGCGTTCCGGCGGGCGATCGACAACGCGCGCGGGCACTTCAACCGCTGCCCCCGCTGCACCTCGTACGACTGCGGGCGGTGCTGGAACCCCGAGCAGGGCCTCTGCCTCCAGTGCGCCCCCGACACCGCCGCCGAGGCGGAGGCGGCCCGCCGACGCGGGCTCAACGACTACGTCTCCGACCGCGCCTACGCCGCCGGCCAGAACGCCGGTCAGGGCCACGACGCCGATACGGCCCGGCAGTTGGTCTGCCCGCAGTGCCGTACGGAGACCCGCGGCGGCGCCTTCTGCCCCGGGTGCGGCCACCGGCTCGCCCAGAGCCCGCAGTGCGCCTCGTGCCATGCGGCCGTGCCCCAGGGGTCCGCGTTCTGCCCGGGGTGCGGCTCGCGGCAGTAGCGGTGACGGGTGGCGCGCGGGGTGGTCGCGGAGACCGGCGCGCGGCGGATCGGGCCCAATGCGCCTCCCTCACCTCAATGGCCGACGCACCGTGCGCCGGGCCGGTCGTTGAGCGTCATCGGATTGGTCAAATCCCCCGAGGGCGCCATTCGTTCCGGCCCAAGGGTCCATCTGCGCAGAGGAGTTACTCCATTGAAGCTCAAGACTCTCTCCGCGGCGGCGGCCGTCCTGGCGCTGGCCGGTCTCGCCGGGACGTCCCCGGCCGGTGCGGTGCCCGGCACGGTCTCCGGAGACGGCGGCAACCGCATCGGCACCCTGCGGGTCAATGGCGACGCCTATGTGAAGGAGGGCGGCCTCAGCGCCACCTGGGTCAAGGAGTCGGGAAGCGTCAAGCAGATCACCCTCTCCGGCAACCGCATCGGCGTCCTCACCGGTGACGGTGTCGCCTGGGTGAAGGAGGGCGGCCTCAGCGCCACCTGGGTGAAGGAAGCCACCGACGTCAAGCAGATCGCCCTGTCCGGCAACCGCATCGGCGTCCTCAAGGACAACGGCGAGGCGTATGTGAAGGAGGGCGGGCTCAGCGCGACCTGGGTCAAGGAGTCCGACAAGGTCAAGGAGCTGGAACTCTCCGGCAACCGCATCGGTGTCGTCACCGGTGACGGTGTCGCCTGGGTGAAGGAGGGCGGCCTCAGCGCCTCCTGGGTACGGGAGTCGGACAACGTCATCGGCATCGACCTGGCCGGCGACCGCATCGGTGTCCTGGTCGGCAACGGTGTCGCGTGGGTGAAGGAGGGCGGGCTCAGCGCCTCCTGGGTGCGCGAGGCCGACGACGTCATCCAGCTCGAACTGTCCGGCAACCGCATCGGCGTCCTGAAGGACGACGGCAAGGCGTATGTGAAGGAGGGCGGGCTCAGCGCGACCTGGGTCCACGAGTACGACCAGGCCATCCGGATCGCCCTGTCCGGCAACCGCATCGGGGTGCTCAAGGGCGACGGCGACGCGCGGGTGAAGGAGGGCGGCCTCAGCGCCACCTGGGTCCTGGAGGCGGGCGACGTCACGGAGTTGGCGCTCTCCTGACCCGCCGTCCCCGCACATGACCCGTGCGATCCGCCGCGCCGCACACGGTGCCGCCCCAGGTGTGCGGCGCGGTGCCGCCCGGGAATGTCACCCCGCCCGGCAAAAATCGCTGGTCGGGAGGTGTGACGGTTCTGTAGAAAGGGGTGCATGAGCACTTCTTCCTCCGCACCGGCCGACCGTAGGACCTTCGTTCGTACCGCACTCGATCTGGGGGACGCGGTGCTGCGCCCCTGGAGCCGGGCGGACGCCGAATCGGAAACCCTGCTGGACGCGCTGGTGTCCGGCGCCGCCGATCCGGCGATCGCCCTCTGGAACCCCATGGCGACAGCCGACCGGGACGCGGCCCGCGTCTGGGTGGAGGCGCGTGACGGCGGGTGGGAGCGAGGCACGGCCGCCCCCTTCGCGATACTGGACGCCGTCGACGGCACCCTGCTGGGCTGCGTCAATCTGCGCTGGGTCGACCGCGCGGACGGGCTGGCGATGGCCGGCTACTGGCTGTTGCCCACCGCCCGTGGACGGGGCCTCGCGACCAGGGCGGTCGCGGTGGTGACGAACTGGGGCTTCGCGACGGCCGACGCCCGCCGCATCGAGATCGCCCACGCCGTCGGCAACGAGGCGTCCTGCCGGGTGGCGGACCGCTGCGGCTACCTCCCCGAGGGCGTCCTGCGCGCCTCCTACCGCTTCGGCGACGGCGAGTACCACGACGAGCACCTGCACGCCCGGCTGGCCGACGATCCGCAGCCCGCCGGACTCTGACAGGGCGCCGGATGCCTGGGAACCCGCCGTCCCTCTCCCGCGGACGGGGTGCGCCCGGGGCGCCGCACCACGGTCTGAGCCGGCCCCTTCGTGCGCCGGACGGGGGAACCGTGCCGATGGCATGAAGCGGATCTTCGGGCGCGCTTAAGAAAACCTCGATGGACCTGTGGCGCGGGGTGCGGCAGATTTCTCCGTGACGGCCGAGGATGGTGCGCGGCAGCCGATCGACGCGCGCTGCCGATGTGTCCCGTCCCTCTCGATCCTCCCCGGGCCGCAGGCTTCCCCTTGGCATGCCCCCGGCCCGGGGTACTCAACGCCGCACCAGCGCAGGGAGCCACAGCCGTGAAGGCACTCGTGAAGCAGAAGGCCGAGCCCGGACTCTGGCTGATGGACGTGCCGGAGCCGGAGATCGGCCCCACGGACGTACTGATCAAGGTCCTCCGTACCGGCATCTGCGGCACCGATCTGCACATCCGCAACTACGACGGCTGGGCGCAGCAGGCCGTACGCACCCCCCTCGTCCTCGGGCACGAGTTCGTCGGCGAGGTCGCGCGGACCGGCGCCGACGTCGTCGACATCAACGTCGGCGACCTGGTCAGCGGCGAGGGCCACCTGGTCTGCGGCAAGTGCCGCAACTGCCTGGCCGGCCGCCGTCACCTGTGCCGCTCCACGGTCGGCCTCGGCGTCGGCCGGGACGGGGCCTTCGCCGAGTACGTCGCCCTGCCCGCGTCCAACGTCTGGGTGCACCGGGTCCCCGTCGACCTCGACGTCGCCGCGATCTTCGACCCGTTCGGCAACGCGGTGCACACCGCGCTGTCGTTCCCGCTGGTCGGTGAGGACGTATTGATCACCGGTGCCGGGCCGATCGGCATCATGGCCGCGGCCGTCGCCAAGCACGCCGGTGCCCGCAACGTCGTCATCACCGACGTCAGCGAGGCCCGCCTCGAACTGGCCCGGAAGGTCGGCGTCAGCCTCGCCCTGAACGTCGGCGAGGAGACCATCACCGAGGGCCAGAAGCGCCTCGGGCTGCGCGAGGGCTTCGACGTCGGCCTGGAGATGTCCGGCCGGCCCGAGGCGATGCGCGACATGATCGCGAACATGACGCACGGCGGCCGGATCGCCATGCTCGGACTGCCGTCCGAGGAGTTCGCCGTCGACTGGGCCCGCATCGTCACCTCGATGATCACCGTCAAGGGCATCTACGGCCGCGAGATGTACGAGACCTGGTACGCCATGTCCGTACTGCTGGAGGGCGGCCTCGACCTCGCCCCCGTGATCACCGGCCGGTACGGCTACCGCGACTTCGAGGCGGCCTTCGACGACGCGGCGAGCGGCCGCGGCGGCAAGGTCATCCTCGACTGGACCTCCTGACCCGACGCCTCCGAAGACGACGCCACCGTAGACAGCTGGGAGACACCCCTCATGTTCGACTCCGTACGCGACGACATGCGCACCACCCTCGAAGAGATCGAGGCCGCCGGACTGCACAAGCCCGAGCGCGTGATCGGCACCCCGCAGTCCGCGTCGGTCGCCGTCACCGCGGGCGGCCGCCCCGGTGAGGTGCTCAACTTCTGCGCCAACAACTACCTGGGCCTCGCCGATCACCCCGAGGTGATCGCCGCCGCCCACGAGGCGCTGGACCGCTGGGGCTACGGCATGGCCTCGGTCCGCTTCATCTGCGGCACCCAGGAGGTCCACAAGGAGCTGGAGCAGCGGCTCTCCACGTTCCTCGGCCAGGAGGACACGATCCTCTACTCCTCCTGCTTCGACGCCAACGGCGGTGTCTTCGAGACCGTCCTCGGCCCGGAGGACGCGGTGATCTCCGACGCCCTCAACCACGCCTCCATCATCGACGGCATCCGCCTCTCCAAGGCCAAGCGGTTCCGCTACGCCAACCGCGACATGGACGACCTGGAGAAGCAGCTCAAGGAGGCCTCCGGCGCCCGGCGCAGGCTCGTCGTCACCGACGGCGTCTTCTCCATGGACGGGTACGTCGCACCGCTGCGCGAGATCTGCGACCTGGCCGAGCGCTACGACGCCATGGTCATGGTCGACGACTCGCACGCCGTCGGCTTCGTCGGCCCCGGCGGCCGCGGTACGCCCGAGCTGCACGACGTGATGGACCGGGTCGACATCATCACCGGCACCCTCGGCAAGGCGCTCGGCGGCGCGTCCGGCGGCTATGTCGCGGCCCGCGCCGAGATCGTCGCACTGCTGCGCCAGCGCTCCCGCCCGTACCTCTTCTCCAACTCCCTCGCCCCGGTCATCGCGGCCGCCTCGCTCAAGGTCCTCGACCTGCTGGAGGCCGCAGGCGACCTGCGCGAGCAGCTCAACGCCAACACCGCGCTCTTCCGCACCCGGATGACCGAGGAGGGCTTCGACATCCTGCCCGGCGACCACGCCATCGCCCCCGTCATGATCGGGGACGCGGCGAAGGCAGGCCGGATGGCGGAGCTCCTCCTGGAGCGCGGTGTGTATGTGATCGGGTTCTCCTACCCGGTCGTCCCGCAGGGCGCGGCCCGTATCCGCGTCCAGCTCTCCGCCGCGCACTCCACGGCGGACGTGAACCGCGCCGTGGACGCGTTCGTCGACGCGCGGGCCGCGCTGGGGGAGTAGCCCCGGGTCCTGCAGGGGGAGCCCCGCCCGGGGGGTGGGGTTCCCTCCGTGACCTGGGACAATGGGTCACATGATCGATTCACGGCGGCTGCGCATCCTTCGTGCGGTGGCCGACCACCGTACGGTGACCGCCGCGGCCGCCGCGCTGTATCTCACCCCTTCCGCGGTCTCCCAGCAGCTCGCCGCCCTGGAGCAGGAGACCGGGCACCGGCTCGTCGAACGGGGCGCGCGCGGCGCCCGGCTCACCCCCGCCGGGGAGATCCTGCTCACCCACACCAACGCGGTGCTGGCCCAGCTGGAACGGGCCGAGGCGGAGCTCGCCGCCTACGACGCGGGGGAAGCGGGTACGGTCACCGTCGCCGCGTTCGCCACCGGCATCGGTCTGGTCCTCGCTCCCGCGATCGCCGAACTGACGCACACCGCGCCCGGCATCCGGGTCCGGGTCCAGGACGCCGAGGGCGACGCGAGCGTGCCGATGGTGCTCGACCGGCAGGTCGATGTGGCGGTCGCCGTCGAGTACCGGGGCGCCCCGGGCGAGGACGACCTGCGGCTGACCCGGGTGCCGCTGTACTCCGAGCCGTTCGACGCGGTGCTGCCGGTCGGGCACCGGCTGGCCGACCGGGCACAGGTGGCCATCGCCGATCTGGAGAAGGACGCGTGGATCGGCCCGTACCCCGGCAACCCCTGCCACGACGTGGTGGTCCTGTCCTGCGAGTTCGCCGGCTTCCAGCCGAGGCTGGCGCACTCCTCGGACGACTTCCGCGCGGTGGTCGCGCTGGCCGGGGCGGGCGCCGGGGTGGCGCTGGTGCCGCGGTCGGCGCTGCGCGGGATGGAGCTGGCGGGGGTGGTGGTGCGGCCGGTGGCGGGCAGTGCGCCGACCCGCCGGGTCTTCGCCGCGGTACGGCAGGGGGCGGAGGGGCATCCGCTGATCGCCCCGGTGCTCGACGCGCTGGCCGCCGCGGCGGCCCGGGAGGGGGCGCTGCCCCTGCCCGCGGCACCGTGACACCCCGGGGCGACCGCCCTCACGCCCGCCGCCCGCGGCCGGACCGGCCGCCGGACAGCCCCGGCCACAGCGTCCCCGCACCCGCCGCGACCGTCACGGCCAGGGCGAGCACCCCGTACCGCTCCGGTGGCAGATACGGCACCGAACCGGTCGCCGACACCGCGAACGCCACCAGCGGGACCGCCGCGACCAGCGTGCCGATCGCCAGCCCGGCCACCGCCACCAGCCCCGTCTCCAGCACCAGCATCCGCCGCACCTGACGGCGGCCCGCACCGATCGTCCGCAGCAGCCGGAACTCGGCGCGGCGGCCCACCGTGATCAGGGACAGCGTGCTGACCACGGCGAGCAGCGCGAAGCCGCCGATCACCCCGACACCGATGATGATCATCGCGTCGTCCTGGTCCGAGGACGTGGGTGCGATCCGTACGTCGTCGGCCGTCGCGGGCCGGACCCGCACCCCCTCGTACCGGGCGAGCGCACGCCGTACCGAAGCGGCGGCCGTGCCGTCCGTCGAGCGGACCAGGATCCGCTGGTCGCGAAGGGCCGGGACATGCCCCGCCAGCGCCTCGTGGGGCAGCATGAACTCGCCGAGCCCCAGCGCCCGTGCGTAGAGCGCCACCACACGGAGCCGTACCTCGGTGCCGTCGCCGAGACGGAGCTCCACCGTGTCGCCGGGGCCGATGTCGAGATCGTCGGCCCGGTCCTCGCCGACCGCCACCGTGCCCCTGCCGGTGAGGCCGGCCAGATCGCCCGCGGTGACCCGCGGATCGAGCGTGCCGGCCAGCTGGTCCGCCGTCACACCCAGCACCGGGAACCGGTCGAGCTTCGGATCGCCCATCTCCCGGTGGGCGAGGACGACGCCGGAGTGCAGCACTCCGGTCGCCGCCGCCACCCCCGGCGCCCCGCGCACGGCCCGGGCCGCACCGGCAGGCAGTCCGGCCGCCGGGCCCGTCACCACCAGATCGGCCCGGAGCGCGGCGGCGGCCTGCCGGTCGGCGGCCCGCTCCAGGGTCGAGGCCGCCGCGAGCTGTACGCAGACGAAGGCGACGACCAGCACGATCGGCGTGATCGCCGCACCGAGGCGCCGGTTGTGCGCGGCGGCGCCCCTGGCGGCGAGGAAGCCGGAGACCCCACCGGCGCGCCGCACCGGAGTGCCCAGGACCCGCATCGTCACCCGGGCGATCCACGGACCGAGCAGCGCCACGGAGATGATCAGCGAGGTCGCCGCACCCGACGCGGCCACCGCGGCGGCCTGCCCGCCCTGCGCCGTCGCCGCACCGGCCGCACTCACACCCGCCAGGGCCAGCACCGCTCCGCAGACCGTACGCACCCGTCCCGGCTCGCCCGGCTCGGGCGCACCGGCCGCGCCCAGTGCGGCGGCGGGCCGCAGCCCGGTGATGGACCTGGCCGCGAGGACCGACACCGGGCGGGCGGCGAGCGCGACGAGCGCGGCGGCCGCGGCCGCCGCGGCGAACGGCAGCCACACCGGTACCGGCAGCGGCAGCGGACCCGTCGTCAGGAGCGACCGCATCAGCAGCCCCAGCGGTACGGCACCGACCCCGCCCAGCAACGCCGCTCCACCGGCCACCCGGCTCACCTCACGGCCGACGGCCGACCTGAGCTGCCGGGGTGTCGCCCCGACGGCACGCAGCAGCGCCAGTTCACCGGAGCGCTGGTGGACGGCCTGGGAGAGCGTGGTGGCGATCACCAGGAGCGCCACCATGAAGACCGTCCCCGTGATGGAGGCGAGCAGCGGCAGCAGCTCGCCGCGGGCGCCGAGCGCGTCCGGATGCTCGGCCTGCCCGCGCTCCGGGCCGGTGAGCACCAGGACGTCGCGGTCGCCACGGGCCCGGTCGGGCAGCACCTTCTCCAGCGATGCCCGTAGCGCGTCCGTGGAGACGCCTTCCTCGGCGAGGACGCCGATCGCGTCGACCGTGCCGGGATGCCCGGCCAGGGCGGTGAGGCGCCCCTCGGTGAGGAAGACGGCGGGGGGACCGCCCGGGTGCCCGGTGCCGGCGACACCGCTGACGGTGTAGGGCCGGGGAGCCCCGTCGGCCTGCAGGGTCACCCGGTCACCGGTCCCGCTCCCGGTGGCCGCCGCCAGCGCGCCGTCGATGACCACCTCGGTGGCGGTCCTCGGCGCGTGGCCCTCCGTCAGCCGGTACGGGGTGAGCGCGGCGGCCGCCCAGGAACGGCCGGAGCCCGGTGCCGTGCCGCCCCCGCCGCCCACGGTCACCGCCACCGAATCGTCCGCGACGGCCTTCGCGACGCCGTGCGCGGCGGCCGCCCTCGCCACCACGGAGCGGTCCAGCCGCACCCGTTCCGGCAGGTACGCCGTCGCGGTCTGCGGTTTGCTGCCCCACGGCTTCGCCGTGTACGTCACCCGCTGGTCGGCCGCCAGCACCGCGTCGGCCCCCGCGTAACGCTCCACCGGCGGCTGCGCCAGCAGCAGCGAACCCACGACGAGAGCGAAGGCGCCGATCAGCGTGGCCGCCGCCGTCGTCGCCACGAACACCGCGCCCCAGGCCCGGCGGTGGGCCTTCAGCGACCGCCTGGCGAGGAACGCCGACGCCCGGCGGACACCGTGCCGCACACCCGGCCCGGGCCGTGCCGTGTCCTGGCTCGCCTTCCCCCCGCTCATCGCAGCCGGCCGCCGTCCATCGTCAGCACGGTGTCCGCCCAGCTCGCCGCCACCGGGTCATGGGTGACCATGACGACCGTACGGCCGTCGATCCGCACCGCGTCCCGCAGCAGGCCGAGCACCAGCGCCGCCGACTCCGGGTCCAGGGAGGCGGTCGGCTCGTCCGCGAAGATCACCTCGGGTCCGGTCACCAGTGCCCGTGCCACCGCGACCCGTTGCTGCTCGCCGCCGGAGAGCGTCGCCGGGCCCTGCGCGCCGCGCCCCGCCAGACCGACCCGGGCCAGCAGGTCCCGCCCCAGGGCCAGCACCCGCTCGTCCACCGGGTCGGCGCCGGCCAGCACCAGCGGCAGCACCACGTTCTCCTCGATGCTCAGCGAAGGCACCAGATTGAGGGCGTGCGACTGGAAGACGAAGCCGATCCGGTCCCGCCGCAACCGGGTCAGCGCGGCCTCCGAGAGCGCACCGAGATCGGTGTCCCCGATCCGTACCGTGCCCGAGGACGGACGGTCCAGCCCCGCCGCACACTGGAGGAACGTGCTCTTGCCCGACCCCGAAGGACCCACCACCGCGGTGAAGCTCCCGGCCGGGACCACGCAACTGACCGCGTCGAGCGCGGTCGTCTCCCGGCCGCTCCGGCCGTGGCGCCGGCTCACCGACTCCAGCCGCAGCGCGGACGATCGCACCGCTGTGATCGTGTCCACCGTTGCCTCCACCTTCCCTGCCCTGCCTGGCCCTTCTGACCTGGGTAAACGCTATGAATCCCGAGCCGCCCGCACGAGGGTGCGCGGTCCCGGAACGGGGGTGCAGCCAGCTCCACCCCGCCCCGGGGGAGGGCTCCACTCCGGCGGTGGGCGGACCCCCGTAACGTGATGCGTCATGAGCACCACTCCCGCCCCGCTGACGGCCGCCATCCGGCGTTCGTGGGACGCCTCGCGCTATCTGGCCATCGGTATCGCGGTCGCGCTGCTCGCCTATGTGAGCGCGTTCCTGGTGGTGGCGGTGCTGCTGTTCGCCGCCGTGATCATCGGACTGCCCGCGCTGCCGGAGGCCGCCAAGGTGCTGCGCCGCTTCGCGGAGTTCGAGCGGCGCAGGGCCGCGGCGCGGCTGGGCGTGCCGTTCACCCCGACGCGGTATCCGCCGCTGGACCACGGCGAACTGTCCGAGCGGGTACGGCGGGTGCTGGCCGATCCGACGGTCTGGCGCGACGTTCTCTGGCTTCCCCTCCAGGCGCTCATGGGCAACGCCATCGGCTACCTCGCGATGGTGCTGTGGCCGGTCGGACTCCTGGTGGACGGGGTCGCGCTGCCGGTCGTGCACCTGCTGGACCGGCGCGCCGCCGACGAGTACGGGACCCCGTTGCCCGAGCGGCAGGGGTGGGTGCTGCGCTGGCACGGCGTACTCGCGGACCTGTCGGCCGGCTGGACACGGTCGCTGCTCACCTCGTCGCCGTCGGCCGCGCTCGCCGAACGGATCGCCCAGCTGACCGAGAGCCGGGCCGGTGCGGTCGAGGCGCACGGCGCCGAACTGCGCCGCATCGAGCGCGATCTGCACGACGGCGCCCAGGCCAGGATCGTCGCGCTGTCGCTGCGCATCGGCCTCGCCAGACAGCTCCTGGACAGCGACCCGGCCGCCGCGCGCATCCGCCTGGACGAGGCGCAGGACGGCGCGGAGGCGGCCCTCGCGGAACTGCGGCACGTGGTGCGCGGCATCCATCCGCCGGTGCTGACGGACCGTGGACTGGCGGGCGCGGTACGGGCGCTGGCCGCCGACGCGGGCGTGCCCGTCACCGCCGAGCTGGAGGGCGTGGAGGACGGCCGGCGGCTTCCGGCCGCGATCGAGGCCGCCGCCTACTACGTCATCGCCGAGGCGCTCACCAACATCAGCAAACACAGCGGTGCGACAGCCGCGACCGTGCGCGTCGAACGTCCCCCCGGCACCCTGCGGGTGACCATCAGCGACAATGGGCACGGCGGCGCGGGCGAACGGCACGGCACCTCGGAGAAGCCCTCCACCGGTGGCGATCGCCCGGGCCCCCGGCCCACACGGGCGACGGACCGGGGTGGGTCCGGCAGCGGGCTGGTCGGCATCGGACGGCGGATCGCCGCGCTGGACGGCACCACCCGCATCAGCAGCCCCATCGGGGGGCCGACGGACATCGAAGTGGAGCTGCCGTGCGGATCGTGATCGCCGAGGACAACGCGCTGTTGCGGGAGGGCCTGATCCTCCTGCTCACCAGCTCGGGCCACGAGGTGGTGGCCGACGCGGCGACCGGCCCCGAGGTGCTGCCCGCCCTGCTGGAACACCGTCCGGACGCCGCCGTGCTCGATGTGCGGCTCCCGCCCAGCTTCCGCGACGAGGGGCTGCGCGCCGCGCTCGCCGCCCGCGCGGAGCTGCCCGAGCTGCCGATCCTGGTGCTCTCGCAGTACGTGGAGGAGACGTACGCCGCCGAGCTGCTCGCCCAGGGAGCGCAGGGCATCGGTTATCTCCTGAAGGACCGGATCGGCCGGGTCGACCAGTTCCTCCAGGCGCTGGACCGGGTGGCGGCCGGCGGCACGGCCCTCGACCCCGAGGTCGTGACCCAGCTGCTGACCCGCAAGTCGTCGGCCGAGCCGCTGCGGAGCCTCACCCCGCGCGAGCGCGAAGTGCTCGAACTGATGGCCCAGGGCAAGGCGAACGGCACCATCGCGGCCGAGCTCGTCGTGACCGAACGGGCGGTGAGCAAACACATCGGCTCGATCTTCGCCAAGCTCGGCCTGGAACCCGACGACGGAACGGTGCACCGACGGGTGCTTGCGGTGCTGGCGTATCTGGAGGGCAAGGGGGCGCGCTGACGCCCTCGGTCCGCGACAATGCCCCGCATGGACACCAGCGATCCGGCCGTCAGCGATCCCACCGGAGCGACGGCCCGGGCCCGCCGCCTCGCCGTCCCGGGCCACCGCCGCATCCTCGGCATCGCGGGGCCGCCCGGGGCCGGAAAGTCCACCCTGGCGGCGCGGCTCGTCGAAGCGCTCGGCGGTCTCGCCGTCCTCGTCCCCATGGACGGCTTCCACCTGGCCGGGGCCGAACTGGAACGGCTCGGCCGCGCCGCGCGCAAGGGCGCCCCCGACACCTTCGACGCCGCCGGGTACGCGGCCCTGCTCCGGCGCCTGCGCACACCGGAGGCGGGAACCACCGTGTACGCCCCCGCCTTCGACCGCGCCCTGGAGGAGCCGGTCGCCGGGTCCGTCGCCGTGCCCCCGGACATCCCCCTCGTGGTCACCGAGGGCAATTACCTGCTGCACGGCGAGGGCCCCTGGGCGGCCGTGCGCGGGCTGCTCGACGAGGTGTGGTTCCTGGAGGCCGACCCGGTCCTGCGGGTACGCCGGCTCGTCGAGCGGCATGTGCGGTTCGGGAAGCCGCGACCGTACGCCGAGCGGTGGGTGACGGAGTCCGACGAGGCCAACGCGCGCCTGGTCGAGCGCGGCCGGACCCACGCCGACCTCGTCGTGCGGCAGGGTCCGGAAGCCTGAGCCCCGCTCGCGTCGACCGGCCCGGACGGGCAGGATGCTGTGTGCCGTGTCGCGTCGCCAGGAGGTCCCGCATGTCCAGCCAGAGCCAGCCCGTACCGTTCACCGCCGACGACTACCGGGCCCGTATGACGCGCGCCGCCGAGACCGCCGCCGAGGCCGGGCTCGCGGGCGTCCTGGTCGCGCCCGGACCCGATCTCGTGTACCTCACCGGCTACCAGCCCGTGAACACCGAACGCCTCACCGTCCTCGTCCTCACGGCCGGTCAGGACCCGGTCCTCGTCGTCCCGACACTGGAGGCCCCGGACGCCGAGAAGGCCGTCGGCGCCCCGGCCCTCACCCTGCGGGACTGGACCGACGGCAAGGACCCCTACGCCGTCACCGCACCACTGCTCGACGGCGCGGGCCGCTTCGGGATCAGCGACAACGCCTGGGCGATGCATCTGCTCGGGCTGCAGCGCACCCTGCCGGGCACCTCGTACGTCTCCCTCACCGAGGCACTGCCGATGCTGCGCGCGGTGAAGGACGCCCATGAGCTGGAGCGGCTCGCGGCCGCCGGAGCCGCCGCCGACGCCACGTACGAGGAGATCCTCAAGGTGCGTTTCTCCGGCCGCAAGGAGACCGACATCGCCGCCGAACTGGCCGGACTCCTCAAGAAGTTCGGGCACTCCCAGGTCGACTTCACGGTCGTCGGCTCCGGCCCCAACGGCGCCAATCCGCACCACGAGGCCGGTGACCGCACCATCGAGCGGGGCGACATGGTCGTACTCGACTTCGGCGGCCTCAAGCACGGCTACGGCTCGGACACCTCCCGTACGGTCCACGTCGGCGAACCCACCGCCGAGGAGCAGCGGGTCCACGACATCGTGCGGGAGGCGCAGGAGGCGGGCTGCGAAGCGGTCCGGCCGGGCGTCGCCTGCCAGGAGATCGACCGCGCGGCCCGCGCGGTCATCACCGAGTTCGGCTACGGCGAACGCTTCATCCACCGCACCGGTCACGGCATCGGCGTCACCACCCACGAACCGCCCTACATGATCGAGGGCGAGGAGCAGCCGCTGGTGCCCGGGATGTGCTTCTCCGTGGAGCCGGGCATCTATCTGCCGGGCCGGTTCGGCGTGCGGATCGAGGACATCGTGACCGTGACCGAGGACGGGGGCCGGCGCCTCAACAGCACCGCGCGCGAGCTGGCGATCGTCGAGTAGCCGGACGCGGGGCGGGCACGGGGCGCGGCCCGCCCCGCCCGGCCTCTCAGCCGTCGGCCAGCACCACGCACGACTCCGGCGGCAGGTGCAGCAGCCCGTCGGAGCCCGGGGCCTCCACCGGTTCCCACGCCGCCACCACCCGGTCCCCGCCGCCCCGGCGCCGGCCGCCGCCCAGCGGGATCGTGGCCGGCTTCTCGCCGAGGTTGACCGCGATCCGCAGATCGCCCCTGCGGTACGCCAGCCAGCGCGCCTGCTCGTCGTGGGCGGTGCGCACCGACGCCAGGTCCGGGTCGTGGAGGTCGGGCAGGGCGCGGCGCAGCGCGATCAGCTCGCGGTACCAGGCGAGCAGGCGGGCCTGTGGCTCCTGCGACGGTTCGTCCCAGTCCAGACAGGAACGGTTCCGGGTGGCCGGGTCCTGCGGGTCGGGAACGTCGCCCGCCGCCCAGCCGTGTGCCGCGAACTCCCGCCGCCGGCCGCTGCGTACCGCCTCGGCGAGCTCCGGATCGGTGTGGTCGGTGAAGAACTGCCACGGGGTGCGCGCGCCCCACTCCTCGCCCATGAACAGCATCGGTGTGAAGGGCCCGGTCAGGACCAGGGCCGCGGCGCAGGCCAGCAGGCCGGGGGAGAGGGCGGCGGAGAGCCGGTCGCCCAGGGCCCGGTTGCCGATCTGGTCGTGGGTCTGCGCGTAGCCGACGAAGCGGTGGGCGGGCGTGCGGACGATGTCGACGGGGCGGCCGTGGGTGCGGCCCCGGAAGGCGGAGTACGTGCCGTTGTGGAAGAACGCGCTCGTCACGGTCTTGGCGAGGGCGGCCAGCGGAGCCTCGGCGAAGTCCGCGTAGTAGCCCTGGGACTCCCCGGTGAGCGCGGTGTGCAGGGCGTGATGGAAATCGTCGTTCCACTGGGCGTGCAGACCGATGCCGCCCGATTCGCGGGGGGTCGTGGTCCGCGGGTCGCAGAGGTCGGACTCGGCGATCAGCGGGAGCGGACGGCCCAGCTCGGCCGCGAGCGCGTCGGCCGCCGTGGACAGCTCCTCCAGGAAGGTCAGTGCCCGTCCGTCGACCAGGGCGTGGACCGCGTCGAGCCGCAGCCCGTCGAGCCGGTAGTCCCGCAGCCAGGCGAGCGCGCTGCCCAGCAGGAACGCCCGCACCTCGTCCGAACCGGGGGCGTCGAGATTGACCGCCGCACCCCACGGCGTGTGATGGGTGTCGGTGAAGTACGGGCCGAAGGCCGGGAGGTGATTGCCGGACGGGCCGAGGTGGTTGTGGACCACGTCCAGGAGGACCGCGAGCCCGAGACCGTGTGCCGTGTCGACGAAGCGCTTGAGCCCCTCCGGCCCGCCGTACGGCTCGTGCACGGCCCAGAGCGACACCCCTTCGTACCCCCACCCGTGGGTGCCGGGGAACGGGCAGACCGGCATCAGCGACACATGGGTGACGCCGAGCCCGGCGAGATGGCCCAACCGGGCGGCCGCGGCGTCGAAGGTGCCCTCGTCGGTGAACGTACCGATGTGCAGCTCGTACAGGACGGCGCCCGGAAGCCCCCGGCCGGCCCAGTCGCTGCGCCATTCGAACAGCGAGTGGTCGACGACGGCGCTCTCGCCGTCCGGCCCGTCCGGCTGGCGGCGCGAACGCGGATCGGGCAACGCCCGCGGGCCGGCGCCGCCTCCCTCCCCGCCGTCGCCCCCGTCCAGGACGAAGCCGTAGCGGTCCCCGTCCGAGGCCTCCGCCTCGGCCGTCCACCAGCCGTCCCGCCCGGGATCACGCCCCATCGCCCGCAGCCCGCCCGACAGCCGCAGCCCGACCGAGTCCGCATCCGGTGCCCATACCTCGAACAGCATTGCAACGCTCCTCGTCTCCTCGCCCCGCGCCCCATCGTCGGCAGCAGCCGCGATCACCGGCCCACGACACTGGATCGAGCCCGTTACTGGCGATTAAGGTCTGGCTCTGATCATTGCCCCGCCAGGTTCCGCTCAATACGCACTCCCCCTTACGGCTGTGGAGGCCGAGATGACCGTGCCGTCGTTCCCGCCCGGCTTCCTCTGGGGAGCCTCCGCGTCCGCGTTCCAGACCGAGGGGGCGGCCGACACCGACGGCAAGGGCCCCTCCGGCTGGGACGCCTTCGCCGCACAGCCCGGACGGATCAAGGACGGCACCGACACCACCCGCGCAACCGGCTTCCACCAGCACTACCGCGAGGACGTCGCCCTGCTGGCCGGCCTCGGCGCCGACGCCTTCCGGTTCTCCGTCAGCTGGCCGCGCGTGGTGCCCGGCGGGAGCGGACCGGTCAACCCGCAGGGGCTCGACTTCTACGACCGCCTCGTCGACGAACTCTGCGCCCACGGCATCACCCCGGCCCCCACCCTCTACCACTGGGACACCCCGCTCCCGCTGGACGAGGAGGGCGGCTGGCTCAACCGGGACACCGCCTACCGCTTCGCCGAGTACGCGGGCATCGTCGCCGAGCGCCTCGCCGACCGCGTACCGATGTGGATCACCATCAACGAACCGGCCGAGGTGACGATGCTCGGCTACGCCCTCGGCGAGCACGCACCCGGCCGCGCCCTCCTCTTCGACGCCCTGCTCGCCGCCCACCACCAGCTCCTCGCCCACGGCCTGGCCGTGCGGGCCCTGCGCGGCGAGGGCGCGGACAACATCGGCATCGCCGTCTCGCACACCCCCGTCTGGACCGCCGGGGACCGCGACGAGGACCGCCTGGGCGCCCGGCTCTACGACACGATCACCAACTGGCTGTTCGCGGACCCGCTCCTCACCGGCCGCTACCCCGACGAGAACCTCGCCGCACTGATGCCGGGACCGGTCGAGGACGACCTGACGACCATCTCCGCCCCACTCGACTGGTACGGGGTCAACTACTACAGCCCCACCCTCGTCGGCGCCCCCGACGCCGGTGCCCAGGACACCTTCTCCGGCTTCCGGATGCCCGCCGAACTCCCCTTCGGCATCCGCGAGATAGAGGGCTACGAGAAGACCGACTTCGGCTGGCCCGTCGTCCCCGACGGCCTGCGCGAGACCCTCGTCCAGCTCCACCACCGCTTCGGCGACCGGCTCCCGCCGCTCTACATCACCGAGAACGGCTGCGCCGTCGACGAGCCCGCCGAGGACACCCGCCGCATCGCCTACCTCGAAGGGCACCTGCGGGCCCTGCGTACGGCCATCGACGCGGGCGTCGACGTACGCGGCTACTTCACCTGGTCGCTCACCGACAACGTCGAGTGGACCGAGGGCGCCAGCAAACGCTTCGGCCTGGTGCACATCGACTACGAGACTCTGCGCCGGACCCCCAAGGACTCGTACGCCTGGTACCGCGAGCTGATCCGCACGCAGAAGGCGGGGCGGTCCGGCACACCGGCCTGACGGACCGCCCACGGTGTGATCCATACTTCGCGGCATGGTTGCTTCATGGTGGACCCGGGCCGGACTGGGGATCTTCGTGCACTGGACGCCCGCCTCGGTACCGGGCTGGGCCCCGCCGTACGTCCCGGCGGACGAACTCCCCCTGGCCGGCCGCCGCGCGCCGCTCGGCTGGACGTCGTACGCCGAGTGGTACGAGAACGCGCTCCGGTTCCCCGGCAGCCCCGTCTCCGCCCACCACCGCGCGACCTACGGAGCCCGCCCCTACACCGCCTTCGGGGGCGACTTCAACGACGCCCTGGCGAGCTGGGACCCCACCGAGTGGGCCCGCGGCTTCCGCGCCGCGGGTGCCCGCTACGCCGTCCTCGTCACCAAGCACCACGACGGCTTCTGCCTCTGGCCCTCCGAGGCCGCCAACCCGCACCGCGCCCGCTGGCACACCACACGGGACGTCGTCGGTGAGTTCGCCGAAGCGGTACGGGCCGAGGGGCTGCGTTTCGGGGTCTACTACTCCGGCGGACTCGACTGGACCTTCGACGACCGCCCCATAGGAACGGGCGCGGACACCGTCTCGGCCGTACCGCGCGGCGGCTATCCCGCCTACGCGGGCGCCCAGATACGCGAACTGATCCGCCGCCACCGCCCCGACATCCTGTGGAACGACATCGCCTGGCCCGGCTCCCGCACCGATGTCCAGCGGATCGTCGAGTACTACCGCTTCGCCGTCCCGCACGGCGTCGTCAACGACCGGCTGTTCCCGTACGCACCGATGTGGCGCGCACTGCGGCTGCCCGGCGCCAAGGCCCTGTACGACAGCTGGGAACGCCGCACCGTCGCCCAGGGCGAGGGCTTCGTCCCGCGCCGGCCCCCGTACTACGACTTCCGCACCCCGGAATTCGCCCGTTACAGCGGCCCCGACCCGTACGAGATCACTCGCGGCATCGACCACAGCTTCGGCTACAACCGCAACTCCCCGCCCGAGGCGTACCTCGGCCGCGAGGCACTGGAGTCGCTGGTACGGGAGACGGCGGCCGACGGCGGCAACCTGCTGCTCAACGTGGGGCCGCGCGGCGAGGACGCGACGATCCCCGCCGAGCAGCGGCTCCGCCTGGAATGGCTGGCGGAACTCACCCGTGAAATCACACCAGATGGATGCGTTCCTGGTTGATGCGATGACCGGCCCGCGCGAACGCGGCCGCCATCGGCACATTGCCCCGGTCGGTGGCGCCCGCGATGAACCCGGCGCCCTCGGCCGCGAGGAAGTGCGTGCACTCCGCGAGCAGGTCGTACCCGTAGCCGTGACCCCGCTGTTCGGGCACGACGCCGATGAAGCCGATGCACGGCCCGGACGGGTTGTGGGCGGGCACCTGGATGCCCGCCAGCTCACCGTCGCGGGTGTACGCCAGCTGCCACCAGGAGCGCGGCGAGGGGCACCAGTGGAAGAAGTCGAGCTCCTCCCGCGCGGCCTGCTCCAGACCGCCGGGGCCCTCGATGGCCCGCCGGGCGTGGGCGTCCAGCGTGACGGAGTGGACCCGGCGCAGCACATCGAGGATCACCTCGTCGTCCGGCTCCGGCCGGAACTCCAGCCGCCCCGGCCGCTCGGGCAGGCCGAACTCCGGTGTCCACTCGTAGCGGTACCGCTCGACCAGCGGCTTCATCCCGGCCGCGCGGGCGGCGGAGATCCGGCCCTGCGCGGCGGCCCGGACATCGGGCCGCTCCCGCCAGTCGGCGGGCAGGATCAGTTCGTACTCGGCGTACAGCGGGGCGCGGCGCAGCAGTTCGGCGCCCGCCGCCTCCTCGCCGTCCGCGAAGTCGAACCAGTTGAGCAGCATCGGCTCGGTGTCGTGCGGCCCGGCCCACCAGGCGGCACGGGCCACCACGACACCGTCGCGCAGGGCGACCCAGGTCCACTCGGGGCGGTAGTCGCCGCCGTCGTCCGTGGTGGCGTAGTGGTGCCCGAACGCGGCGCGGCCGACGAGGTCACGGCCCGGCAGGGTGTGGAAAAGATGTGCGTCGCTCTCGGTGAGCGCGCGGATGACCAGATCGGTCATGGAACAGTCCTCCGGAAGAAGCGGTGCGCTCCCGGTCAGACCGAAACCGAAACCGCCCGGCGAACGGGACGGGAGCGCGGGAACACAGCAGTGGGTGTACGCACGGTTCTCGCCTCCTTCCTCGGTTCTCGGGCGGTGCCGTCACCTTAACCGTCGGCCCGCAGGACCGTCCACCGAATTCAGTCCCACACCATGTCGAAGGACCGCTCGAAGTTCACGTACCCGAGGCGCGCGAAGGACTCGGCCATCGGTACGTTGCCGAGGTCGGTGGCGGCCCGGATGCGCTCCACGCCCTCCTGCGCGGCCAGCACCCCGGTGCCCTCGGCGAGGATGTCGTCGATGTAGCCGCGGCCGCGCCGTGCGGGCAGCACACCGATGTACGCGATGATCGGGTTGTAGGCATTGCGCGCCGGGATCACGAACCCGACCGGTTCACCGTCCGGAAGCTCGGCGATCCGCCACCACTCGCGCGGAGTCCGGTACTTCGCCAGCTCCTCGTCGTAGTGCTTCTCGGCGGCCTCGCGGGCACCGAGCCCGGAGGCCAGGTCGGCCTGCCCGTGGGCGTCGAGGGTGCCCTCCATCACCGGTGTCATCAGCGCGAGGAGATCCTCGCGGCCGTCGACCGGGCGGAACCGGAGCCGGCCGCTGCCGGCGGGGACCGGCGTGCCGGCGCGCCACTCCAGACGGAGCCGCTCGACCAGCATCCGCGCACCGGAACGCTCCATGACCCGGATCCGGGCCTCGACGGCGTCACGGACGGCCGGGTCCTCGCGCCAGTCGGCCGGTACGAAGCGCCCGTACTCGGGCCGCGGGGTGCCGGCCGGTACGACCGCGGCCGTTGCCGTCTCCAGCAGCTCCAGGCCGACCGCGCCGCGTTCGGGATCGGGCAGGGTGTCGTCCAGGTCGAAGAAATCGAGGAGCAGCGGCTTTTCCCCGTCCAGGCTCCACCACGCGATCCGCGCCACCAGGCGTTCGCCGCGCATCGCCACCCACATCCACTCGGGACGTCGACGCCCGCTCTCCAGGTCGTCGGCGAGCTCGTGATCGAGCGTGTACGACAGTCGGCGGAAGAGCCCGAGTTCCTCGGGACCGGCGAGCGGACGGACGGTCAGTTCCTGTGGTGCAAGGGTCACACAAGCTCCTCGGGTGTGCGCAGGCGTGTCTTCCGGCGGATACCGGGCAGCCCGCGGCGGGAGACAGTAGCAACGGATCCGCGGCCGTGCCGGGGACATTCGCGGCGGGGCGTTCCGCGCGGGCCCGGGGCGGGACACGGGTCCCTTCTGGACACTCCGGGGCGGTCGGACCGACAATTGGCGGCGTGACGTCCCCCTTCGAGTCCCACACATATTCCGTGCGGCTGTCCGACGCCCAGCGCGACCGTGTGCTCGGCGTACTCAGAGACGGCGCGGCACAGGGAAAGCTGTCCCACGACACCTTCATGCGGCGCATGGAACTGGCCCTCACCGCCCGGCGCTCCGAGGAACTGGACGCACTCACCGCCGACCTGGAGGGCGAGGGCCGCTGGTCACGGCGGATACTCCGGGTCGTGGGCGGGGTGTCCGGATTCCCCGGCCGGGTGCGCCGGGTCTGGCAGACCGAGCGGCTCCCGAAGCTCCTCCTCCCCACCCCCGGCCCGCACCCCCTGCTGATCGGCCGTGACCCCGGCAACGGTCTGCGGCTCAACCACGAGACCGTCTCCCGGATGCACGCCGAGCTCACCGTGCGGGGCGGCTGCTGGCTGCTGCGCGACCTCGGCTCGACCAACGGCACCTGTGTCAACGGCCAGCGGGTCACCGGCACGGTCCCGGTCCGCGACGGGGACCAGGTGAGCTTCGGACGGATGAGCTTCCGGCTCTCCGCGCCCGTCCTCCCGCCCCCGGACTGAGAGCCCACGCCCGGAGGCCGGCCGGTTCAGGGCCGCTGGTGCAGCCCGCGTCCGCCGAGGGTGAGGAAGACCTCGCCGACCGCTTCGGAGAGCGTCGGATGGGCGTGGATGTGACGGGCCACATCGGCCGGTTCGGCGTCCCAGCCGACGACGAGCTGACTCTCGGCGATCATCTCGGAGACATGCGGTCCGACGAGATGCACCCCGAGCACCCGGCCGCCGCGCTCGGTGACCACCTTCACCATGCCGCCCCGCCCGTGCACCATCCCCTTGGCCACCGCTGTCAGCGGCATACTGCCCACCGTGACGTCGTGCCCGGCGTTACGGGCCTCCGCCTCGGTCAGACCCACCGCGGCGGTCTGCGGGGACGAGTACGTGACGCGGGGGACGGCGGCGTAGTCCACCGCCGGTGAGGGCAGACCGGCCAGCGTCTCGGCGACCAGCAGCCCCTCCGCGAACGACGCGTGGGCCAGCCCGGGGGACGGCGGCGGCAGCAGATCGCCCACCACGTGGATGCCCGGCACCGGCGTTTCGAGACGTGACCAGTCGGCGGGCGCGACATGGCCCCGCTCGTCGGCGGCCAGCCCCGCCGCCGCGAGCCCCAGCCCCTCGGTCACCGGAGCCCGCCCCACCGCGACGAGCAGCCGCTGCGCCCGCACCGTCCGGATCTCGCCGCGCGAGGTGCGCAGGGCCGCGCGCACCCCGTCGTCCAGCATGCTCGCGTCCGTCAGCCGCGTCCCCGTGAGCACATCGATCCCGCGCTTCTTCAGACCGCGGGTCAGATGGCGCGACACATCGGCGTCCTCCAGCGGCACGAGCCGCTCCGCGGCCTCCACCAGGGTCACATCGGCGCCCATCGACCGGTGGAACGAGGCGTACTCGACGCCGATCGCCCCGCCGCCGAGCACCAGGACGGTCCGCGGCAGCCCCGGCGCGAACAGCGCGTCGTCGCTGGTGACCACCCGGTGCCCGTCCGCCTTCAGACCCGGCAGCATGCGCGGTCGCGAACCGGTCGCCAGGACGATGCCGCGGCGTGCCACGACCGTCCCGTGCCCGGTGACACGCGTGCTGCGCGGACCGGTCAACTCGGCGCTCCCGCGCACCACTCGGACCGCCGCGTGCGCGAGGTGGTCCTCCACGCCGCGGTGGTTGCGCGCCACGATGTCGTCCCGGGTGGCGACCAGGGCCGGCCAGTCCACCGAGTCCAGGGTCGCCTTCACCCCCCATCGTTCCCGGGCCTCCGCGATGCCGTCCACGAGTTCGGCGGCGTGCAGCATCGCCTTGCTGGGAATGCAGCCGCGGTGCAGACAGGTGCCGCCCACCTTGTCGCGCTCCACGAGGACCACGTCCAGACCGAGGGAAGCGGCCCGCAGGGCGGTGGAGTATCCGCCGGTGCCACCGCCGATCACCAGGACATCGGTCTCCGTACCGTTCTCACCCGTTGCCGTTGCCGTTGCCGTTGCCGCTGTCCGTGTCATGGCCTCAGCCTCCGGCCGGTGCTTGCCATGAGTCCAAGGCAATGTTTCTGTGGGACCGATGCACAGTCCTTATGGGTACGGACCACGGGGGAGAGCGCGATGAGCCTGCGGCAGATGGAGTACTTCCTCACGGCCGTCGAGGAGTCGTCGTTCACCCGGGCCGCCGAGCTCCTCCATGTCACCCAGCCCGCGCTCTCCCACCAGATCAAAGCCCTGGAGCGGGCCGTCGGCGGCGCCCTGCTCGAACGGCTGCCGCGCGGTGTGCGCCTGACCCCGATGGGGCGTGCCTTCCTGCCGCACGCCGAGCGTTCCGTACGCAGCGCGGAGCGGGCCACGCGGGCGGCGCGGGCCGCGGCGGGCGCGGAGGGCGGTGAACTGCACCTCGCGACGGTGCACGCGGTGGCCGTCGGCATCCTCCCGGACGTCTTCGCACGCTGGCGCCGGGCGCATCCCGGGGTGGGCCTGGTCCTCCACGAGTACGCCACCCCGGAAGCCCTGGAGGAACAGCTCGAACGCGGCACCGCCGACCTGGCCGTCGGTCCGCCGCCCGCGCACTGGCCGGGGCCGGTCGTCCCGGTCGGCGAGGAGGACATCGTCCTGGTGGTCCCCTTCGACGACCCGCTCGCCGGACGCACCTCGGTCCGCCTGCGGGAGCTGGCCGACCGGCCCTGGGTGCGCTGCGCGATGGAACCCGTGGTCCAGGGCCGGCCCTTCCTCGACCTGGCCTGCGGAGAGGCCGGCTTCACACCCCGTACGGCGGTGCGCACCGAACACACGTCGACGGCGGTGCGGATGGCGGCGGCCGGGGTCGGGGTCGCCACGGCACCGGCGCACGTGGTCCGGGGCGCGGTGGGTGAGGACTGCGCGGTCCTGGCCGTGGAACCTCCGTGGCGGCGCCGGCTGGCGGTCTTCTCCCGGGTCGAACTCACCGGGGCCGCCGCCGCGTTCACGGACCTGCTGGGGGCCTCCTGGCCGCTCCGCCCCCGGACGCCGGCGGACCGAGCCCCCGACCGGGCGCACCGCCGTCACCCGGACGGCCGTACGCCGGCTGCGTGACGCCGCCGGTGGTGGTCCGCTGGGGGAAACCGCGCCGCACACCGGCGCCCTGACGCCCGGGGGGTACCGATGCAGGCCGACGCGCCGGAAGGCATACCCGCGGCGGAACGCGGCCGCCGGACCGGCAGGCCGGCCCGCGGCCCCCGCCCGAGCACCGGCCCCAGCCTGCTCTCACCCGGCGCGGCGCACGACCCGTACCGGCTCTACCGCGTCCTGCGCGAGGAGTACCCGCTCAGCTACGACGCACCCCTGGGCGCCTGGCTGGTCAGCCGGTACGCGGACGTGGCCACCGCCCTCACCGACCCCCGGTTCGCCGGCCTCCCGCACGACACCGGACCCCGTGGCGGTCCCGCCCCGCTCGGCCTCTGCCACGGCGGCCCCCTCTGCGCACCCCGCAAGCACCGCACGGCCGCGCCAGGCCCGGTGCACCCTCACATGCCGTACCCCGGCCCGGTACCACGTCACACGGCGGCGCGGATCGAGCGGACCGCGTACGTCCTGGCGCGCCGGATCGCCGGCCGTCAACAGGCCGACCTGGTCCAGGAGTTCTGCCGCTGGCTGCCGGTCGGTGCCGCCCCCGGCGAGAGCGTCCGGCCGCACCGGCCGGCCGGCCCCGGGACAGGCATCGTGACCGGCACCGCCGCCGCACCCTGCACCCGGCACACCGGCCTCCGCGAGCGGGCGCTCGCCTCCTTCCTCGCCAATGTGCTGGACGCCCCCGACCTCCTCGCCGCCCTGCGCATCGAACCCGCCCTGGCCGACCGGGCCTGGACCGAGTCGCTGCGCCGCGACCCGCCGGTCCAGGTGGTGCTGCGCCGCACCGTCACCGAGGTCGCCCTCAGCGGCGGCACCCTGCCCGCCGGGGCGGACGTCGCCTGCCTGACCGGCGCGGCCGGCCGCGATCCGGCACGGTTCGCCGCCCCCGACCTCTTCGATCCCTTCCGCCGCGACCAGGGCCGGTCCCTCACCGGCCCCGCGGCCTGCCCGGCCGTCCTGCTCGGCCGGCTGGAGGCCCGGCAGGGCTTGGGCGCGCTGCTCGACGCGATGCCCCGGCTCCGCTGGGCCGACGGATTCCGCCCGGCCGGCGCCGGGCTGCTCACCCGCGGCCCGCGGGCCCTCCTCGTCCGGCCCGGCTGAGCAGCGCCACCGGCCGCACGGCGAAGAGCTCGCGGAGCGCGACCGATCCCCCGGCGAACTCCCGGCCGGACGTCAGCAGATCGCTCCACGGCCCGTCGTCGGGCAGCGCCAGCTCCGTGTCGTGCCAGCCGCCCGACTCCGCCAGCCGCAGCGACAGCCTGGTCACCGCGGTGACCACCTCGCCCGAGCGGCAGAACGCCAGACAGTGTGCGGCCGCCGGGCCACGGGCGTCCAGCGCGGTGTACGTACCGCACTCGCCGAACACCTCCGGCCGCTCGCGCCGCAGCCGCAGGGCGGCCGCCGTCAGCTCGCCCTTCTCGCCGAGGGCCCCGTCCAGCGACGGCTCGCGAAACGGCCGCCGGTTGTCCGGATCGACCAGAGCCAGATACTCCCGCTCCGTGCCCTGGTACAGATCCGGCACACCCGGCATCGTCAGATGCACCAGCGCCGCCCCCAGCACATTCGCCCGCACATACGGGTCGAGCCTGCTCGCGAACCGCTCCAGAATCTCGCGCACCGGACCGGAGCCCGCGGCCGGACCGGCCGCGACGAAGTCCGTCACCGCCCGCTCGTACCCCGGATCGGACTCGGTCCAGCTGGTGAAGAGCCCCGCCTCGCGGACCGCCTTCAGCAGCGCGGGCTCCAGTCGGCCCGCCATCTCGCGGCCGGGCAGTTTCGCGCAGCCCACGGCCGTCTGCCAGGCCTGCCAGGCGAGCTGGGCGTCGGGCGCGGTGGCCGGCGTGGCCCGCTCCAGCTCCGTCAGCAGCCCGGACCACGACTCCGGGCACTCCGTCAGCACCGCGATCCGGGCCCGCACATCGGCGCTCCGTTTGGTGTCATGGGTGGTCAGCGCCGTGCCGGTGGCCGGCCAGTCGCGGGCCAGCCGGGCACAGAACGCGTGGAACTCCTCCGGCGCCACCGCGGGCTGCCCGGGTTCGCCGCCCACCTCGTTGGCCGAGATCAACGGCACGTACCGGTAGAACGCCGTGTCCTCGACCGACTTGGCGCGCAACGCGGAAGCGGTCTGGGCGAACCGGGCACAGAACGCGGCCCGTTCGGGCCCCTCTCCCAGCCGCCCCAGAGCCAGCTCCCGGACCACGTCGACGGCAGAGGCCTCCTCCGCGACGGCGAACACCGCCTTCGCGTCCCGCACGACCGCGTCCGGCAGCGCCTGTTCGGCCGTCGCCGTGCAGGGCCCGCCGGCCGTCGCGTACGGGCGGTAGACCGGTACCCGCACCAGCAGTTCGCGCACCGCGGCGTGCAGCGTCCACGGGGCGTGGTCGCGCAGCGCGGGGTCGTCCGCGCAGATCCGTACCGCGAGCCGGGTCAGCAGCTCCGTCTCGGCGGCCAGTTCGTGCGTCACCACCCGGTACGCGGCACGGCGCACGGTCGCCGTCCAGTGACCGCCGCGGTCGCCGGCGGGGCCCGCGTACTCCCGGTAGCGGCCGACCAGCTCCGCCGCGCCCATCGGGTCGACGAACAGGCCGTCGACGCGGTGCAGCACGTCGTACCCGGTCGTCCCCGCGACGGCCCAGTCCGCGGGCAGCGGCTCCCCGCCGGTGAGGATCTTCTCCACCACGGTCCACCGCCCGCCGGTCGCCGCCGAGAGCCGCTCCAGGTAGGCCGCGGGGTCGGCCAGCCCGTCGGGGTGGTCGATGCGCAGCCCGTCCACGACACCGTCCCGGACCAGTTCGAGGATCTTGCCATGGGTGGCGGCGAAGACCTCGGGGTCCTCCACCCGCACCCCGATGAGCTCCGAGATGGTGAAGAAGCGCCGGTAGTTCAGTTCGGTGCGGGCCAGCCGCCACCAGCCCAGCCGGTAGTGCTGGGCGTCCAGCAGCTCGGGCAGCGGCAGACCGGCGGTGCCGGTCCGCAGCGGGAACTCCTGCTCGCCGTAGCGCAGCACGTCCCCGTCGGCCCGGAGCCTGCCGAACTCGTCGCCGATCCGCCCGCCGAGCACGGGCAGCAGCACCTTGCCGCCGCCCGCCGCCCAGTCGATGTCGAACCAGCGGGCGTACGGGGACCCGGGACCCTCGCGCAGCACCTCCCACAGCGCGTGGTTGTGGCGGGGGACGGCGGCCATGTGGTTCGGCACGATGTCCACGATCAGTCCGAGACCGTGCCCGCGCGCCGTGCGGGCCAGCTCCCGCAGCCCCTCCTCACCGCCGAGCTCGGCGCGGATCCGGCCGTGGTCGACGACGTCGTAGCCGTGCCGGGAGCCGGGCACGGCCTCCAGGACCGGGGACAGATGCAGATGGGAGACGCCGAGCGAGGCGAGATACGGCACGGCCTCCCCGGCGGCCGGGAACGGGAAGTCGGGCTGGAGCTGGAGCCGGTAGGTGGCGGTGGGCGTCATGCGGACGTTCGTACCCAGCCTGGCGGCTTCTGTGTCACGGAACGCCGCAAAGGGCTCGACCGGCGGTGTGCCCCGGCCGCCGGACACGCCCTACGCGGGCCGCTGCAGCACGGCCATGCTGCGTCCGACCAGCGTCACCCGATCGCCCGCCGCCACCTTCGGCCCCGAGCCGGGCATGACTCCGACCGGGCGGGCCGTCTCGACCACCACCAGCCACTGCCGGCCGAGGTTCACCGGAACGGAGAACTCCAGCGTCTCGGCGCTCGCGTTGAACATCAGCAGGAACGAGTCGTCGGAGATCCGCTCGCCGCGCGGCCCCGGCTCCGAGATCGCGTGTCCGTTGAGGAAGACCGTCAGCGCCTTGGCATGTGCGGCCTGCCAGTCCCGCTGCGTCATCTCGCGGCCCTCCGGCGTGAACCACGCGATGTCGGAGAGCTCGTCGTGGGTGCCCTCGACCGGACGGCCGTGGAAGAACCGGCGGCGACGGAAGACCGGATGGTCGCGGCGGAGCCAGACCATCGCCCGGGTGAACTCCAGCAGGCTGCTGCCGAGGCCGCTCTCCCCGTCCCGGCCGGCCTCCTCCACGTCGTCCTGTGCGGCTTCTTCCGGGTCCGGCCAGTGCACCCACGACAACTCGCTGTCCTGGCAGTACGCGTTGTTGTTGCCCTGCTGCGTCCGCGCGAACTCGTCGCCGTGGCTCAGCATCGGCACGCCCTGCGACAGCATCAGCGTGGCGATGAAGTTCCGCATCTGCCGCATCCGCAGATCCAGGACCTCCGGCTGGTCGGTGTCCCCCTCCGCGCCGCAGTTCCACGACCGGTTGTGACTCTCGCCGTCCCGGTTGCCCTCGCCGTTCGCCTCGTTGTGCTTGTCGTTGTACGAGACCAGGTCGTGCAGCGTGAATCCGTCGTGGCAGGTGGTGAAGTTGATCGAGGCGAGCGGCCGCCTGCCGTCGTCCTGGTACAGGTCCGACGAGCCGGTCAGCCTTCCCGCGAACTCGGCGAGGGTCCGGGGCTCGCCCCGCCACAGGTCGCGCACGGTGTCCCGGTACTTGCCGTTCCACTCCGTCCACAGCGGCGGGAAGTTCCCCACCTGATAGCCGCCCTCGCCCACGTCCCACGGCTCGGCGATCAGCTTCACCTGGCTGACCACCGGGTCCTGCTGCACCAGGTCGAAGAAGGACGACAGCCGGTCCACCTCGTGGAACTGCCGGGCCAGGGTGGCCGCCAGATCGAAGCGGAAGCCGTCCACGTGCATCTCCGTGACCCAGTACCGCAGCGAGTCCATGATCAGCTGGAGCACGTGCGGCGACCGCATCAGCAGGGAGTTCCCGGTCCCCGTGGTGTCCATGTAGTACCGCTGGTCGTCCGCCAGCCGGTAGTACGAGGCGTTGTCCAGGCCCCGGAAGGAGAGCGTCGGACCCAGGTGGTTGCCCTCCGCGGTGTGGTTGTAGACCACGTCGAGGATCACCTCGATGCCGGCCTGGTGCAGCGCCCGCACGGCCTGCTTGAACTCCAGCACCTGCTCGCCGCGGTCGCCCCAGGAGGCGTAGGCGTTGTGCGGGGCGAAGAAGCCGATGGTGTTGTAGCCCCAGTAATTGGCCAGCCCCGCGTCGGCCAGCCGGTGATCCTGGACGAACTGGTGAACCGGCATCAGTTCGATCGCCGTGACGCCCAGTTCGGTCAGATGGGCGATCACCTCCGGATGGGCCAGCCCCGCGTAGGTGCCGCGCAGCTCCTTGGGCAGTCCCGGGTGGAGCATCGTCAGGCCCTTCACATGGGCCTCGTAGATCACCGTGCGGTGGTAGTCCGTACGGGGCCGCCGGTCGTCGCCCCAGTCGAAGTACGGGTTGACCACGACCGAGGTCATGGTGTGCGGCGCCGAGTCGAGGTCGTTGCGCGCGTCGGGCCGGCCGAACGGATAGCCGTACACCGCCTCGCCCCAGCGGATCTGCCCGGCGACGGCGCGGGCGTACGGGTCGAGCAGCAGTTTGGCCGAATTGCAGCGGGCGCCGCGCTCCGGCTCGTACGGCCCGTGGACCCTGAATCCGTACCGCTGACCGGGCATCACGCCGGGCAGATAGGCATGGCGGACGAAGGCGTCCGTCTCCCTGAGCTCCACCGCCGTCTCGGAACCGTCGTCGTGCAGCAGGCACAACTCGATTCGTCTGGCGGCCTCCGAGAAGACCGCGAAGTTGGTCCCGGCGCCGTCGTACGTGGCACCGAGGGGATACGCCTGTCCCGGCCAGACCTGCATAGGTTCGACTCTTCCACTTCTGATCCGGGTGCCTGGGGCTTGCGGGCTGCCAGAACCCGTCCGACCCCTGATCCGCCGGACAGGCCCTGGAGCCTGCCGGGTGGCCTCCGACCGGGCGGCCACGCCCTGGCGCGCACGCTTCCCGCGTTGTCGTCGGTCGCCAACGCTCCGCGTTGACTCCCTCCTCCGCCTTGGAATCGCACGTACCAGACCGCGTCCGCTGTCCGACCGGAGGCCACCCGACAGGCTCTGAGCCAGATCTTCCCCGAAACAGGTGCGGCTACCTAGGACCGACCGGCACGTCACGCGGTCCGGTCAACATCGGGCCTCTCCGTGTAGCCCGGAACCGGGATCCGGAGCCCCGGCCCCGGCGCTCGCCCGGTACCGGGCGCCGTACGGGGTGCTCAATCACTATGAATCCCCTCACTACGGCAGATCTTGCCGCCGGAAACATCCTTGCGACATAGGGGAGTTGACGAAGCAGCATGTGCATCGGGCTGCACCGGCTCCCGCTCCCGGAGTACCCTTCCTTGATCGTTGGTGGGGGAGTGGAAGGCGGTGCGCGGGTGAGCTCGGGAGGCTTCGAGCTGCCCCCAGGTGACCCAGGTCACGAGGGGGAATCCACCGATGCCCCGCCGGGGGCGGTTTCACTTGCGCAGCCCATGGAGATCGGCGCGGAACTGGACTGGGGGGCGGACGCCTGGAGCGAGGTGCGTACGCGCGCCCAGCGGGCCGGGCGGGCCTACATCTGGCTGAATCTCGTGGAGCAGCGGCTGCGCGCCGTGGTGGCCGCGGTACTCCGGCCCATCTACGAGCCGGTGCACGGCGAGGACTGGGTGGTGGCCGCCGCCGGGCCCGCCGGACAGGAGTGGGTGCAGCGCGCCGTCGCCGTGCGCGAGGTCTCGCGCCGCAAGGGCTATCTGCTGGACCCCGCCGACGACAACGTCCTCAGCTTCCTCACGCTGCCGCAGCTGCGTGAGCTGATGGTCCAGCACTGGCCGTGCTTCGAGGCGTATTTCGACGACCGGCGCGAGGTGGAGCTGGCGCTCGACGAGCTGGAGGTCGCCCGCAACGTGGTCTCCCGCAACCGCGCCCTGAACGAGGCGGTCCTCGCCCAGGCCGAGCGCGCCTCCGCCCGGCTCCTGGAGATCCTGGGCAGCGGCGCCGCGGTGCCCTCGGCCGACCGGCTCCCGGTCGACGCCGTCGAGGAACTGGTCGGCGACCGCTACGCGGACGTGGTCTCCGTCCACTCCGACCGGGTACGGCTCCAGCGCCAGCTGCCGGCCGAGGATCTCTTCGGCGGTGCGCGCCGGCTCGACGCGATCGGCATAGGGCTCAACCTGCTGGTGCAGAACTTCTCCGGGCGCAGGCTCATCAGGCTCGCCGAGTCGGGCTGCCGGGTGCGGCTGCTCTTCATCAACCCGGCGAGCAGCGCGGTCAAGCGCCGGGAGCGGGAGCTGGGCCTGAAGAAGGGCGAGCTGAGCCGGTCGGTGGAGATGAACATCCTCCATATGCGCCGGGTCCGCTCCAAGCTCCGCGATCCGGGCGCCTTCGAGATCCATGTCTTCGACGAGACCCCGCGCTTCACGGCCTATCTGGTGGACGGCGACGGGACGGACGCGGTCGGGGTCGTGCAGACCTATCTGCGGCGCGCACGCGGCATGGAGGCACCCGTGCTGGTGCTGCGCGGCGGCGGGCGTGCCGTGGTCCGGGCGGGGCAGGACAACGAGCACGGGCTGTTCGAGACGTACCGCGAGGAATTCGAATCCGTGTGGGCGGACTCCCGGCCCGTCTCCTGAGGGGCCGCGACCGCGTTGTCAGTGGCGCGTGCGAGGGTGGTCATCACCTGGGGGAGAGCACCACGAAGGAGGTACGGGATGAGCTGGCACCGGGAGGCGCTGGTCGGCTTCGACCTGGAGACGACCGGCACCGATCCGCTGGAGGCCCGGATCGTGACGGCCGCGGTCGTCGGCGTCGGCGGCAGGGACGGGGAGCCGGTGCGCCAGCGCACCTGGCTGGCGGATCCGGGCATCCGGATTCCCGAGCAGGCCTCGGCTATCCACGGCATCAGCAGCGAGCGGGCGGCGGCGGAGGGCCGGCCGGTGCGCGAGGTGGCCGACGAGATCGCCGGGACGCTCACGGAGTACTGGCGCCGGGGCGTGCCGGTCGTCGCGTACAACGCCGCCTTCGATCTGACGCTGCTCACGGCGGAGTTGCAGCGGCACGGGCTGCCGTCGCTGAGCGACCGGCTCGAAGGGGCCGGCATCGGGCCGGTGATCGACCCGTACACCATCGACCGGGCCGTCGACCGCTACCGCAAGGGAAAGCGCAACCTGGAGGCGGTCTGCGTCGAGTACGGGGTGGTGCACGGCGGAGCCCATGACGCGGGGGCGGACGCGCTGGCCGCGGTCCGGGTGGCGTACGCCATAGCCGAGCGGCACGGCGCGGTCGCCGGGCTGACCGCCGCCGAGCTGCACGAGCGCCAGGTGGAGTGGTACGCGCAATGGGCGGCGGACTTCCAGCAGTTCCTGCGCCGCAAGGGCACCGCCGACGCGGTGGTCGACGGCCACTGGCCGCTGCGGGAGCCGGCCGGCGTCGCCGCCGGCTGACGGCCCGGCCCCGCGGCCAGGGTTCGCAGGGCGGCGCTCAGAACGGATACCACCGCACCGCCGTGTCACCGTCACGCAGCGAGGCCACTCGGCGGCGGAATTCCGCGAGGGCCTTCGGGTTGCCCGGCGCGTGCTGGGACACCCAGGCGCAGCTGGCCGTCTCCCGGGCCCCGCGAAGCACCGCGCAGCCCTCCCACTCACGGACGTCCCAGCCGTACGCGGCGGTGAACGCGTCGTACGCCTCGGGCGCCAGGCCGTACCGGTCCCGGGACAGGGCGAGCACCACCAGGTCGTGCTCGCGCAGATCCGCGGAGAAGGTCTCCAGATCGACCAGTACCGGCCCGTCCGGACCGACATGGACGTTGCGGGGCAGCGCGTCGCCGTGGATCGGTCCCGGCGGCAGATGCGGGACCAGTGCGGCGGCCGCCGCCGCGAAGCCGTCGCGGCGCTCGCGCAGATAGTCGGCGTCGGCCGGGTCGATCGTGTCGCCCGCGAGCCGCAGCCAGCGTTCGACGCCGCCCAGCAGTTCACGGCGCGGCAGACCGAGGCCGTCCAGAGCGGGCAGCGCGTGCACCAGGGTGAGCAGCTGCGCCAGGTCCCGCGGCTCGGCGGGTCGCACGGCGCCGGGCAGCCGGTGCCAGAGGGTCACGGGGTGGCCCTCGACCAGGCGCGCCGTGGCCTCGGCGGCCCGTACGGCGGGTACGCCCGAGTCGGCCAGCCACCGGGCGACGGCCACCTCGCGTTCGGCCCGGTCCCGTAGTTCGGGGTGGCGCTCGGCGTCCCGGCCGACCTTGACCACCAGGTCGCCGACGGCGAACACCGCGTTCTCACCCAGCGCGAGCAGCTCCGCACCGCCGGACAGTCCGGCAGCGGCCAGCACCTCACGCGCACGCATCTCGTTCATGGCTCCGATTTTCGCATCAGTGCAGGTTGGCTTGACGAACCGACGGCCCGTCAGCACGATGACGGAGGCCACCTGAGCGGCCAGAACGGTATAAAACCGATCGAATGACGCAAGGGGGCGAATTCATGACATTAACTAGTACAACCGTACGTTCGGAGCGTCACGGCCCGCCCGGCGGGCCGCAGGACAAGCGGCTCCGGCCGGCCGGCCGGAGCGCCGGCACCTGGTTCCTGGTGCTGCCCGCGCTGATCCCGATCCTGGTCCTGAGCATCGGCCCCCTGCTCTACGGCATCGCGCTGGCCTTCACCGACGCCCAGTCCGGCCGCACCCGCTCCACCCAGTGGGTGGGCGGGCTGAATTTCCAGGATCTGCTCCACGACACCCTCTTCTGGGACTCGTTCCGGATCGGCCTGGTGTGGGCGTTCGGCGTCACCGTTCCGCAGTTCGTACTGGCCCTCGGCCTCGCCCTGCTGCTCAACCAGAATCTGCGGATGCGCTGGCTGGCGCGGGCGCTGGCGATCATTCCGTGGGCGATGCCCGAGGTGGTCGTGGGCCTCATGTGGCGGCTCGTCTACAACCCGGACGCGGGCATCCTCAACGAGACCATCCGCGATCTCGGCCTCGGCGACGGCCGGGACTGGCTCACCGGACTCGCCACCGCCCTGCCCGCCGTGATCGTCGTGGGCGTCTGGGCGGGCATGCCCCAGACCACCGTCGCCCTGCTCGCCGGGCTGCAGAACACCCCGCAGGAGCTCCACGAGGCGGCCGCGCTGGACGGGGCCGGTGCCTGGCGCCGCTTCCGCACCGTCACCTGGCCCGTGCTCAGGCCGGTCGCGCTCGCCATCACCGCGCTCAACTTCATCTGGAACTTCAACTCCTTCGCGCTGGTCTACGTACTGACCAACGGCGGGCCCGGCGGGCGCACCCGGCTGCCGATGCTCTTCGCGTACGAAGAGGCCTTCCACTACGGACAGTTCGGATACGCCGCGGCGATGGGCTGTGTGATGGTCGCGGTGATCTCCGTGATCCTCGCCGTCCATCTCGCCGGCCGGCTCAGGGGAGGCGAGGACCGATGAGCACGCGTACCGGCAGAACCGCACGTGCCGGACAGTACGCCGCGCTGCTCGGCTATCTGGTCTTCCTGGCGTTCCCGTTCCTCTGGCTGGTCTCCACCGCCTTCAAACCGGCGCGAGAACTCGGCTCCCTGCATCCCACCTGGATCCCCGACCATCCGACGCTCGACAACTTCCGCAAGGCCTTCGACGAGCAGCCGCTGCTCCAGGCCGCCGCCAATTCTCTGATCGCCGCGGTCTGCGCCGCCCTCATCGCGGTCGTCGTCGCCACCCCCATGGCGTATGTGATGGCCCGCCGCCGATCCAGGCTCTCGACGGCGGCCACCGCATGGGTCGTGATCAGCCAGGCGTTCCCGCTCGTCCTGCTGGTCATCCCGCTCTTCCTGATCCTGAAGAACCTCCATCTGATCAACACCCTGTGGGGGCTGATCATGGTGTACGTCGTCTGGGCCCTGCCCTTCGCGCTCTGGATGCTGGTCGGCTACGTACGGGCCGTGCCCGCCGAGCTGGAGGAGGCCGCCTCGGTCGACGGCGCGGGCCGGCTGCGGACTCTCGTCTCGGTCACGGCACCGCTGCTGGCCCCCGGCATCGTCGCCACCGCGCTCTTCGCCTTCATCACCGCGTGGAACGAGCTCTTCTTCGCGCTCGTCCTGCTCAAGACCCCGGAGAAGCAGACCTTGCCGGTCGTACTGACCCACTTCATCGGTGCTGAGGGCGCGGCCGACCTCGGGCCGCTCGCCGCCGCCGCGTTCCTCGCCACCCTGCCCTCGCTGGTGATCTTCGCGATCATCCAGCGGCGGATCACGGGCAGCATGCTGGCCGGGGCGGTGAAGAGCTGATGCGGGCATCCCTGCGGACGACGGCCGCCGCAACGGCCACCGCGCTGGCACTGCTGCTCACCGGCTGCGCCGGGACGGACGACGGGCGGGGCGCCGACGGGCGGATCGAGCTCAGCTTCCAGTCGCTGGCCTGGCAGAAGGAGTCCGTCGAGGCCAACGAACAGCTGGTGAAGGAGTGGAACGAGGCCCACCCGGACATCCATGTCAGCTACGTCCAGGGCAGTTGGGACACCGTCCACGACCAGCTGCTCACCTCCTTCGAGGGCGACGAGGCGCCGGACATCATCCACGACGCCTCCGACGACCTGGCCGACTTCGCCTACAGCGGCTACCTCGCGGATCTGCGCGGGCTGCTCCCCGGCCGGCTGACCGCCGACATCCCGCGGCAGAGCTGGTCCACCACCACCTTCGGCGACGGCGTCTACGGCGTGCCGTTCCTCCAGGAGCCCCGCGTCCTGATCGCCAACACCGAGATCCTCACCGAGTCCGGGGTCCGCGTCCCGACCCCCGACGAGCCGTGGAGCTGGGAGGAGTTCCGGCAGGTCACCAAGGAACTGACGGGCAAGGGCCGGTACGGCGTCGCCTGGCCGCTCAAGGAACCGGTCTCCCTCACTCTCAACCTCGGACTCTCCAGCGGCGGACAGCTCTTCCACCGCGGCGCCGACGGCAAGGTGACCATCCGCGCGGACGAGGGCGACCAGGTGGTCCCCGGCACCATCCACGACCAGGTCGGGACCGACCGCAGCGCCTCGCGCGCCGCACTCGGCATGGGCGGCTCCGACACCCTGCCCGGGTTCTTCGGCGGCAAGTACGCGATGGTGCCGCTGGGCTTCTCGTACCGCCAGCAGGTCGTCGAGCAGGCGCCCGAGGGCTTCGAGTGGACGGTCCTGCCGGCCCCCGCGGGCAGCGCGGGCCTCGCCCAGGGCGTGAGCCCCCAGACCCTGTCCGTCTCGGAGGCCAGCCCGCACAAGAAGGAGGCCGCGCAGTTCATCGACTTCATGCTCCGGCCGCCGAACATGGTGCGCCTGGCCAAGGGCGACTGGATGCTCCCGACCGGCACCGAGGCCCTCGCCGACCCCTCCCTGCACACCGCCGAGAACGGCTGGGCGACCGGTGTCGCCGTCGCGGAGGCGCTCCGGCCGGCGCCCGCCCAGTCGGTGCGCGGCTACCCGGAGTGGAAGGACAAGGTCGCCACGCCCGCCCTCCAGGAGTACTACAGCGGGGCCATCGGGGCGCGGGAGCTGAGGAAGCGTCTGGTCGACGACGGGAACCGGGTCCTGGCCCGCTACCAGCGTTGAGGTACTGAGGTTGTGAGGTGCCGCTCGCCCGGCCGGTGGGGCCATCGGGGTCCGCGTCGTCCGGAGCCGACCTCAACGTGGTCACCTCGTGAGAGCTCTGTGAACACGGGGATGGAATCAAGCCGCCGCCCCGCCCGTCCGTACGGTCGGGCGGGGTTGGTCTTCCCGAGTGCGAAGAGCGCCGGTCGTGCCCCGGGCCCGGTGTGCGCGGCGGATGTCGCGGCGGCCGCGCCCGACTTGGGCGCGGCTGGCCGGTTTCTTATTACGAAACTTTGTTGAGTAAGTCACAGCCGCATGAAGGTCTTGATCTGGGCGCGTCAATCGGCGAGGGTTTCGAGCCAGCCCCCCGGAGATCTTCCGGCCGGGGGTCGATCCCCCCACAAAGAATGACGAGGAGACCCCTCTTCATGGCAATTCACAAGCGCGCACGCCGGATCAAGCTGACCGCGGCGATAACCGCCGTGGCCGCGGCCGCCGGAGTCACCCTGCTCAACACCTCCATCGCCGGGGCGGCCCCCGCCCCCGCGATGGGTGTCGTCTACGGCGCGGACGCGGCGGACGCCGTCTCCGGCAGCTACATCGTGATGCTGGACCAGAAGGCCGACAAGGCGAAGCTCGCCAAGGAGTACGGCGGCAAGCTGCAGCGGAACTACAGCTCCGCCATCAACGGCTTCTCCGCCAGCGGCCTTTCGCTCACCGAGGCCAAGCGTCTGGCGGCCGACCCGGCCGTCTCCAAGGTCGTCCAGAACAAGAAGTTCCACATCGACGAGACCCAGCAGAACCCGCCGTCCTGGGGGCTGGACCGGATCGACCAGACCGAGACGGCCGGCGACAACGCGTACACCTACCCGGACAGCGCGGGCGAGGGTGTCACCGCGTACGTCATCGACACCGGCGTCCGTACCACGCACAACGAGTTCGAGGGCCGGGCCAGCTCGGGCTACGACGCCGTGGACAACGACGACAGCGCCGACGACGGCAACGGCCACGGCACCCATGTGGCGGGGACCATCGCCGGTGCGACCTACGGGGTTGCCAAGAAGGCCAAGATCGTCGCTGTCCGGGTGCTCGACGACTCCGGCTCGGGCACCACCGAGCAGGTCGTCGCCGGTATCGACTGGGTCACCGAGAACCACGAGGGCCCCTCCGTCGCCAACATGAGCCTCGGCGGCGGCGCGGACGAGGCACTCGACGCCGCGGTCCAGAAGGCCATCGCCTCCGGAGTCACCTTCGCGGTGGCCGCCGGCAACGACTCCTCCGACGCGAGCGAGAGCTCCCCGGCCCGCGTCCCCGAGGCCATCACGGTCGCCTCGTCCACGGTGGACGACGAGCAGTCGTACTTCTCCAACTACGGCCCGATCGTGGACATCTACGCCCCGGGATCGGACATCACCTCGTCCTGGAACGACAGCGACGACGGCTCCAACACCATCTCCGGCACCTCCATGGCGACCCCCCACGTCGTCGGTGCCGCCGCCGTCTACCTCGCCGGTCACCCGGACGCCACCCCCGAGGAGGTCGCCACGGCACTGACCGACGGGGCCACCCCCGACGCGATCTCCAACGCGACCGAGGGCACGCCGAACAAGCTGCTGAAGGTCGTCGAGTAACCGGCCCGCAGCCACGACAGGCCGCCGCGCCCTCCCCCACGGGGCGCGGCGGCCGCGTCGTGCGAAGAGATCGTCCTATGGTGTGCCCATGACCATGTACGCGGCGCTGTTGCGCGGGATCAATGTGAGCGGCCACAAGAAGCTCCCGATGGCCGAACTCCGTACACTGCTCACCGAACTGGGACACGGAGACGTCCGAACCCACCTGCAGAGCGGCAACGCCGTCTTCAGCAGCCCGTCGGACGACGAGAACGCACTCGCCGCCGAACTGGAGCAGGCCGTCGAGAAGCGCTTCGGCTTCTTCGTGCCCTGCCTGGTCCGGGCCGGTGCCTACCTGGCGGCAGTTGCGGCGGCCTGCCCGTTCCCGGCCGCCGAACTCGAAGGAAAACAGCTCCACATCACCTACTACGACCAGCCGGTCGACGCCGGCCGCTTCGCCCGGATCGACCCGGCGGCCTTCCTCCCCGAGGCATTCGGACTCGGCGACCGCGCCCTCTACCTCTACGCCCCCGACGGACTGGGCCGCTCGAAGCTCGCCGAGGCGCTGTCCCGCTCCTCCGTCACCAAGGGCCTCGTCGCCACCTCGCGCAACTGGAACACCGTGGTCAAGCTGGTGGAGATGACGGCACCCACAGGGACCACGGCACCCACAGGGACCACGCCGCCCCCGGCACCCGCGCACGACGGAGCCCGCACATGACCGAACCGTCACCCGGCGTGGCCGCCGCGGTCGAGGGCGAGCTGCGCCTCCTGGACCCGGCCGTGCGCGCCTCCGCCGAACTCCTCGCCCGGCTGCTGCACCCCGACTACCGCGAGATCGACTACACCGGCCGGGTCTGGGACCGCGACACCATGATCGCCTCGCTCACCGCGGCGGACGCCCCGCGCCCCGGCCCGCTCACCGCGTCCCGGATGAGCGGGGTCCAGCTCGCCGACGACCTCGTCCACCTCACCTACGACACCGAGACGAAGGGACGCCTCGCCCATCGCAGTTCGGTGTGGCGGATGACCGACGAGGGCTGGGTGCTCTACTTCAACCAGGCCACACCGTTCGACGGCGTTGCCGGAACCGACGGCTGAGCAGCGGTCAGCGACGGGCCACGCGCTGAGCCCGGGCCGCCCACCGGCCGTCCGTACGGGAGATCCGCACCGGGTGCCCGAAGCAGTCGCTGACCCGGTCGGTGGTCAGTACCTCGTCCGCCGGACCCGAGGCCACGCACCGGCCGCCCCGCAGCAGCAGCGCGTGCGTGGTGGAGGCGGGCAGCTCCTCCAGGTGATGGGTGACCAGGACCGTGGCCAGCTCCGGATGCTCCTCCCGCAGCACATCCAGGCTGTCGAGCAGCTGCTCGCGCGCGGCGAGGTCGAGGCCGGTGGCCGGCTCGTCGAGCAGCAGCAGCCGCGGCTGCGGCATCAGGGCGCGGGCGATGAGCGTACGGCCCCGCTCGCCCTGCGACAGCGCCGGCCAGCGCGAGCCCGACTTGCCGCCCATGCCGAGCATCTTCAGCAGCCGCTCCGCCCGGTCCCGCTGCTCCTCGCTCACCGACCGGCGCGGCACCGGCTCGACCGAATTGGTCAGACCGGTCAGCACCACCTCGTGCACCGACAGCGGGGAACGCAGCGGATGACGCGGATTGACATGCCCGAGCAGCGACCGCAGCTCCCGGAGATCGACCCGGCCGAGGGTGCGTCCCAGCACCTCCACCGAGCCCCGGGTGGGGTGGTTGACCGCGCCGAGCAGCCCCAGCAGCGTGCTCTTCCCGGCGCCGTTGGCACCGAGCAGCGCCCAGTGCTCGCCGCTCCGGACGGTCAGCGAGACCGAGTCGAGCAGCACATTGCCCTCCCGCACGAGCGAGACGGCATCGGCCCGGATCACCGGGGCGGAACCACCCGGTTCGGGAGCGGCAGCCGGGGCGGGGACGGCGGGGGTGGTGCGGGGGGTGGTCATGGGCGAGCGCTCCTTCACGCGGGTGCGAGAGCCTCCAGGCGGCTCAGGTCCTCGGTGGACAGCCGGATCTCCCGGGCCCCCAGGTTCTCCGCCAGATGGGCGGGCGAACCGGTGCCCGGGGTCGGGCACAGCACGGGGGACCGGTGCAGCAGCCAGGCGAGGGCGATCTGCCCGCGGGTGGCACCGTGCCGGTCGGCGATGCCGGTGAGCGCCGCGGCGGCGTCGCCGGTCAGAGCGCCGTTGGCCAGCGGGAACCAGGGCAGAAAGGCCAGGCCGTGGGCCTCGCACACCTTCAGTACCGCGTCCGACGAACGGTCGAGGAGATTGAAGCGGTTCTGCACCGAGGCGATCCCGGTCAGGGAGAGCGCCTGCTCCAGCTGGTCGGCGGTGAGGGTGTCCAGACCGATGTACCGGATCTTACCCTCCTGCCGCAGTGCATCCAGGGTGCCCAGCTGGTCGGCCATCGGCACCTCGGGGTCCAGCCGGTGCAACTGGTAGAGGTCGATCCGGTCCGTCCGCAGCCGCCGCAGACTGGCCTCGCACATCGCCCGCAGCTGCTCCGGCCGGCCCGCGATGTGCCAGGCGCTGTCACTGGTGCGCACCACACCGCCCTTGGTCGCGATCACCAGATCCTCGCGGTACGGGTGCAGCGCCTCGGCGACGAGCTCCTCGGCCAGCCCCGGACCGTAGTTGTCGGCGGTGTCCACGAGCGTGACGCCCTGCTCGACGGCGGCCCGCAGCACCGCCACGGCGTCCTGCCGCTCACCGCGCGGGCCCCAGTAGCCGGGGCCGGTCAGCTGGGCGGTGCCGTAGCCGAGCCGGCGTACGGGCAGTTCGCCGCCGAGCAGGAACACATCATCGGGAAGGGGTGCGAGAGAAGACATGACGGGAACACTAGTCGCAATCGGTGCTGTGGCCACGGACCCTATGCTGAGGCGCCGACGCCCCTTCGAGGGGGCGGGATTTCTGACCTGTGGGCCGTGGAACGGGAGTCGGGATGCGTTACGTCGTCATCGGGGCGGGTGCCGTCGGCGGTGCCATCGGGGGACGTCTGGCCGAGGCCGGCCACGAGGTCGTGCTCGTGGCGCGCGGTGCGCAGTACGAGGCACTGCGGACCGGCGGGCTGCGGCTCGTCACCCCCGAGGGCGCCCGCACCCACCGGCTCCCCGTCGTGGACCGGCCCGAGGCGCTCGATCTGACCGCGGAGGACGTACTCGTACTCGCCGTCAAGACGCAGGACAGCACGGCCGCCCTCGACGCGTGGAGCGTCCGGCCGGTCGCCGGCGGCGGCACGGCGGGGGAGCGGCTGCCGCTGGTCTGCGCGCAGAACGGGGTGGAGAGCGAACGGCTCGCCCTGCGCCGCTTCCGCCGGGTGTACGGCATGTGCGTCTGGCTGCCCGCCACCTTCGTCCGGCCCGGCGAGGTCTCCGCCGCCGGTACCCCGCTGACCGGCATCCTGCACCTGGGCCGCTACCCCACCGGGACCGACGGGACGGCCCGGCTGATCGCCGCCGACCTGGAGAAGTCGAAGCTGCTCGCCCCCGTCGTGCCGGACGTGATGCGCTGGAAGTACGGCAAGCTGCTCTCCAACCTCGCCAACGCGATCGAGGCCGTCACCGGCCCGCTCGGCGGACAGGCTGCCCTCGAACTGTTCGAGCGCGCGCACGCCGAGGGGACGGCCGTGCTCACCGCCGCCGGAATCGACCCGGTCGGCCGGGAGGAACAGGCGGCGGTACGCGCCGGAAGGATCCGCTTCGAACCGTTCGACGGCTCCCCGCGCGGCGGCGGTTCGTCCTGGCAGAGCCTCTGCCGGGGCACCGGCACGATCGAGGCCGACTTCCTCAACGGCGAGATCGTGCTGCTCGGCCGCCTCCACGGAATTCCCACCCCGGTCAACGAGGTGCTCCGCCGCACCGCGAACGCCTTCGCGCGCGAGCGCCGGGAGGCCGGCTCGATGCCCGTGGCCGAGCTCGTCGCGCTCGTCGACGCCGAGGGTTCCTGAGCGGGCCGCACCGGACGGCGCCGCCTGCTCCCGCGTCGCATTTCTTCAATACCGGCCGCCGGGAAGACCTCAGACTGGGACGCATGAAGAACGAGCACGCGTACCTGACCGAAGTCGCCGCCGAGGCGGCCCGCATCGCCCGCTCCGTCCGGGCCGAGCAGCTCGACGCACCGGACTCGCCCTGCGGCGACTGGGATGTGCGCGGGCTCGTCAACCACTGGGTGCTGTACACCTCCCACGGCCTGGAGCACCGCGCCCTGCGCAAGGACCTCCCGGAGGAGCTCACCGCCCGCGACTTCACCGCCGACGCCGACTGGGCGCAGCAGTACGCCGCGCAGCTGGACCGCGCGGTCGCCGCCTGGTCCGACCCGGCGGTCTGGGAGGGCGAGGTCGACCTCGGGGGTTCGACCACCCCGGCCGCCGACATCGCCGCGATGCTCATCGCGGAGACGGCCCTGCACGGCTGGGACGTGGCCCGTGCCGTCGGCGAGGAGTACCGGCTCTCCGACGGGGCGGCCGCCTACGTCCTGGGCGTCGTCGACAGCATGGCCGCGCTCTACCGGCAGTACGACGGCTTCGCCGACGAGGTGACGGTGCCCGCGTCGGCTTCGGTCTTCGAGCAGGCACTGGCCCACAGCGGACGCGACCCGCAGTGGACCGGGGCCTGATCCGGACGGGCGTCCCCGGTCCTCCCCGCAGGAGAGAGAAGGGGCTGCGGCGCCAGGCCCGCCGCGGCCACGGCCCGGCGCAGCAGCTCGTCCTCGTCCGGCTCGACGGGCGGCTCGGCGCAGATGGCCTCGACCCGCCACCGCGGGGCGCCCGGCTCCCCGCAGCCGTGCCCGTACTCCCGGAGGATCACCCCGCGCAGTTCGTCGTCCGGACCGGAGCCCTCGACCCCGGGGGCCCGGCGAGTCATGGAGGGCCCGGGTCGGTCGGCAGCGACCGGGCGAGGTGCGCGACCGCCCGGTCGGGGTCCGCCAGCGCGTCGGTGACGTCCTGGCCGGCCCGGCGCCGCATCCGGACACGGAAGGCGCGACCAGTGCCTCGACGGTCGGCATCCGGGGATGCTGCCGCCCGCCCTTCCGGGCCCGAAGTGGCCCAGTCGAAACGTCGTCCAATGGCCCGGGACCACGTGCCAATCCATGTCTAGGCTCGACCCATGACCACATCGCACACACCGGAACAGAGCCGGACCGCCGTCGACTTCTACTTCGACCCGGCATGCCCGTTCGCCTGGATCACCTCCCGCTGGATGCTGGAGGTGGAGCAGCGGCGCGACATCGATCTCCGCTTCCGCGTCATGAGCCTCTTCCTGCACAACACCGGCAATGAACTCCCCGACTGGTACCGGGAGCTGGTCGACAAGTCGATCGGCCCGGTACGGGTCGCGGTCGCGGCGGCCGAGGCCCACGGCGACGGGGTGCTCCGCGATCTCTACACCGCGATGGGCGTCCGTATCCACCAGAAGAAGAACGAGGACTTCGACGAGGTGATCGCCGAGTCCCTCGCGGAGCTCGGCCTGCCCGCCGGGCTCGCCGCCGCCGCGCACTCCCAGGCGTACGACGACGCGCTGCGGCGCAGCCACGACGCCGGAAAGGACCCGGAGGCGGACGGCTACGTCGGTACGCCCACGATCCATGTCGACGGTGCCGTGTGGTTCGGGCCCGTGCTGCGGGCGGCACCGCGTGGCGAGGAGGCCGGGCGCGTCTTCGACAGCTTCCGGGTGCTCGCCGGGAATCCGGACCTCTTCGAACTCAAGCGGACCCGCACGGGCAGCCTGGACGTGGGGTGAGCGGGCGCCGCGTCACGCGGTGAGCGCCGCGGTCCGGGCCGCCGGCACCCGGGCCCCGTCGTACCGGTTCAGCAGCAGCCGCGCCAACTCCGGTGAGGCGCCGAGCACATCGGCCAGCACGTCCGCGCCGGCCGCCCCTTCGGCGATCCGGTCCGGGAGCCGGCCGGGAGCGATGACGTAGGGCGCCACCGCGACCCGGCGCACCCCTTCGTCCCGCAGGGCCCGTACCGCGTCCTCGGTGCGCGGGAACCCGGCGGGAGATGTGGCGGAGGCGAACGCAGGCCGCACGGAACACCAACCGGTGTGCCGCAGCTCCCGCGCGATTTCAGCGATCACTGCGATCGCCTCCGGGTCTGTGGAGCCCGCCGAGGCCAGGACGAGCCCGGTCGAACTCCGGTCGCCGGGACGGATCCCGGCTTCGTGCAGCCGCCGTTCCAGCGCCGAGTTCAGCAGGGGTGACGGGCCGAGCACCCCGGCCTGCCGGACCCGCAGCCGGGGCAGTCTGCTCCGGGCCTCGCGCAGCACCGTGGGGATGTCGGACTTGGCGTGGAAGGCCCGGGTGAGGAGCAGGGGGAGCGCGACGACGTCCTGCGCCCCCTGCGCGGCCAGCCGCTCCAGGACCTGCGGTACCGACGGCGCGTTGAAGTCGAGGAAACCCGTCGCCACGCGCAGCCCGGGCCGCAGCGACCGCACCCGCGCGGTGAGCGCGTGCACGGTCGCCGCGTGCCGCGGGTCGCGGCTGCCGTGGGCGATGACGAGAAGTACCGGAGCGGTCATGGTCGTACTCAGCTCCTGACGAGGAGGCCGCGGCCGCGCAGCACCCAGCGCTCCAGCGGACTGAAGATCAGCAGGTCGATCGCGATGCCGACGGTGAGGATCAGGATGATGGCGAGGAACACCATCGACATGCTGCTGGTCTCCCGGCCCTGCTCCAGCAACTGCCCCAGGCCCACCCCCAGATCGGGCGAGGAGGCGATGATCTCGGCGGCCATCAGCGAACGCCAGGAGAACGCCCAGCCCTGCTTCAGCCCCGCCAGGTAGCCGGGCAGCGCGGCCGGCAGCACGATGTGCCAGGTGCCGCGGAGCCCGGTGGCGCCCAGCGTCTTCCCGGTCCGCAGATGCAGCGGCGGGATCTGGTCGACGCCCGCGACCAGTCCGTTGGCGATCGACGGGACCGCGCCCAGCAGGATCACCGCGTACATCATCCTGTCGTCGAGCCCCAGCCAGATCACCGCGGGGGGCACCCAGGCGACCGACGGCAGCGACTGGAGCCCGGAGAGCACCGGCCCGATCGCCGCGCGGACCAGCTTGACGCGCGAGACCAGCAGCCCGAGCGGGGTACCGATGGCCAGTGCCAGCAGGAAGCCGAGCAGACCGCGCGAGACGCTGGTCCAGATGTAGCCGAGCAGGGTGCCCTGCGCCCAGGCGTTGGTCACCTCGTCCCACACCTGGGACGGCGACGGCAGCTTGTAGTCGTCGGTGACCTGCGCCCAGATCAGGATCTGCCAGACGGCGAGCACCAGGACCACCGCCACGACGGGCGGCAGCACCTTGCGCACCAGCACCTCGCGGACCGGGGTGCGGCTCACCCGTACGGCGTCGAGGGCGTCCAGCCCGGCCTCCAGGCCCGCCAGGTCCTGGGCGGTGTCCTGGGCGGCGGTCTCAGTGCTGGCCATGTCGGCGGATCTCCCCACGCAGTTGTTCGGTGATCTCCACGGACAGCTCGGCCACCGCGGTGTCCTCGATGCGGCGCGGCTGCTCGATGTCGACCGTCCACTCCCGGGCGATCCGGCCCGGCCGCGACGACAGCAGGACGACCCGCTCGGCGAGCCGGACCGCCTCGCGCACGTTGTGCGTGACGAAGAGGACCGAGACGTCCGTCTCGCGCCAGATCCGGGTCAGCTCGTCGTGCAGCACATCCCGGGTGATGGCGTCGAGTGCGGCGAACGGCTCGTCCATCAGCAGCAGTTGACTGTCCTGGGCGAGCGCGCGGGCCATCGCCACCCGCTGCCGCATGCCGCCCGAGAGCTCGTGCACCCGCTTCCCGTACGCCCCGCCGAGCCGTACGAGTTCGAGCAGCCGCTCCGCCTCGGCGCGGCGGTCGGACCTGGGTACGCCGCGCAGCCGCAGCGCGAGTTCGATGTTCTTGCCCGCGGTCAGCCACGGGAAGAGGGCGTGCTCCTGGAACATCAGGGCCGGCCGCCCGCCGGGGGTCTCGATGGACCCCGCGGTCGGGCGGTCGAGTCTGGCCACCAGGTTGAGCAGGGTCGACTTGCCGCACCCGGAGGCGCCCAGGAGGGTGACGAACTCGCCGGGAGCGACATCGAGTGTGATGTCGTCCAGGACGAGCTGCTGCCCCTCCGGTCCGCCGAAGGACTTCGAGACGTGGTCGATGCGGGCGGCGTGCCCGACCGCCGTACGGTCCTCGGCCTCGGTGAGCGTGGTGGTCGCCATGGTCGTCACCTCCTGGGATCCTTTCCGGGTGCCGGATTACTTGACGCCGAGACCGGCGTCGGCGACCTCGGGCTTGCCCGCGGCCTTGAGGATCTTGTTCAGCGGCTTCAGGTCGTAGATGCCCGTCAGGTCCGTCTGCTCCAGCAGTCCCGCCTTCACCGCGTGCTCGGCCTCGGTGTCGAGCGTGGCGGCCAGCGGGTCGTCGATGAACCGGATCGACTTCCACGCCGGGTCGAGGACCTCGGGCGGCAGCTCCTTGCCGGACAGCGTCTTGAGCGCGGCGTTGGCGGAGGCCTTCGCCTTGTCCGGGTTGGCGTTGATCCACGCGTTGGTGTCGACGGTGCCGCGCAGCACCGCCTCGACGACGTCCGGGTGCTCGGTCAGGAACTTCTGCGACACGATGATGTTCGTGATGACGAACTTGTTGTCCGGCCACAGCGTCGACTCGTCGAGGAGCACCTTGGCGCCCTGCGCGACCAGCTTGGAGGCGGTCGGCTCGGGGGCCCAGGCGCCGTCGATGGAACCGGACTTGTAGGCGTCCGGCGTCACCTTGTTGTCCGTACGGACCACGGAGACGTCGCCCTTGCCGCTGTTGGCGTCGACCTTCCAGCCCTTCTCGGATATCCAGTTGAGGAAGGCGACGTCCTGGGTGTTGCCGAGCTGCGGGGTGGCGATCTTCTTGCCCTTGAGGTCGTCCAGGGTCTTGATCTTCTTCGGGTCGACGACCAGTTTCACGCCGCCGGACGCCGAACCGCCGATGATCCTCAGGCTCTTGCCCTTGGACTTGGTGTAGCCGTTGATGGCGGGCGAGGGGCCGATGAAGCCGATGTCGATCGAGCCCGCGTTGAGTGCCTCGATCTCGGAGGGACCGGCGTTGAACGTCGACGGCTTGACCGTCGTGGAGCCGAGCTCCTTGGCGATGATGCCTTCCTGGATGCCGACCAGGGCGGTCGCGTGGGTGAGGTTCGGGAAGTAGCCGATCTTCACGGTGTCCGCGGAGAGCTTCTTGCCGCCGGCGGCGACGTCCGCCTTCTCGGCGTCGTCCTGCTTCGCCTCGGAGCCGTAGCCGCAGGCGGTGAGCGCGAGGGCGAGCAGCGGCAGGGCGGCGACGGCGGCCAGGGCGCGGCGCGGCGTGGTACGGGGGGCAGACACGGGAGGCTTTCCTCTCGTCGGCCCGGTCCTCGCGTCCCGGTCGATCACGGGGACGCGGCCGGGAGGTCGGCAGGTCTTCGTCTGAACTGGCTGTGCGGGCGGAGCGGTTGGGCGCGCAGGCGGTGCGCGTACGTCATCGCGCACATCGCGCGACCCCGCCCTGGCCGCTGCCGAGGGCGCCGCTGCCGATGCGGCCGCCCTCCTTCGCGAACGTGGAGTAGATGTCGATGGTCATCAGAAGTCCCATCCGGCGTCGTCCGCGGCGGCCTCGGGCCCGTCCGCGGCGGCGAACGAGGCGCCCGCCATCCCGGCCGTCAGCGTGGTGCCGTCCGCGGGGTCGATCAGCAGGAACGATCCGGTGCGCCGGGAGTCCGCGTACGCGTCGAGCGCGAGCGGCTCCGCGGTGCGGACGACGACCCGGCCGATGTCGTTGGCGACGAGCCGGCCGGGCGCCGGGTGCTGGGAGAGGTCGTCCAGCGTGAGGCGCGAGGGGATGTCCTTGACGATCGCCTTGACCGTGCGGGTGGTGTGCTTGAGCAGCACCCGCTGGCCGACGGCGAGCGGCTGGTCGGCGACGTGGCAGACGGTCGCCTCGACGTCCTGGGTGACGGCCGGCGCGTCGTCGGCCGGTGCGATCAGGTCACCGCGCGAGATGTCGATGTCGTCGGCCAGCCGGAGGGTCACCGACTGGGGCGCCCAGGCGATGTCCACGCTCTCGCCGAGCGCGTCGATCCCGGCGATCGTCGACGTACGGCCGGAGGGGAGGACGGTGACGGCCTCGCCCACCCGGAACGCGCCGGCGGCGATCTGACCGGCGTAGCCCCGGTAGTCGGGGTGCTCGGCGGTCTGCGGCCGGATCACGTACTGGACCGGGAAGCGGGCGTGGCAGGTGGTGAGGTCATGGCTGACCGGCACCGTCTCCAGGTGCTCCAGCACCGTCGGCCCGCCGTACCAGTCCATGTGCGCGGACGGCTCCACGACGTTGTCACCGGCCAGTGCGGAGATCGGGATCGCGGTGATCTCCGGGACGCCGAGCGAGGCGGCGTACGCGGTGAACTCCTCGGCGATGGCGGCGAACACCGGCTCCGCGTAGTCGACCAGGTCCATCTTGTTGACGGCCAGCACCACGTGCGGAACCCGCAGCAGCGCGGCGACCGCGGCGTGCCGTCGGGTCTGCTCGACGACGCCGTTGCGGGCGTCGACCAGGACGACGGCCAGCTCGGCCGTCGAGGCGCCGGTCACCATGTTCCGGGTGTACTGCACGTGCCCCGGGGTGTCGGCCAGGATGAACCGGCGGCGCGGCGTCGCGAAGTAGCGGTAGGCGACATCGATGGTGATGCCCTGCTCGCGCTCGGCCCGCAGGCCGTCGGTCAGCAGCGCCAGGTCGGGTGCCTCCTGGCCCCGGTTGCGCGAGGCGTGCTCGACGGCCTCCAGCTGGTCGGTCAGGACCGACTTGGAGTCGTGCAGCAGACGTCCCACGAGGGTGGACTTGCCGTCGTCGACGGATCCCGCGGTGGCGAACCGCAGCAGGGTGGTGGCCGACAACTGCTCGGCTGTGGTGGTCATTTAGAAGTACCCCTCGCGCTTGCGGTCTTCCATCGCGGCCTCGGACATCTTGTCGTCGGCACGCGTCGCGCCCCGCTCGGTGAGCCGGGAGGCGGCGATCTCGGTGATCACGTCGTCCAGCGTCGTCGCGTCCGAGTCGACGGCGCCGGTGCACGACATGTCGCCGACGGTGCGGTAGCGCACCTGCCGGGTCTCGACCCGCTCGCCCTCCTTGGGGCCGCCCCAGTCGCCCGCGGTCAGCCACATTCCGGAGCGGCTGAAGACCTCGCGCTCATGGGCGAAGTAGATCTCCGGGAGCTCGATGCCCTCGCGCGCGATGTACTGCCAGACGTCCAGCTCGGTCCAGTTGGAGATCGGGAAGACCCGGACGTGCTCGCCGGGGGCGTGCCGGCCGTTGTAGAGCTGCCACAGCTCGGGGCGCTGGCGGCGCGGGTCCCACTGGGAGAACTCGTCGCGCAGCGAGAAGACCCGCTCCTTGGCGCGGGCCTTCTCCTCGTCCCGGCGCCCGCCGCCGAACACGGCGTCGAAGCGGTGCTGCTGGATCGCCTCGGTCAGCGGCACGGTCTGCAGCGGGTTGCGGGTGCCGTCCGGGCGCTCGCGGAGCTTCCCGGCGTCGATGTACTCCTGTACGGAGGCGACATGGAGCCGCAGCCCGTGCCGGGCCACCGTGCGGTCGCGGTACTCCAGCACCTCGGGGAAGTTGTGCCCGGTGTCCACGTGCAGCAGCGTGAACGGCACCGGCGCGGGCGCGAACGCCTTGAGCGCCAGATGCAGCATCACGATGGAGTCCTTGCCGCCGGAGAACAGGATCACCGGCCGCTCGAACTCGCCCGCCACCTCGCGGAAGATGTGCACGGCCTCGGACTCCAGGGAGTCCAGGTGGCTGAGTGCGTACGGGTTGCCGGTGCCTTCCTGCACGGTCGCGACGGTCGTCATGCCGCACCCCTCTCGCTCAGCAGCGCGTAGAGCTCCGCCGCGGACTCCTGGACGGTCTGCCGGTGCGACTCGATCCGCAGGTCCGGCGACTCGGGCGCCTCGTACGGGTCGTCGACCCCGGTGAGCCCGCTGATCTCGCCCGCCGCCTGCTTGGCGTAGAGCCCCTTCACATCGCGTTCGGAGCACACCTCGACCGGGGTCGCGACATGCACCTCCAGGTACGCGGTGCCCTCGGTCTGGTGCCGCTTGCGTACCGCGTCCCGGCTGTCCGCGTACGGGGCGATGACCGGGACCAGCACCTTCACGCCGTTGGCCGCCAGCAGCTCGGCGACGAAGCCGATGCGCTGGACGTTGGTGTGGCGGTCCTCGCGGGAGAAGCCGAGACCCGCGGAGAGGAACTCCCGGATCTCGTCCCCGTCGAGCACCTCCACGCGGTGGCCCTCGCCGCGCAGCCGCCCGGCGAGTTCGTACGCGATGGTGGTCTTGCCCGCGCTCGGCAGACCGGTCAGCCAGATGGTGGCTCCCGTCTCCGTCACGCTCATCGAAGTCTCCTGATCAGTCGTCATCACTCGTGCAGCCCGCACTCGGTCTTGCCCCGGCCGGCCCAGCGTCCGGCGCGGACGTCCTCGCCCTCCAGCACCCGGCGGGTGCAGGGCGCGCAGCCCACGGAGGCGTAGCCGTCCATCAGCAGCGGGTTGGTGAGTACGCCGTGCTCCGCGACGTACGCGTCGGCGTCGTCCTGCGTCCAGCGGGCGATCGGCGAGATCTTCACCTTCTGCCGCTTCGCGTCCCAGCCCACGACCGGGGTGTTCGCCCGGGTGGGGGACTCGTCGCGGCGCAGTCCGGTCGCCCAGGCCGTGTATCCCGTCAGGCCCTCCTGGAGGGGCTTGACCTTGCGCAGCGCGCAGCACAGGTCGGGGTCGCGGTCGTGCAGCTTCGGCCCGTACTCGGCGTCCTGCTCGGCCACGGTCTGCCGGGGGGTCAGCGTGATGACGTTGACGTCCATCACGGCCTCGACCGCGTCACGCGTGCCGATCGTCTCCGGGAAGTGGTAGCCGGTGTCGAGGAAGACCACGTCGACGCCGGGGAGGACGCGCGAGGCGAGGTGCGCGACGACCGCGTCCTCCATGGAGGAGGTGACGCAGAACTTCCCGCCGAAGGTGTCGGCGGCCCACTTCAGGATCTCCGGCGCCGAGGCGTCCTCCAGTTCACGGCCGGCCCGCGCGGCCAGGGTCTCAAGGTCTTCGGTCCGCAGAGCCCGAGTCATGTCCCGTCCCCTTCGACGTCGTTGCGCCGCAGTCCCCGGGTCAGCAGGCCCAGGAACTTGAGCTGGAACGCGCGGTTGCAGGAGGCACATTCCCAGGCGCCGTGGCCGCTCTCGTGCGGGCGCAGGTCCTCGTCCCCGCAGTACGGGCAGTGGAACGGTGCGGCGCGCTCGCTCATGACAGCGACTCCGCACTCGCCCGCGCCGCCCAGGCCGCGAACCGCTCGCCGTCCTCGCGCTCCTCCTGGAACCGGCCCAGGACCCGCTCGACGTAGTCGGGCAGCTCGGCCGAAGTGACCTTCAGGCCGCGGACCTTGCGGCCGAACCCGGCCTCCAGGCCCAGGGCGCCGCCCAGGTGCACCTGATAACCCTCGACCTGGTTGCCGTCCTCGTCCAGCACGAGCTGGCCCTTGAGGCCGATGTCGGCGGTCTGGATGCGGGCGCACGCGTTGGGGCAGCCGTTGAGGTTGATGGTGAGCGGCTCGTCGAAGTCCGGCAGGCGGCGCTCCAGTTCGTCGATGAGCGCCGCGCCGCGCGCCTTCGTCTCGACGATCGCCAGCTTGCAGAACTCGATGCCGGTGCAGGCCATCGTGCCGCGCCTGAACGGCGAGGGCCGTACCTGGAAGTCGAGCGCCTCCAGCCCGGCGACCAGGGAGTCCACCTGGTCCTGCGCCACATCGAGGATGATCATCTTCTGCTCGACGGTGGTGCGCAGCCGGTCCGAGCCGTGTGCGGCGGCCAGGTCGGCGATCTTGGCGAGCGTGGAGCCGTCCACCCGGCCGACCCGGGGGGCGAAACCGACGTAGAAGCGGCCGTCCTGCTGCTGGTGCACACCCACGTGGTCGCGCCAGCGGCTGGTGGGCTGCTCGGGTGCGGGGCCGTCGGTCAGCGGACGCTTCAGGTACTCGTCCTCCAGCACCTGGCGGAACTTCGCCGGGCCCCAGTCGGCCATCAGGAACTTCAGCCGGGCGCGGTTGCGCAGCCGCCGGTATCCGTAGTCGCGGAAGATGCCGACGACTCCGGCCCAGACGTCCGGAACCTCGTCGAGCGGCACCCATGCCTCCAGCCGCTCGGCGAGCCGCGGGTTGGTGGAGAGCCCGCCACCGACCCAGACGTCGAAGCCCGGACCGTGCTCGGGGTGGACCACGCCGACGAACGCGATGTCGTTGATCTCGTGGACCACGTCCTGCACCGGCGAACCGGAGATCGCGGTCTTGAACTTGCGCGGCAGGTTGGAGAATTCCTTGTTGCCGATGTACCGGTCGTGGATCTCGTCGACGGCGGGCGTGCCGTCGATGATCTCGTCGGCGGCGATGCCGGCCACGGGGGAGCCGATGATCACACGGGGGCAGTCGCCGCACGCCTCGGTGGTGGAGAGCCCGACGGCCTCCAGCTTCTCCCAGATCGCCGGGACGTCCTCGATGCGGATCCAGTGCAGCTGGATGTTCTGCCGGTCGGTGATGTCCGCGGTGCCGCGCGCGTACTCCTGCGAGATCTCGCCGATCACCCGCAGCTGTGCGGTGGTCAGCCGGCCGCCGTCGATCCGGACCCGCAGCATGAAGTACCTGTCGTCCAGCTCCTCCGGCTCCAGGATCGCGGTCTTGCCGCCGTCGATCCCGGGCTTGCGCTGGGTGTAGAGACCCCACCAGCGCATCCGGCCGCGGAGATCGTTGGGGTCGATCGAGTCGAAGCCGCGCTTGGAGTAGATCGTCTCAATGCGCGTCCGCACATTGAGACCGTCGTCGTCCTTCTTGAACTGCTCATTGCCGTTGAGAGGAGTGTGGTGCCCCACGGCCCACTGGCCTTCGCCACGGTGGCGTCCGGCCTTGCGGCGAGGCGTGGTGGTCGCAGGCTGTTCCGGGGTAGCGGCCATGACAGTACGTCCTTCGGGACTGCAGGAGGGCGGCTCTGAACTGCACACTCGCGTCAAGGCGCGGCGGTGCGCAGGGATTGCAGAGAAAAAGGGGAGCGCGGCGGTGCTGGGACTCTCAGCTCGCCGGACAGATGGCGCTGGACACGCGGCCGAGGTCGACGTGGCGTCGACTCACCAAGGCAATTCCGGTTCCAGGCATGACGGAAGCGTGGCACGCGTATCTCGGGCCAGTCCACCACTATCCAAGATGTGGACGAGAGTGTCCCGCATCGCGAGATGCTGTGGTGCTCGTCACCCGGGACACCCGGGCCGCCTCGCCCGTAATAGCCGCAATCCCCCCACTTGTCGCCGGTGGCCTCACCGCGGGCGGAGGGCTGCCGCCCGTCCCGTCACCGCCCGGCCCCCGGCCACGGCCCCGGCGTCGCCGCCTCCGGCTCCAGCTCCACCTTCGTGTCGAAGAGCCGGAAGCCGCGCCGCAGATAGTTGTCCATGGCGTGCGGGCCGTCCTTGGAACAGGTGTGCAGCCACACCCGCTTCGTCGGCGTCCGCTCCGGCCAGCGCTCCGCCAGGTCCCAGGCACGCGCGGCCCCGAACGAGAGCAGATGACCGCCTATCCGCCGCCCCCGGAAAGCCGGAATCAGCCCGAAGTACATGATCTCGACCGCGCCCTCGTCCTGCGGGTCCAGCTCGATGTAGCCCGCCGGGGTGCCGTTCTCGTACGCCACCCAGGTCTCGGCCCCCGGCCGGTCCAGGGCCTCCTGCCACTGCGCGTACGTCATGCCGAGCCGGTCCGTCCACCGGATGTCGCCGCCGACCGCCGTGTAGAGGAACCGGCTGAACTCGGGAAGCGGAATCTGTGACCGCACGATCCGCACATCGCCCTCGGGGACCGCGGCGGGCCGCAGGTCGTCGGGGGAGGTCTGCTCCAGGGACCAGATGGTCACCTCGGTGGTGGCGGGCGCGGCGGCGGGTACGGAGTTGCTCATGGCTGCCAGGGAACCACGCCCCGCCGCCCGCGCCAAAGCCGGTCCCGAGGCGCGGACCGCGGACCGCGGACCGGACCGGAACCGGAACCGGCTACGAGGTACCCCGGTCGCCCGTCCGCGCCCTGACCACCACCGGGGCCGTCGAGTGCGGCAGCAGATCGGCCGGGTCGTCCGGGTGGATCACCTCCACCTCGATGTCCTCGCCGAAGCGGTACGGGCGGTGCGCGAGCACCTGGGCGAGGTGGCGGCGCATCCGGGAGACCTCCGCCCGCACCGTCACCGTCCGGGTCGCGTCGCCGAAGATGTCCTGGGCGAGCTCGGACGCCGTACGCCCCTCGCGGTGCAGCGCCAGGGTGTACAGCAGCTCCGCGTGGCGCGGCGAGAGCCGCTGCGTCCAGGTGCCCACCGCGCCCACCACATTGACCGTGAGACCGCGGGGCCGGCTCAGATCCAGCACCACCCGTTGCGGCGCCCCGTCCGAGGGCCCGTCCGCGACCTGCAGCAGCCAGCCGCCGGGCAGCGGCTCCACCCGGCACATGCCGAGCGACGGCAGCCACACCCGGCCCGGCCGCAACGACTTGGGCAGCGGCAGCCGGTCGACCGGCGGCATCCCGGTCACCGCGGCGAGCCAGCCGTGGGTGTCCACCGCCAGGGCCCGCCCGCCCAGCCGGCACACCAGCGGTGCCGCCACCGAGCGCAGCCGGTCGATCGCCTGCAGATGCCGGTTCCTGATCTCGCTCTCCGCGAGCCTGGCGACCGAACTGACCAGGGCGAGCGTCGTCGGATGGAACGTCGACGCGGGACCGCTCATGTCGACGATCCCCATCACCTTGCCGTCCCGCGGGTCACGGACCGGGGCCGCCGCACACGTCCAGTTGTGCAGGGTGCGGACGAAGTGCTCCGAGGAATGGACCTGGACCGGGACACGGGAGACCAGCGCCGTACCGATCGCGTTCGTCCCCGTGCTCTCCTCCGCCCAGGCCGCGCCCTCCGCCAGACAGACCTCGTCCGCCCGGCGCAGCACCGTCGCGTTGCCCCGGCGCCACAGCACCCGGCACTCCACATCGGTGACCACCATGATCTGCCGGGCGGCGTCGGCCAGGGCGACCAGACCGTCGTTCAGCAGCGGCATCACCTCGCCCAGTGTCGAGACCCGGCGCCGGTGCTCGATCTCGTCCACGCCCAGCAGCTCGCTCTCGGTGGACTGGTCCGGATCCATGCCGCTGCGCAGCACCCGGTCCCACGAGGCACCGATCTCGGCCCGCGGCGAGACCGGCCGGCGTTCACCGGCGAGCCTGGCCTCCCTGGCCCGGTGGACCAGGCGGGTGGCCTCCGCGGACTGCCGGGCATCCGTTGGTGTCACCCCGAAGGCACTTGTCTCCACTCCGGTTTCCCCCACATCCCAGGCCGGCTCGACGATCCACGGGCCCCATCCTGCCGCCGAGAGGAGGCGGGCACCGCACACTCCGCACAATGGTTGCAACCCTTTGCAACTCTGGCGAGGGGGTGGAGGTCCGTACGAGAGTGGTGGAACGCCGTGCGGCGGAGCCTGCGCTCCACTGTCCGGTGTGCACAGCATGGAGGGTGGTGCCGTGTCGGCGCAGCACCACCCTCCGATGCCGTGCACGGGAAACGGGCCCCGCTAATCCGCGACCGGCCGCGCCCGTTCGACGACCGAGGCCAGATCGAGGCTGTGCGGCAGCGTGCCGAAGGCCGCGCCCCGGTCCCCGCCCAGCCGCGACGCGCAGAACGCGTCGGCCACCTCCGGCGGCGCCCACCGCACCAGCAGCGACCCCTGGAGCACCAGCGCCATCCGCTCGGCCAGCCGGCGGGCCCGCGCCTCGATCCCGTTCAGATCGGCGAGCTCCGTCAGCATGTCCTTGATCGCCCCGTCCAGCCGGTGATCGGCCCCGCGCGCCCTGCCGACCTCCTGGAGGAACGCGTTCAGGGCCATCGGCTCACGCCGCAGCGCCCGCAGCACGTCCAGCGCCTGCACATTGCCCGAGCCCTCCCAGATCGAGTTGAGCGGCGCCTCGCGCAGCAGCCGGGGCATGCCGGACTCCTCGACGTAGCCGTTGCCGCCGAGACACTCCAGCGCCTCGGCCACCACCGGCGTGCACTGCTTGGTCACCCAGTACTTCGCCGCGGGCACCGCGATCCGCAGGAAGGCCCGCTCGCTCTCCGAGCCGTCGTCGTACGCCGCCGCCAGCCGCATCGCCAGCACCGTCGCGGCCTCCGACTCCAGCGCCAGATCGGCCAGCACATTGCGCATCAGCGGCTTCTCGACCAGCACCCCGCCGAACACGCTGCGGTACGTGCAGTGGTGGATCGCCTGCGCCACCGCCTGCCGCATCAGCGCCGCCGAACCGATCACGCAGTCCAGCCGGGTCGCCGCCACCATCCCGAAGACGGTGCGCACCCCGCGCCCCTCCTCGCCGACCCGGCGCGCCCACGTACCGTCGAACTCGACCTCGGCCGACGCGTTCGACCGGTTGCCCAGCTTGTCCTTGAGCCGCTGGATCGCGAAGGCGTTGCGGGTGCCGTCGGGCAGGACCCGGGGCAGCAGAAAACAGGTCAGTCCGCCCGGTGCCTGCGCCAGCACCAGGAATCCGTCGGACATCGGCGCCGAGCAGAACCACTTGTGCCCGGTGAGCAGGTACTCGCCCGCCGCGGCAAGCGGCTCGGCGCGGGTCGTGTTCGACCGTACGTCCGTGCCGCCCTGCTTCTCCGTCAGTCCCATCCCGAGGAGCACCCCGGCCTTGCGCGCGGCGGGCCGCAGCCCCCGCTCGTACACCGTCGAGGTGAGCAGCGGCTCCCACTCGGCGGCCAGTGCCGGATCGGTGCGCAGCGTGGGCACCGCCGCGTGCGTCATCGACAGCGGGCAGCCGTGCCCCGCCTCGACCTGCGTCCACACGAGGAAGCCGGCCGCCCGCCGCACATGACCGCCGGGCCGGCCCCAGGCATTGGTCAGGCCCGCGCCGACCGCGTGGCCGAGCAGCCGGTGCCAGGCCGGGTGGAACCCGACCTCGTCGATGCGGTGGCCGTAGCGGTCGTGGGTACGCAGCACCGGCGGATCAGCGTTCGCCTGCGCGCCCCACTCCTGCGCCTGCGCGGAGCCCGCGGACCTGCCCAGCTCACCGAGCTCGCCCCGGACTTCGGCCAGGAGCCCGGGTGACGTGTGACGTCGCACCGCCTCGGTGAGCGCCCGGTCGGCGGCGAAGACGTCGTAGCCGGTGAGCGGCGGTACCTGGTTGGACACGGTGTGGGTGGTGGCTGCCATGCCGATACGGTAAGGACGTGCAGGCAGCAAATGAAACACCCGAGCGGCCGGGTCGGCTCCACCGAGCCCGAGTTCTCTACCGCAACGTATCCAAGCGGCAGATGGCCTGGCAGTTGCTCAAGGACACGGTCAACTCGTGCATGGAGTACCGCATTCTCGGGCTCGCCGCCGAGGCGGCGTTCTTCACCCTGCTCTCCCTGCCGCCCCTGCTGCTCGGCCTGATCGGGCTGCTCGGCTACGTCGACGAGTGGACCAGCACCACCACGGTCGCCTCCATCGAGCGCAACATCCTCAACGCCGCGCAGACCGTGCTCAGCGAGCGGGGCGTCAACGACTTCGCCAAGCCGCTCCTGGCGGACGTCACCACCGGCGCCCGGCCCGATGTCATCTCGATCGGCTTCGCGATCGCGCTCTGGTCCGGTTCCCGCGCGGTCAACGTCTTCATCGACACGATCACCGTGATGTACGGCCTCGACGGCCAGCGCGGCATCGTCAAGACGCGGCTGCTCTCCTTCCTGCTGTACGTCGTCGCGCTGCTGCTCGGCTCCGTGGTGCTGCCGCTGCTGGTCGTCGGACCGGACAGGGTCGTGGAGTTCGTCCCGTGGGGCACCGAGCTCATAAGCGTCCTGTACTGGCCGCTGGTGATCCTGCTGTCGATCGCGTTCCTGACCACGCTCTACCACGTGTCCGTGCCGGTCCGTTCGCCGTGGATCGAAGACATGCCGGGTGCGCTGGTGGCGCTCGCGATGTGGGTGCTCGGCAGCTTCCTGCTGCGGATCTATCTCACCAGTACGGTCGAGGGGCCCACGATCTACGGCTCGCTGGCGGCCCCGATCGCCGTCCTGCTGTGGATCGGCATCTCCGCGTTCGCGGTACTGGTGGGAGCGGCGGTGAACGCTGCCATCGACCGGGTGTGGCCCTCGCTGGCGACGGCCGCCGCCCGCGCGGCCAACGACCGGGTGCGCGCGGCCCAGGCGGCGGAGTTCGTCGCCCGGACGCAGGCGGGGAACCAGGACGACGAGGACCGGTACGACGATGACGACGACGAGGACGACGAGGGTGACAGCCCCTACATGCCGTCCGAATTCCCCGAGCGCTGGTCGAAGTTCCTGCCGCCGGACGACGTGAGGTCCAGGCTCCAGCCGAGCCGCGACAAGGAGCCGGACAAATCGAACCAGGGCAAGCCGAACGCCGACGAGCGGGATGACGAGTCCGACGGCTGAGCGGCTTTCGCGGCTGCGACCGCCGCGGCGGTCGCTATGGCGCGGGTGCGGGCGCCGGAACGACCGGAGCCGCTGGTTCCGCCGGAGTCGCCGGTTCCGCCGGTGTCGCGCCGGGGGACCAGGACAGCTTGACCACCATGTGGCCCTCGACGGCGCTCTTCGCGATCACGGCCCCCGCCTCCGCCGTGATCTTCACCCCGAATTCGAGCTCCACACCGTCCGGCTTCAGGGCGCCGTCCCGGAACACCGCGAGGGCGGACTCGGCCGCCGAACGGATTCCGGTGAGGGCGCTGTCGAAGGTGCGCCCGGCCCTGGCCAGGGTGTTGTCGTCGCCCAGCGCCACCAGCTGCGCGCCCTGCGTGTGACGGTCGACCTCGACCGTCACCGTCGCACCGTTGTCGGTGGTGAACTCCATCAGTGCCGTCATGACCGCCCCGGGAAGCCGATTGCCTTCGCCGACGAGATTAGCGTGTGAGGCATGGGCGACAGGTACGAAGAGCGGACATCGCGTTTCGACGGTGCGATCGTGTGGACATTGAGCATGCCGGAGGGCACGGTCCACCCGGTGCTGCCGCGGCCCGCCCGGGCGCCGAGGAGCCTGCGTACGCACCCGGTCGAACAGTGGCAGGTCAACGGCCCCGCCCCGCGCCGCTCGATCCGGACGG